>JAJFGL010000017.1 GCA_021776135.1 Kiloniellaceae bacterium
GATGCGGTTCAATCGCCGCCCAAGCTTCATCTGAAAGCCAAAAAAGATCCATGTCAGACACCTCGTCAGAACAAATACCCAATAAGGGCTTTCTCAGTGCCACAATATCAACGAGTTGTATAGGTTCTCAACCTAGGGCGCATACCCATTTAGCCGTCATGTGTGGGCGCTTGGCACTGCTGTCCGGTTTAAACCGGACACCAGTGGATACTATTCCGGCATGACGATGGTTATCTCGATACTGGAATACCACTCCGCCACATTTTCGATGTCGTCGTCGGTGAGCATTTTCGCGATGATGCTCATCTGCTCGTGATGGCGCTTGCCCCCGCGATAGGCTTCGAGCTGGGCGATAATATATTCTTTCTGTTGGCCGCTTAGGTTCGCGGCCATGGGTATGACGGCCCTGCCATCGAGACCGTGGCACACTTGGCAGGTTGCTTCGGCCTTGGCTTTGCCCGCCGACAATTCCCCTGCGAAGGCCCGCTCGCCGGCCAGCCCCGACGCGAAAACGAGCCCAAGGGCCAGCCGTGACAGTCGCTTGGTTACAGCCATGCTTACTCGATTCAAAGCCATGAGGGCCGGGAATATACCCGGCCCTCATGCCCGCCTTGAAGGCTTAGTTACCGCTGTAGGAGATGCGGTAAATCGCGCCGGCTTTGTCGTCCGATACCAGGATCGAGCCGTCGACATACTGTTGCACGTCCACCGGCCGGCCGAGATAGACGCCGTAGTCGTTCATCCAGCCGTCGGCGAAGACCTCCGTCTTGGCGGCGTTCCCCTCACCGTCCAAGAAGGTGACCATGATTCTGGGGCCCTTGGGCTCCACGGAATTCCAAGACCCATGCTGGGCGTTGAAGATGGCGTTGCTGTATTTCTTTGGGAACATCCTGCCGGTGTAGAACATCATCCCTAGATCGGCCGCGTGGGCGGCCATTTCCACCTGGGGCGGCACGTACTTGGCGGCCCGGTCCTCGGGTATGGACTGGTCCTTGTACTCGTTGGTCCGCACGCTGCCGCCACCGTAATAGGGATGGCCGTACCACATGCCCATTTCAGGCATTTTGTTCAGCTCGCCCGGCGGAATATCGTCGCCCATGCCATCGACTTGATTGTCGGTGAACCAAAGGGCGCCGTCTTGCGGGTTGAAGGCGTGACCGACCGAATTACGGATACCGGTGGCCACGACCTCGCGCCCCGAGCCGTCGCGGTTCATGCGGATCATGCCGCCGATACCGACCTTGGCGTAGAGTTCCACCTTGTCGGCCGGGGTTACGTTGAAGGGCTGGCCCAGGCTGATGTAAAGCTTGTTGTCCGGGCCGACCGCGCAGACGCGCGCGGTGTGGTTGTAGGATTCCTCGTCCGCGGGAATCAGATCGCCCTGTTTCACAATCGGGATCGCGACCGTGTCGGAACCTTCCATGAAGTATTCGGCGGCCGGGAACATCATCACGCGGTTTCTTTCCGCGACGAACAGGAAACCGTCGGGCGAGTAGCAAACGCCGTTGGGGATATCGAACTTGACGCTCGGGCTGAAGGCCTCGACCGTGTCGGCGACATTGTCCATGTCCCGGTCGGTCACCGACCAGACGGCGGTTTTGCGCGTGCCGACCCAGACGGTGGCCTTGTTGCGGCTGACCGCCATGTTCCTGGCGTCGGGCACGATCGCGAACAGCTCGATCTTGAAACCGTCCGGCATGTCGATGTTTTGGAGAACCTTCCTCAGGTTATCCGCATACTTGCCGTCTTGGGGCACACGCTCCATGGACCCGGTATCGGTGCGCTTGAAGGCGCCCAATTTTGACAGGTTCGCGGAATCGCCCGCCGCGAAACCCGGTTTGGCAAGCAGCAGTAACGCTAGGCCCGCTGTGGATAAGAAAAGACCAGTCTTTTTCATCGATACCTCCCCGGTTTTATTTGTATTGAACGTCTTAGTTTTGAATATCCCTCATGGGGACAGACAGATAACGCATACTCTACGGCGCGCTATAAATAGGTGTCAACACCGGCCACTTGCTACAAGGACGCGGGGCCCATGGGAGGTTCTTTCATGGGCGGCCCGGATATGCTATCGTCGTTGCTAATGAACAGACCGGTCTTCAGGCTGGCATAGGGAGGCAAACATGTATCGATCCGTGACGGAAAGCAGACTGCCGCGCGAAGGCCGGCGGCGGGCGCTCTACCGGGTGGAGGGCGTGTTGATCGGGATCGCGATATTCCTCGGCGTTTTTTATGCCTTGGGATGGTGGGACCTCTAGGGCCCGTGGACACCATGAGACGCGATACCTATCTCGACCTATCCGCTTGGCAACACGCGCCGTCGATATTGTTACGGCAGGTCAAGGCGGCCAAGGCGGCGGCCGCGCCGCGCTTGGAAATTGGACAGCGATTCTACCGCGTGGGCCTGCCCACGGTGGTTTGGAGCGTTGCGCGTGTGTACCGGGATGGGCAAAGCTTGGAACACGCGATCCTGACAAGCGACCGCCGGGATTTGGATAACAAGACCCTCTCGGCGGCGGTGCTCATGGATAGCCGGCAGTACCGCCAGGTTTAAGCGGCGTTAGGTCACCGGCTCATAAACGGAAAGTCGCGTCCGGGATGGCGGCGTTAATGGGTTCGTGTGATCGGAAAGGGCTCTAAAGGCCGTTCACGACCTCGGCGATGGCGGGGGCGCCGCCGCGCGGGGCCATGATATGGACGCCGGCGACTCCCTCGATCCCGCGCAGCTCCTCAATCGTCTCGATGCAAATTCGCCGGCCTTCCGCCGCCTGATCGCCCGCCTTCTCCAGGCGTTCGATGGTCTCGCCGGGCACGGTGACGCCGAACAGCTTGTCGTTCATCCAGCGCGCGCTTGCCGCCGAGGCGATGGGCCCGACGCCGATCAGAAAATGAAGCTTATCGGTCAAACCGAAATCGGACAGGCGCGCCATGTAGCGGCGCAGCGCTCCGGTGTCGAAACAGAATTGGGTTTGCACGAATTGGGCCCCGGCCTCCTGCTTGGCCATGAGCGCGTCCGGCCGCCAATCCGCCGGGGGGTCGCAGGGCGAATCCGCCGCGCCGATGAACAAGCTGGGCGGCGAGGCGATTATTCGTTCCGAGGGCAAGACACCCCGGTCGCGCATGAGCCGCGCCAGACTCATAAGCTCGCGGCTATCAAAATCGAACACCGGCTTGGCGTCCGGCGCGTCGCCCTGGGTGGGATCGTCGCCGCGTAGTATCAAGAGGTTCTCGATGCCCAAGGCCGCCGCCCCCAAGAGGTCGCCGGCCAGGGCGAGCCGGTTGCGGTCGCGGCAGGTCATTTGCAAGACCGGCTCGAACCCCGCCCGGCATAGGATCGCCGCCGCCGCCAGGCTGGACATGGCCGTGCGCGCGCCGGCTGCGTCGGTCACGTTGATAGCGTCCACCTTGCCCCTCAAGGGCGCGGCCAAGGCGATCATGGCCTCAGGGTCGGCGGTCAAGGGCGGCGGGACTTCGGCGGTGACCGCGAAACGCCGGTCCCGCAAAATGTTTTTGAGCACGCCCTAAGATTCCGTGGAAGAGGCGCGCAGCTTGGCCCCGACCGCACCGGGATCGAGGGAGTCCAGATACAGCGAGGGATTGGTCAGCATGTCTTCGATCCGGGTCAGAAAGCCCTGGGCAACCGCGGTTTCGAAGTCGATTTCGCGCATGATCCGGCGTAAAACATTGTTGCCGGACTGAAAGTCCTGCATGTGGGCCACCGTCTCGCGCGCCAGGCGTTCGCCAATCGCCCAATCGTCGTTGTAAACGCCGGTATCCTCGGGCACATCCCAATAACGCCAAGCGCCTTCATGGTCTTGGCTGACGCTGGGGAACAGCAGCCACTGCGCGTTCCAGGCGGCTTCGTCTTCCTTTGCCTTGGCGACGGCCGCCGTTTCGATTTCGGCGTCGCTCTGGGCCGGTATCTCGTCGGAGTCCGCCATGACCCGGTGTCCTTCCAACTTGCTGTTCGATTCGGAGTTTAGCTAAGAATTGCGCCGCGCACGAGGGGCTATGGCGGGCAGAACCAAGACCACGGCCAAGGCGGCGCAAACTAGCGCCAGGGCAAGTATCTCGCGCGCGCCGATCGGCTCGTCCAGTACCAGGCCGCTGGACAGGACGCCGACAACCGGGATCGCCAGGGTGCCGATCGCCGCGATGACGGCGGGAAACAGACTGACGACCTTGAACCAGGCCCAGTGGCAAAAGATCATGGGGACGATCAAGACATAGGCTGTCGCGGCCAAGGCCTCCCGGCTCAAGGCCGCCGGGTCCGGCCAATCGCCAATCCAAAGTGCGCCCAGGGTAATCGGAATGGCGCCGAGCAGCAGTTGCCAACCCGCCAAGGCCGCGACCGGCAAGCTCCAGGTGAAACGCTTCATGAGGACGACCCCCAATGCCCAGGATATGGCCGCGCCGAGCATGAAGACGGCGCCCCAGGGCGTGCGTCCCAGGCCGCCTAGATCCGGCCCGATCAAGACCGCCAGTCCGGCCATGCCGAGCGCCAAGCCAAACCACCGCCGCCAGGTTAAACGCTCCCGCAATACCAGCCCGCCAAGCACGGCGGCCCAGACCGGCATGGTGAAGGCGATGATCGAGGCCCGGCCCGCCGCCATCAGAGATACACCGTAAGCGGAAAAAATATGCCACCCGACGATATTGAATAGCGCGCACAGTAGAAGCGGGCGCAATTCCTGGGTGGGGATGCGGAGCGAGCGGCCGCCAAGGGCGGTTATGGATAGCAGGGCGCAACCGCCGACGATCAAGCTCAAACTACGGAACGGCCACACCGGAATTTCTGCCAAGGCGATTTTCATGAAGGGCCAGTTCATGCCCCAAAGCAGTGAAAGCGCGGCCAGAAGCGCGAAGCCCGCCGGCGGCAGAACCTCCGCCGGCGGGCTCAAGCGCGCGCTGTTTTCAGGGCTCGTCAGCCCGCTGTTTTCAGGGCTCATGGCTGGTTCCGCCGGATAGGCGCGCGATGCGGGCCAGGACCGCCTTTTTTTCCTCGGCGGTCATAATGATCCAGTCGCGAATTTCGTCGATCGTGCGCCGGCATCCAATGCATTCGTCGATCGCGCTATCGATCTGACAAACGCTGATACAAGGCGAAGGGACGCTGGTGTCGATGGTGCGGCCCAGGGCCGCCTTGCGCCGGGCGCGGCGCGCGGCGCGATCCGGGTTGCGGGCGTTCATGCTAGGATTTTCCCCGCCTGCTTGGCGCCAATCCCCGGCTTGCGGTCTGGCCGCGACCCCGTATCATCGTGGCGATCCGCCGCCTTGCGCGCCGCTTTCCTGGAACAGACCGATTCATGCGCCGCCGTTTGCACCTGATCACCGGCCTGATCCTGTTCTCTTACGTCCTCACCCATTTCATCAATCACGCGCTGGGGCTCATATCCCTTGAGGCGCTCGAGAGCGGCCGGCGGGTTTTCAATCTTCTGTGGCGCAACCCGGTCATGTCGACCGCGCTTTACGGCGCTCTCTTGATCCATGTCTCTCTGGCCCTGTGGTCGATCTACCGCCGCCGGCGTCTGCGCATGCCGCCGTGGGAGGCCGCGCAAATTCTATTCGGCCTCGCGATCCCGCCGCTGATCACGCTCCATATCCTCGGTACCCGTTTCGCCCACGAAATCTATGGCGTCAATGACAATTATGCCTACATCCTGCTGATCTATTTCGTTTTCAGCCCCGGCCTCGGGCTGCGCCAGGCGATTACCCTATTAGTGGTGTGGGTTCACGCCTGTATCGGGCTGCATTTCTGGCTGCGTCTGAAACCTTGGTACCGTCAGGCGCTTCCCGCGCTCTACGCTTTCGCCATCCTGATGCCGGTATTCGCCCTCGGCGGGTTTTATTTCGCCGGGCGCGAGGTCGCGCGCCTGGCGGCGGACGAGGCCTGGATGGCGCGCGCCCGCGAGGAGATCGGCTTCGCCGGCGCGGATGCCTTGGCAGTCATTAAAGGCTTGGAGATCGCGATCCTGTCCACGGCCGCGGGCTTGCTTGCCTTGAGTATTCTGGCGCGCTGGCTGCGCGGGGTCTTCAACCGGCGGCGCGGGGTCGTGCATATCGCCTATCCGGAAGGCCGCCGGGTGCCGATCGCCGCCGGCGCCACGATTCTGGAGGCCAGCCGGGGCGCCGGAATACCCCATGCCTCCGTGTGCGGGGGACGGGGGCGCTGTTCGACCTGCCGGGTGCGCATCGGCCAGGGTTTGGAAAACCTGACCCCGCCGAGCGACGATGAAGCCAAGGTGCTGAAACGCATCGGCGCCGCCCCCAACGTCCGCTTGGCGTGCCAAACCCGCCCGACCCAGGACGTGGAAGTCACACCGCTTTTGCCGCCCTCGGCCTCGCCGGCCGATGGACGCAAGCGGCATATACATGGCGCGGAACGCGAGGTCGCGGTTCTTTTCGCCGATATGCGCGACTTCACCTCCATGTCCGAAAACCGGCTGCCCTATGACGTGGTCTTCATTCTCAATCGCTACTTCGCGGCCATGGGCATGGCGGTCGAGGAATCCGGCGGCCGTGTCGACAAGTTCGTTGGCGACGGCATCATGGCGGTTTTCGGCGTCGAGCGGGGCGTGGCGGTGGGAAGCGGCAACGCCATGTTGGCGGCCCGGCGCATGGCCGAGCGACTGATCGAGGTCAACAACGCCCTGGCCCATGAATTGGACCGGCCCTTGCGCATCGGCATTGGGATTCACAGCGGCTCGGTCATCGTCGGTGAAATGGGCTATGGCCGGGCAAGCTCGGTCACCGCCATCGGCGATACGGTCAATACCGCCAGCCGCCTGGAGGCCATGACCAAGGACTTGCGCGCCCAGTTGGTTGTGTCGGAGCCGGCGGTCCGCCATGCCGGCCTGGATCTTTCAAATTTTCCGGCCCGCGATGTCGAGGTGCGCGGCCGCGCCAACGCCTTAAGAGTGCGCGTGGTCAAGAATGCATTGCAACTGCCGGTCGCGGCTGACGCGCCGGCCGCCGCGCGAAGCCGATCGCGTTAGCCGCCGTTCTTGGCCACGTATTCCTCGATCTCGGCCTTGAGTTCCCGGTGTTCCTCGCAACCGAAGAAGCAGGCCTTATCAAGGGCGGCCAGGCGTTCCTTGGCTTTATCGAGCTGGCCCATTTCCAGGTACAACTCGCCCAGGTATTCGTTGGCGCCCTTGTGTGCCGGATCGATGGACAGGGCCTTGTTGTAACTGACCAGCGCGTCTTCAATGTTGCTGGTTTTACGCAGGCTGTAGCCAAGATAGTTGTGGGCATCGGCATTGGCGGGGTCGCTTTTGAGCGAAGCGCGCAGCAAGGGTATGGCCTTTTGGTAATTGCGGGCCTTAACCGCCTTAACCGCTTCGGTGTAGTTGCTATCCTGTTTTTTCGCGGCCGTGCCACCGCCGCCGGCGGCCAGCGCCCCGCCGGTGGAAACCCCCAGGCACAAAACCGCCGCCAGAATGGATCGGGTAAAGGCAAGCATTTCAAGCCCTCCGCGGAAAGATATCGATTTCAGACTAGGTGATTTATGGTATCGAAACCCGCTCCGGTCAATTCAATGTCATGTGATTTACTGGCCTATCCGGCCACTTGGTACCGCCAAATGGGCCGGGTTTGGGGCTTACGCATCACCAGGGTCCTCGATGTCCGTTTCTACCCCCGCTGGGTCGGCGGCGTCGATAACCCGCCGGGCCAGGTCGTAGGCGAAGCCGCGCCGGCCCAGGGCCGCCAGGTCTTTTTCGCGCTTTTCGGCGCGGGCCTCGGCTGTGCGGTAGGGGCCCAGGCGCCGCTTGCGGGCATAGGCCAGGGCGGCGGTTAGCTCCGGTTGCGCGGTTTCCTCGCTTAAACTTTCAAGGGCGGCGGCGATCAGGACGGCGGCGACGCCTTTTTCGCCCAGGGCCGCGCGGATAGAGCGGGCCGAGTTGCCGCGCCGGTGCAGGCTGCGCGCCTTGGTCCGGGCATAGAGGCCGTCGTCGAGCAGGCCCTGAGATTCGAGTTCGCCGATCAGGGCCTCCACATCGGCGGCCCCGGCGGCGGCGTCGGTCTCGTGGGCGGCGGCCGAACGCGCGACCTTGACCAGCAGCCGCCGGCGCAAATGGGCGCTCGAGGCCGAATACCGCCCCAGGTAATACAGCGCCGAGTTGCGCAGGTATTTCGCCGTCGCCTTACGCGGCGCGCGCTTTTGTTTGCGCGTTGCCATGTCTCAGCTTATGTCATGGACCATGGATACACACAGCATTTCCCGCCGCCCGCGCGCCCTGGGCGCGGTAACGAGCGGCCCGCGCGATCTGGGCGCGGTTAATTGGCGCGGCCTTTGGACCCTGTATTTGAAGGAAGTGCGCCGGTTTCTCAACGTCTTCACCCAGACGCTTTTGGCGCCCATGGTGACCACGCTTTTGTTCCTGGCGATTTTCGCCCTTGCCCTGGGCGGCGCCGGGCGCGAAGTGGACGGCCTGCCGTATATCCAATTTCTGGCCCCGGGTCTGATTATGATGACCTTGATGCAGAACGCCTTCGCCAATACCTCCTCCTCCATCGTCATGGCCAAGGTCCAGGGCAATATCGTGGACGTGCTCATGCCGCCCCTCTCGGCCGGGGAATTGACCCTGGGCTTCGCCGCCGGGGGCGTTACCCGCGGCTTGATGGTCGGCTGCGCCGCCGGCGCGGCCATGTCGATCTTCGTGACCCTGCCCATGGCCGATCCCCTAAGCGTGATCTACCACGCGGTCAACGGCGCGCTCATGCTCGCGCTGTTGGGCGTGATTGGCGGGATATGGGCCGAAAAGTACGACCAGATGGCGGCGGTCACGAATTTCGTCATCACGCCGTTTTCCTTCCTCTCCGGCACCTTTTACTCGATCGAACGCCTGCCGTCGGATTGGCAGTTCATCGCCCATTTCAATCCCTTCTTCTATCTGATCGACGGCTTCCGTTACGGTTTTCTCGGCCGCTCGGACGGTTCGCCCTTGCTGGGCTACGCCGTGGTTCTGGGGGTCAATATCGCCCTTTGGGCCCTGGCGCACCGCATGTTCGCGACCGGCTACCGCCTGAAGCCATGAGACCGGCCCTGGCCCCGCCGGGCCCGCGGCAGTTTGGCCCGGTCAATTGGCGCGGCATGTGGAGCCTGTACCGGCGCCAGTTCCTCCACTACTTGCGAAATACCGGGCATTCCATTATCGGGCCGGCCATGACCAGCCTGATTTTCCTGGCCATCTTCCAGTTGGCCCTGGGGGATCGCGGAGACCCGCTGCCTGGGGTGTCCCTGGCCGCGTTCCTGGCCCCCGGCATCGTCATGTTCAGCCTCGCCAGCGGCGCCTTCGAGGGCGCGGGGGTCAGTCTGTTCCACGACAAGATCGAAGGCATGATCGGCGACATCCTAAGCGCCCCCATGACCCCGCTCGAGGTGGTCGGCACCCTGATTCTGGCGGCGGCCGGCAATGCCATGCTCACCGCTATGGCGATCCTTGCGATCATGGCGGTCTTTATCGAGATACCCCTGCATGCCCCCTTCGCCGTTGCCGGTTTCGCCCTGGCGGCGGCGCTGCTGTTTGCCTCGATCGGCGTCATTGCCGGTATTTGCGCCGAACACTGGGAACACTACAGCGCCGCCGAGACCTTTCTGGTATTTCCCATCGCCCTGCTCTCGGGCGCCTTTTTCGCGGTCTCGCGGCTGCCGGCGGAGGTCCAATGGCTGTTCAAGGCCAATCCCGTTTTTCACGCCCTTGAGGGCTTTCGCTTCGGTTTTATCGGCCAGGCCCAGGAATCCCTGGCCCTGGCCGCCGGGGTTCTGCTGAGCTTGGTCGGGGCCATGGGGATCCTGGCCTGGTGGCTTTACGCCAGGGGTTACAAGCTCAAGGTATAACCTCTCGGCAATATTCGTGGGTCTAAACTGAGTTTTGGGTTGGAAAATAGGTCGGTCATGCTCTCTGTTTCGCCGAATTTACGCCGCTGGGCCTCTTTTGCGGCCCTCGCGCCCTTGTTTGTGCTCTGGGCGGTCCTGGGCCGGCCGGCCGCTCTCGCCGGCGAGGTTCCCAACGGCGAGGGCCTGTTATGGCGGATTCAGGTCGCGGATGCCGCCCCCAGCTATCTACTAGGCACCATCCACATCACCGACGCGCGGGTTCTGAACCTGCCGGCGCCGGTGCGCGCGGCCTTCGATGGGGCCCAAAGCGCGACCTTCGAGATCCTCATGACCCCCCAGGTGGGCGCGCTCATGGGACAGGCCATGGTCATTACCTCCGGACCGAAGCTGGACGCCATGCTCGGTTCTGAGGCTTTCGCTAGAACCGCCGAGGCGGGCCGGCGCCATGGCTTGGAAACGGCCCAGTTGCGGCACCTGAAGCCCTGGGCCCTGGCGTCGATACTCAGCATTCCCGAAAGCGAAATGGCCCGCAAGCGCGCCGGCAGCCTGCCGCTCGATCAGGTCTTGCAGGCCGAGGCGGCGCGCCAGGGCAAGGCGCTTCACGCCCTGGAGACGGCGGCGGAACAAATCGCCCTCTTCAACGATATGCCCGAGGCCGACCAGATCGCCATGTTGAGCGCCGCGGTCGAGCAGGACGCCACCCTGGAGGCCATGTTTGAGGAAATGACCCGCCAGTACCTGGCCCGCGATACCGGCGGCATCTATGCCCGGGTACAGGCGCAGCGGGAAGAACGGCCGGAATTGATGGAGGCGTTCCTGCGCCGCCTGAACGATGAGCGCAATGTCATCATGGCGGAACGCATGGCCGTGCGCCTAAGTGAAGGCGGCGCTTTCATCGCCGTCGGCGCTCTGCATCTGCCCGGTGAGAAGGGCCTGGTCAGCCTCCTGACCCAGCAGGGCTATAGCATCGAGCGGGTGTATTAGATTTCGACCAAGCCCGAGGCCACCGGGTCGCGGCCGTGGCTGACGCGCCAGTTTACGGTACTGGAATCGATGTCGAAGACCGCGCTTGCCAGGGTATAGCCGTCATCGCCGGTTTCATTGGCGCGCCGCCATATGGGCAGGGCCGCGTTCTCCCGGTCCAGCAAGACGGCGAAGGGATCGCCCGCCGCCAGGGCGCCGTCCTGGATCAGGGCCTCGGCCCGTTCCTGGCGGGCCTGGGACGAGGGCTGGCTGTCCTGTTCGAGGCTGCGGAAATCCTCGGCGATAAGGTGATTGGCGTGGGCCAGGGGGCCTTGGGCCTCAAGGACCGTGCAGCCGCTGGCCGGGGCTTCGACCGACAACAGCCGCCCATCGCCGGCCTGGCCCAGGGCATGGTGAAAGCCCGAGGCCCGGTCCGTTCGTTGCAGAAGCGCCAGGGCTTCGTCCAGGTTGCGGCAATCGAGAATGGCGCGGCAGATAACGTGGCGGGGCACGCCGAGGGTCAGGTCATGGGGCCGGATGTTGTTGATGGTCTGCACCAGCCCCAGGCGGTTCACGCCAAAGGCATGACCGGGGATCATGCCGGGATAACAAAACGCGGTGAAGCCGGGGCCTTCGTCCGGTTCGGCCTCGCACAGGAAGCACAGGCCGGCCAGGGCCGCGTCGCCGTCTTCGTTGTGCCCGATAACCGCCGTCTCCCCCGGCATGAGCACCGTCGTGCAGCCGCTATCGTCAAGGACCGGGTCGAGATCGCGTAGGTCGCCCCGGCAGTTCCACAAAAATATTTCGCCCAGGGATACGCCGGCGCCCTGGGCGATGCCTTCGATCTCGCGCATATAGAGGGGAAAAGCGCGCTCAGCCGCCGCCTTCAGGGCCGCCAAGCGGTCGCTGCCGATCCAGCGTTTCAGCGCTTGGAATTGCGCCGTGTGGAAGACCGCGTCGCGCATGGCCGGGCCGCTGCGCTGCCCTATGGCCTGACCGATGGCAAAGGCATCGCCCCGCGCCAAGATTGTTTCCATGACTCATGTCCTTATTCATGCCGGCGCGCATTCGCGCCTCGCGGTTGACAGGGCCAGCGAATGTACCAATAGTCACGCCCTTTTTCGCCTATACTGGGTCTAAACCCAGAGGAGACGCGCCGTGATCGACGCCATCATGCCAACCTACGCCCGTATCCCCCTGGCCTTCGAGCGGGGCGAGGGCGCTTATCTCTATGCGACCGACGGGCGCCGGTTCCTGGATTTCGCGGCCGGCATCGCGGTCAACGCCTTGGGCCACGCCCATCCCCATGTTGTCGCCGCCCTGACCGGCCAGGCGCAAAAGCTCTGGCATGTCTCCAACCTCTACGAAATTCCCGAGGCCAAACGCCTGGCCGAACGCCTCTGCGCCCATAGTTTCGCGGAGCGGGTTTTCTTTTGCAATTCGGGCACCGAGGCGGTGGAAGGGCTCATTAAGCTGGCCCGCAAGTATCATCACCATAACGGCCGGCCAGAGCGGACCCGCATCATTACCTTCAGCGGCGCTTTTCATGGCCGCTCCTGGACCGCCCTCTCGGCGGCCAACAACCCCGCGCACCTGGAGGGTTTTGGCCCCGTCTCCGGCGGTTTCGATCAGGTCGCCTTCGGCAATCTGAACGAGTTGCGGGCCGCGGTCTCCGGCGAGACGGCGGCGATCCTGGTGGAGCCGGTCCAGGGCGAGGGCGGCATACGGCCCGCTACGACGGAATTTCTGCGCGGTCTGCGCGCGGTCTGCGACGAATTCGGCCTGTTGTTGCTGTTCGACGAGATTCAATGCGGCATGGGCCGCACCGGCAAGCTTTTCGCCCATGAATGGGCCGGTATCGCGCCGGACGCCATGGCCGTGGCCAAGGGCCTGGGCGGTGGCTTTCCCCTCGGCGCCTTCATGGCCAGCGAAGCGGCGGCGGCCGGCATGACCGCCGGCACCCATGGCAGCACCTATGGCGGCAACCCCCTGGCGACCACGGTCGGCAATGCGGTGCTCGATATCATTCTCGAAGACGGCTTTCTGGAGGCGGTGACAGCCAAGGCCGCGTACTTGCGCGGGAAGCTCGAAGACTTGGCGGCGCGCTATCCGGCGATTCTTGAGGCGGTGCGCGGCCAGGGCCTCATGCTGGGCCTGAAATGCGTTGTCCCCAATGCCGATGTGGCGGCGCGCCTGCGCGATGCCGGGCTTCTGGTGGTGCCGGCGGCGGAAAATGTGGTGCGTATCCTGCCGCCTCTGATCGTCGAGGAGGTGCAGATCGACGAGGCTTGCGGGATCATAGAGCGCACCTGCGCGCGCTGGGCCGAGGCCGCTTGAGATGCCGGATCGTACGCCCAAGCATTTCCTGGATCTCGAGCATTTCGACACCGCCACCCTGCGCGACATGTTGACGCGCGGCAGCGGCTTTAAGTCCGGCGGGGCGGGGCGTCCCCTGGCCGGCAAGGCCCTGGTGATGATTTTCGAGAAGCCTTCGACCCGCACCCGGGTTTCCTTCGAGATGGCGATCCGTCAGCTCGGCGGCGAGGCGGTGGTCATGGACCGCGATGGGTCGCAGCTTGGCCGCGGCGAGACCGTGGCCGATACCGCCAGGGTTTTATCGCGCTATGTGGATGCCATCATGATTCGCACCACCAGCGAGGCGATCCTTTTGGAAATGGCGGAATATGCCAGCGTGCCGGTCATCAACGGCCTGACCGACCGGACCCACCCCTGCCAACTCATGGCCGACGTCATGACTTTCGAGGAGCATCGCGGCCCCATTGAGGGCAAGGTGGTGGTCTGGTCCGGCGACGGCAATAACATGGCGTCCTCCTGGATCCAGGCCGCCGTGCGGTTTCGTTTCGAGCTGCGCCTGGCCTGCCCGGAACAGCTCATGCCGCCCCAGGACGTGCTCGACTGGGCGGCGGCCGAGGGCGGCAATATCGTGGTTACATCGGACGTGGAGGCCGCCGTCGAAGGCGCCGACTGCGTGGTCACGGATACCTGGGTTTCCATGGGCGACGAGGAAAACAGCCCCAGCCGCCACAATATCCTGCGGCCCTATCAGGTCGATGAGCGGCTCATGGGCTTGGCCAAGCCGGACGCGATCTTCATGCACTGCCTGCCGGCGCACCGGGGCGACGAGGTGACCCCCGGCGTGATCGACGGGCCGCACTCGGTGGTTTGGGACGAGGCGGAAAACCGCTTGCACGCGCAAAAGGGTATCCTGCACTGGTGCATGACTTGACTGCGGACCGGCCCGACTTCGATGCGGTTCAAACCTTCACTCTAGAAGCTTCCGGCATACGGGGCGATCTGGTGCGCCTTGGGGGCGCGCTCGACGAGATCGTTACCCGCCACGATTACCCCCCGGCCCTGGCGGTGCTGCTGGGCGAAATGCTGACCCTGACCGTCATGCAATCCAGCCTGATGAAATACGACGGTATTTTCACCCTGCAAACCAAGGGCGATGGGCCGGTCAAGATGATGGTCGCCGATGCGACATCGCAAGGCCACTTGCGCGGCTACGCGGGCTTCGATGCGAAGAGACTGGAGGCCTTGCTGGCGCGCGGCGGCGGCGAAACCTTGGCCGTCGCCGATATCCTGGGCCAGGGCTACCTGGCCTTCACGGTCGATCAGGGCGAACATACCGAACGCTATCAGGGCATTGTCGAGTTGACCGGGCAGACCCTGGCCGATTGCCTGCAGCATTATTTCAAGCAGTCGGAACAAATCCTCTGCGGCCTGGTGGTCGCCGCCGCCCGGGTCGAGGGCGCCTGGCGCGCCGGCGGCTTGATATTGCAACGGGTGCCGGATCAGGGCGGCGCGGCGCGGAAATCCCACCAAGACCTCAGCACCGCGCCCGGAGAGGACAGCGGCGAGGCGGAAGATTGGCGCCGGGCCATGATCCTCCAGGCAAGCTGTACGCCGGGCGAATTGCTGGATTGGAATCTGCCCATGGACGACCTTCTGTTCCGCCTGTTTCATGAGGAAGGGGTGCGGGTTTTCACCCGCCGGACCTTGAGCGCGCGGTGCCGCTGTTCGCGCGCCCGGCTGGAAGACACCCTGCGCTCCCTGCCGCGCGCCGAGGTCGAGGACTATAAGAAAGACGGCGAGGTCGTCATGTCCTGTCAGTTTTGCAATCAGGATTACCGCTTCGATTCGGATGCCTTGGCGCGCCTCTATGCGTCTTGAATCCGCCCGATTCGGCGGGTATGCATGCGGTGGTATCTTGAAAGGCAAATAGAACCATGACCCTATCCCCTATGCGCGGAAAGTTTCTTATGGTGGCCTTCGCCGCCCTGGCCTTCGCGCTCGGCGCTTGCGCCACGCCCGCGCCGCCGCGCCCCGAATATCCGCCGATTTCATTCCAGGACAAAGCCCCCCTAAGCCTGAAGGTCGGCGAAGTCAGGATCGAAACGCGCTACCGGGCGCCGGGCGTTGCGCCCAATGTCGATCATCTGTTTCCGGTACGCATTTTAGATGCCGCGCTAGCCTGGCCCAAGGACCGCCTGGCCGCGGCCGGGACCGGGCTGCGGCTTGACTACACGATCCTCGACGCTTCGGTCGTCGCCGTGCAGCTCAAGAAATCGGGCGGCCTGAAGGGGCTGGTCACCAAAGATCAGAGCGAAAGATACGACGCCCGGGCCGCGGTGGAGATCCGGATCCTGGATACTTTCGGCGCCGTCGTCGCCTCGGCGCAGGCGGAGGCAGTGCGTTCGCGTTCCGTGCGCGAGGACGTGACCCTGAGCGAGCGCGAAAAGCTTTGGTACGAGATCGCGCAAGATATCATGGCCGAGTTGGACCGGCAGCTTGAGCAAACCATCAAGACGGCCTTTCGTCCTTATCTGATGTAGCCGGATGATCGGGGTTTTCGATTCGGGGCATGGCGGGTTGACGATCCTGCGTGCGCTCATGGATCGTTTCCCCGGCCATCGTTATGTTTTCTTGGGCGATCACGCCCACGCCCCTTACGGCACCCGGGATGTGGAGGCGATCTACGATCTAACCCGCGACAATGTGGAGCGGCTGTTTTCGATCGGCTGCCGCTTGGTGCTCCTGGCTTGCAACACGGCCTCGGCGGTGGCCTTGCGCCGCTTGCAGCAAACCTGGCTGCCCCATTACGCGCCCGGCAACCGGGTTCTGGGGGTGGTGGTGCCGACCATCGAGGCGGTTACCGAGGTGCCCTGGCACGTGACCTCGCCGCCCCATGGACAGGCTCGCGCGGCCAAGCGCGTGGTCGTCTATGGCACCCGGCGCACGGTCGAGAGCGGATCCTATCCTTACGAAATCGGCCTGCGCGCGCCCGCGATCGGGGTGACGCAGCAGGCTTGCGCGGGCCTGGTCGACCGGATCGAAAGCGACACGCCCGAGATCGAAATAGCGCGGGAGGTGGCGGGCTTCGTGGCGGCTTCCCTGGCGGCGGTAAGGGGGGCGCCGGATACCGCGATCCTGGGCTGCACCCATTATCCCCTGGTGGCCGCCCACTTCGCCGCCGCCTTGCCCGCCGGGGTCGAGATTCTGGATCAACCCGGCATCGTCGCGGACAGCTTGGGGCTTTATCTGTCCCGGCACCCGGAATTCGACGCGCCCGACCCGGCCCTTCCCGCGCCCCGGTTTTTCACCACCGGCGATCCGGCGTGGGTCAGCCCTCTGGCGTCGCGGTTTTTCGGCCGCCCGGTCACATTCGAGGGTCTCTAGAGTCCGCTAGTTACGCCAGAACATGGGCATGAAGAGAACCAGGATGGTGAAAAGCTCGAGCCGGCCTAGCAACATGCCGGCGCACAGCAGCCACTTCGCCCCGTCCGGCAAGGGCTGGTAGGTTCCGCTCGGCCCGATGGTATCGCCCAGACCCGGCCCGACATTCGCGATGGCCGAGGCGGCGCCCGAAACCGCGGTCACGAAATCCAAGCCGAACAGGCCCAGGCCCATGGCCAAAAAACCGAAACTGGCGATGAACAAAAAGAAAAACGCCATGACCGAAGCCGAAACCGATTCCGAAACCGGCCGTCCGTTATAGTAAGGAAAGAAAACCCCGTTGGGCTGCAACAGGCGCTTCATCTGGGTTAGGGCGGTCGCATAGAGAACCTGAAAACGGAATATCTTGATCCCGCAGGTGGTTGACCCGGCACAGCCGCCCACGAACATCAAGGTGAACATGATCGCCATGACGAAGCCGCCCCAGGTATCGAAGGCGGCGGTCGAATAGCCCGTGCCGGTCATGATCGAAATCACGTTGAAGGCGGCATAGCGCAAGGACGAATCGGCGGTCATGGCGCCCGACCACCATAGCCAAAGCGCAACCGCGATAATTCCGCCCGCCATGATGGTCAACATCCAGCGCACCTGGGAATCGCGTAGGAAAAACCCGGGGCTGCCGCGCAGCAAACGCAGGTAGAGCACGAAAGGCAGGCTGCCCAGGACCATGAACGCGGAAATGGCCCAATCAATCGCCGCGCTGTCGAAATATTTGAGCGAAAGATCGGAGGTCGAAAAGCCGCCGGTCGCGATCGAGGTCATGGCGTGGGCGACGGCTTCGAAACCGGTCATGCCAAGCGCCCAAAGAATAATCGCGGCGAGCGCGGTCAAGGCCAGATAGACGATCACGATACCACCGGCGATTTGCGCCGCGCGCGGCAAAACCTTGTCGGTTTCGAAAGCCTCGACCCGGAACAACTGCATGCCGCCGACCCGCAGGACCGGCAGGATCGAGATCGCCATGACGATGATGCCGATACCGCCCAGCCATTGTAGAATCGACCGCCACAGCAATATCCCCGGCGGCGCGGAGTCGAGGCCGACGATCACCGTCGCGCCGGTCGTGGTTATGCCGGACATGGATTCGAAAAAAGCGTCGGTGACGCTTAAATCCAACTCGGAGAACGCGAAAGGCAGAGCCCCGAAGATGGCGATAACCAGCCACGCCAAATTGGTCAGCAGGAAGGCCTCGCGCAGGGAAAATACAAAGCCGCCCGATCGCGTGGTCAGAACCATGGCGACGCCGACAAAAAGCGTGGCCCCGCCGGCCGCCGTGAACACCTGCCAGTCGGTGTGGCCGATCATGGCGTCGACCACGGCGGGGATAATCATGGCGATCGCCAGAATCGACAGCAAGACGCCGAGAATAAAGACAACCGGCCGAAACTCGATCATGGCAACAGCCTAGACGAAATCACTCGGGCCGCTTCCCGCGTTGCCGATCAGGGACAAGACCTCGCGCCGGGATCGCGGGTCGCTGCGGAATCGGCCCAGCATGCGGCTGGTTATCATGGTCGATCCGGGCCGGTGCACGCCGCGCGTCGTCATGCACTGATGGGTTGCCTCGATCACCACGGCGACGCCTTGGGGCCGCAGAACCTCCTCGATGGTGTTGGCGATTTGCGCGGTCATCTTCTCCTGGATTTGCAGGCGGCGCGCATAGGCATCGACAAGGCGCGCCAGCTTACTGATCCCCACCACCCTTTGGTTCGGCAGATAGGCGACATGCGCCCGGCCGATGATGGGCATGATGTGATGTTCGCAATAGGATTCGAAACGGATGTCGCGCAGAAGGACGATTTCGTCGTAGCCTTCGACTTCCTCGAAGGTGCGCTCTAGAACTTGCTTCGGGTCGATATGGTAACCCCCGAAAAACTGCTCGTAGGCCCGCACCACGCGGTCGGGCGTGCCGCGCAGACCCTCCCGTTCCGGGTCGTCGCCGGCCCAACGCAGTAAAACGCCGACCGCCGCCAGGGCGGCTTCTCGTGTCGGGCGATCTGTCATGCCCCGCTCCGTTACCGCTTAATTCAGTTGGACCGGCTGGTGCGGACTGTCCAGCGAGAAAGCCGGTATGGCGACGTTGAAGCGATGACCGTCCGCGCGTTCCATTTCATAAGTGCCGACCATGATTCCCGAGGGCGTGGTCAGTGGCGTGCCGCTGGTGTATTCGAAACTTTCGCCGGGCGCCAAGGTAGGCTGCTCGCCGACTACGCCGGCGCCACGCACTTCTTGAAAACGGCCCAGGGAATCGGTGATGCGCCAGTGCCGGTTGAGCAACTGCACGGTTTCCGATCCGGTATTCTCGATCTGAACCCGGTAGGCCCAAACGAAATGGTTCTCGATTGGCGTGGACTGGTCTTCCAGGTAGACCGGCTTCACCGTGACGCTAATGGCTTGCGTGGTCTCGTGGTACATACTGCTTTCGACTCCTGTCAGAACCGGCCGCACCTGGAACTCCCGGCGCGGTGGCGCCACTTTACGCCGCCATGGCCCGCTTGTCCAAGCGCCGACTTATTCACTTGTGCCGGCTTCGAAGACCCGCCCGCCGGCGGCTTGCGCGTCGGCCGGGTCGTGGGTGACCAAGAGACACGGCAAGTCGTTGAGGCGGGCATGTTCGAAGACAAAATGCCGGATCCGGTCCCGCAGACTGGCGTCCAGCTTGGAGAAGGGCTCGTCGAGCAAGAGGGCGCGCGGCGCCGCCAAGAGGGTCCGCAGCAGGGCGATGCGGGCGCGCTGACCGCCCGATAGGGTGGCCGGGTCGCGGTCCGCGAAGCCCTCCAGGTCGGCTTCGCTCAAGGCCGCCTCGACGCGGGCGCGCCGGGCCGCGCGTCCGTGTATGGCGGCGGGCAGGCCGAAGGCTAAATTCTCGGCTACCGACAAGTGCGGAAACAGAAGGTCGTCTTGAAATAGGATGCCAACCCGGCGGCGTTCCGGCGCCAGGATCGATATGTCGTCCACGCCGAGCATGACCCGCCCGGCGCCGCGTATGGCCGGGTCCAGGGTTCCGCAGAGATAACCCAACAGGCTGGACTTGCCGCAGCCGCTCGGCCCCATCAGGGTCACGATCTCGCCCGGCGCCACGCTCAAGTCGAGCGGGCCGATCAGCCGCCGCTCTCCGAGCATGAGTTCGACGGCGTGCAAGACCAGCGCCGCGTTCATGGCGCGCTCCTCAGGGCCTGGCGGTGGCGGTGGATCCAGGCCGGTACGCCCAAGGCCAGGGCGAAGACCAGCAGGGGCAGGGCCGCTTGCGCGAAAGCGAAGACACCGGCGACGCGCCGGCCGCCGCCGCCGCTCAAGGCCACCGCCTCGGTGGTGAGGGTGACGAAACGCCCACCGCCGGCAAAAAGCGTGGGCAGATACTGGGCCACGCTGACCGCGAAACCCATGGCGAAGGCGATGGCGATCGGGCGCAGCAGCATGGGCGCCTTGACCCGCCAGAATACCCGGTTGGGCGAGGCGCCCAGGCACCGGGCCGCGCGGGCGTAGCGCTCGTCCAGGCTGCGGTAGGGCTCGGCCAGGGAAAGAAAGACATAGGGCAAAACGAACAGGACATGGCTCCAGATCAAGGTCATCCAGGTGCCGTCGATGCCGGCACGCACGGCGATGACCTGAAACCCGAACAGAAAGGCGACCTGGGGCACAAGCAAGGGCGCATAGAGCAGCCACAGGGCGCGGTTCGTGGTGCGCAGGGCGTTGCGCTGCTCGTTCTCAAGGCAAGCGAGCGCCAGCGCCAGCGCCAGCGCCGCCGCCACAGCGCCGGCGATCAGGGTTGTCGAGGCCGCCCAAGAAAGGCCCGGCAGATGGCGCCCCCAGGTGGCGAAGGACATATCCACCGGAAAGGCGCCGGGATAACGCCAGCGCCCGGCCAAGGACCAGATGCCGAGAACCGCGACGCTTAATCCGGCGGCCGCGAACAGGAGGCTCATGGCCCCGCCCGCCGCCATGGCCGCCGCGCCGCCGCCGCCGCCGCGCCGGCCGCCGACGATCCAGCGGCGGCCCAGGCGCATAACCGCGCGTTCCAGGAGATTCCAGACGGCGATGACCAGAATGACGGCGAGGAGTTGCAGCACGGCCCCCGCCGCCGCTTGAAACCGCAGGCTTAAATCCGGGTCGTTGAACCAGCGCAGGATCAAGACCGCAAGCGGCGGCGGTGTCGCCGGTGCCAGCACCATGGCCATGTCGACAACCGAGAGCGAGTAAGCGATGACCGCGTAGATCGGCAGCCTGATGAGCCCATAGACCGCCGGCAGCACGGTTTTGAGCCAACCCACCACCGGCCCGTAACCGAGCGAGCGCGCGACCGCCATGCGCCGCGCCGCCTGAACCTGGCCCAGGGCGGCCATGGTCATGAGCAGCAGATAGGGGACTTCCTTCACCACCAGGCCCAGGGTCAGGGCCAGGCCGTAAGGGTCGTTGACGGTCGCCACATCGGGCGGCGTGGTCCAGCCGGTCGCCCAGGGCGAGATCAGGCGTGCCAGCCATCCGGAGGGCGCGATAAGGAAGGCCAGCCCAATGGCGATGGCCACATGGGGCACGGCCAGCACCGGCGCCAGAATCCGGTGCAGGCGGTGGTACAGCCGCGTGCCGTGACAGCCGGAAACGAAAGCGATCACCAAGGCCAGGGACAAGACGCTGGCGAGGATACCGCTGGTCAAGGTCAGGCGTAGCGCGGCCGGCAGGCTGGGATGAGTCAAAAGGCGCCGCCAAGATTCAAGATCCAGGCCCGCGCCCCCCAAGGCCGGCAGGTAACCGAAGGCCGGCAACCAGGTTCCGATCAGACCGGCCCCGATGGGTATGAGGAACAGCCCGAGCGTCAAGCTGGGCGCATGGCGCAGCATAGTCTTTCTTGGTATCAGCCGCTGAAGCGGCGCTGCCATTCCGCTTCGATCCGGGTCATCCAGGAGGGATGCGGCTCCAGGAGCGTCGGCCCCAAGGCTTCCGGCGACAGCAGCGCCGGGTGCTGGGGCAGGGCGTCGAAGCGTTGCTTGCCGCTTGCCGCGAGCCTGGCTACGTCGAGGACCGTTTGATCGCCCCAGACCTCGGTATCCTGCTTGCGGGCTTGGGCTTCCGGGCTCATGAGGAAATTCGCCAGCACCATGGCGCCTTCCTTGGCCTTGGCGTTGTAGGGGATAGCGACGAAATGAGTGTTCCCAATGGTGCCGCCGTCGAGCACGAAGATCCGGGCGCTGTCGGGCAGGCGTCCGTTTTGGGCCAGAGAGGCGGCATCGGAAGGATAGAAAGAAATCGCGATAT
Organism: Kiloniellaceae bacterium; assembly: GCA_021776135.1. Taxonomy (GTDB): domain Bacteria; phylum Pseudomonadota; class Alphaproteobacteria; order Kiloniellales; family J153; genus JAJFGN01. Next base: position 21,815 of record JAJFGL010000017.1, read on the forward strand.
CGACCTCGCCGTCGTCCAGCATTTGCATCTGTGCCGTGCCGCTGGCCGGAAAGGCCTTGCCCCTGCGCCACAGGTTCGGGTGCAGGGTGTCGAGATAGCGCCACAAGGGCGCGGCCGCGGTATCGAAGGCCGCGCCTTCCGGCGCCGGTTTCTGGAGCACCGCCGGGTCGGGGGTAAGCTCGATCAAGACTTGCTTCAAGAAGGTGGAGCCGATGAAGTCCGGCGGCGCGGGATAGGTAAAGCGGCCTGGCTTCGCCTTGGTCCAATCCAGAAACGCCGGGATCGATCGCGGCGGCGCGGAAACCCGCGCGCCGTCGTACACGAAATTGATCTTGGCCATGCCCCAGGGCGCTTCAAGCCCCTCCACCGGGACCGTGAAATCGACCAGCGTGGTTGGCTTGCCGGCGAAATCGACCAGCTTGAAATTGGGCAAAACTTGCGTGAAGGGGCCGAACAGGAGCTTGTTTTTCTTCATGGCGGCGAAGTTTTCGCCATTGATCCAGATAAGATCGACCGAGCCGCCGTCATGGCGCCCGGCGGTTTTTTCGGCCAGGACACGCGATACCGCCTCGCCGGTGTCCGAGAGCTTCACATGACGCAGGGTGACGCCGTGATCGGCCCAGATACGCTCCCCAACCCAGGCGATATAGGCGTTGATGCGCTCGTCCCCGCCCCAGGCATTCCAATAGACCGTCTGCCCTTCCGCCTTGGCGGCAATGGCGTCCCAAGACAAGGTTTGTCCGGCGGCCGGCGGGGCGGAAAGCCCCAGTATTGCCGTAAACAGGGCTAAACTACGCAACAATCGCATGACTATTGGCTTCCTTCCCAGAGTTTCTTAGGCGCGCGGCAGCCTACAGGCCAGGGGCGCCCCTGTCAGCCTCGTTTGGCAAGATAAGCCGGGCAATCGCATTTAGCGAGGCGGCCCCGGCGGTGCGTCCCTCGTCCTTCGACAAGCTCAGGATGAGGGCCGACAAGCTCAGGATGGAGACCTTTGCGCGGCGCGCCTTGAGGGCCGGTATTCGATGGATATTTGTATTGAGCGGGGTTGCGGCGGCTGAGTTTCATGTTTGGGGCGCCGCCCTGACCCCGTTTCGGCCTGTTTTCTTGATTTTAG
>JAJFGL010000018.1 GCA_021776135.1 Kiloniellaceae bacterium
TCAAGAAAACAGGCCGAAACGGGGTCAGGGCGGCGCCCCAAACATGAAACTCAGCCGCCGCAACCCCGCTCAATACAAATATCCATCGAATACCGGCCCTCAAGGCGCGCCGCGCAAAGGTCTCCATCCTGAGCTTGTCGAAGGACGAGGACGCAACCGCGCTAATCCAAAGCGTGTACCGGCGGCTATATTTCCATATGCGATTACCCTCCCTCCCAAGGGGGAGGGGATAGAAGTCGCGCGGCGTTTATTTCCCGCCCTTCCCTTACTTCCCCCTCCCCCCTTGAGGGGGAGGGCCGGGGTGGGGGGTGCGCTGGGTTACCCATGAACGGGATTTAGCCACATGGAATTCGGATTAAGCCACGAGCAGAACATGGTGGTGGATACGGTTCGCGGCTTCGTCGAGGCCGAGTTGTATCCCCTGGAGCGGGAGGTCGAGCGTAGCGGCGAGGTGCCGCGCGCGCTGGGTGAGGAAATCAAGCGCAAGGTTCTCGATCTGGGATTCTACGCCCCCAATATTCCGGAAGTATACGGCGGCGGCGGCTTGGACCAACTCACCTTCACCTTGCTGGAGCGCGAATTGGGCCGCGCGGCCTTGGCGCTTTCGGTCTGGTGGGGGCGGCCGTCGAATATCCTTTGCGCCTGCGATGCTGAACAACGCGAACGCTATTTGATCCCTTGCGTAAAGGGCGAGAAATTCGACGCCCTGGCCATGACCGAGCCCGATGCCGGCTCCGACGTGCGCGGTATGAAGTGCACGGCACGGCGGGACGGGGACGACTGGATCGCCAACGGCACCAAGCATTTTATTTCCCATGCCGACATCGCCGACTTCGTGATCGTCTTCATGGCCACGGGCGAGGAAGAAACCCCGCGCGGGATCAAAAAGCGCATCACCTGTTTCCTGGTCGACCGGGGCACGCCGGGCTTCGAGATCCGCCCCGGTTACACCTCGGTCTCACACCGGGGCTATCATAACTGCATCCTGACCTTCGACGATTGCCGCCTGCCCGCGGCGCAAATTCTGGGCGAGGAAGGCAAGGGTTTCGAGGCCGCCAACACCTGGCTTTACGCGACCCGCCTCACGGTCGCCGCCACCTGCGTCGGGCGCGCGCGCCGGGCCTTCGACCTGGCCCTCGACCATGCATCGCAACGCAAGCAGTTCGGACAGGTGATCGGCAAGTTCCAGGGCGTGTCCTTCAAGCTCGCCGATATGAGTACCGAGATCGACGCGGCGGATTGGCTGACACTCGCGGGCGCCTGGCGTCTGGATCAAGGTCTGGACGCCAACCGCGAAATCGCCCAGGCGAAATTGTACGCGTCCGAAATGCTGGCGCGGGTCGCCGACGAGGCTTTGCAGATTCACGGCGGCATGGGGCTCATGGACGATTTGCCCCTGGAACGTATTTGGCGCGACGCCCGGGTCGAGCGTATCTGGGACGGCACCAGCGAAATCCAGCGCCACATCATCTCGCGCGAACTGCTGCGGCCCAAGGGGGCCTGAAGCTTGCGCCCCGATCTAACCCGGCTGCTGCGGCCAAAGACCATCGCGGTCCTGGGCGGGAAGGCGGCCGCCGAGGTTATCCGCCAATGCGACCGCATGGGATTCGCGGGCGAGATATGGCCGGTTCATCCCAAGCTTGAGGAGATCGAAGGACGGCGCGCGTTTCAAAGTGTCGCCGAGTTGCCGGGCGCCCCCGACGCCGCCTTCCTTGCCGTGAACCGCCTTGGCAGTATCCCTTTGGTGGCGGCCCTATCGGCGCGCGGGACTGGCGGGGCGGTCGCCTACGCCGCCGGTTTCGCCGAGGCCGGGGACGCGGGCCGCGATTTGCAAAACCAGCTCATTCAAGCCGCCGGCGCCATGCCGTTTCTGGGGCCGAACTGCTACGGCTGTATCAATTACCTCGACGGCGTTCCCCTGTGGCCGGATCAGCACGGCGGCAAGCGGGTCGGGCGCGGCGTCGGCATCGTCACCCAATCGGGCAACATCGCTCTCAACCTGACCATGCAGACGCGCGGCCTGCCCATCGCTTACGTTGTCAGCCTGGGCAATCAGGCCAAAGTCGGGCTGGGCGAAGCCATCGAGGCCCTGCTGGACGACGAGCGGGTCACGGCCATCGGCCTGCATATCGAGGGCATCGGCCGGCCCGATGTTCTGGCCCGCGCCCTGGCCCGCGCCCGCGAACGCGCGGTTCCCGTGGTGGTGTTGAAAACCGGCCGCTCGGCGGCCGGGGCCGCGCTGACCATCAGCCACACCGCCTCTATCGCCGGCGCGGACGCTGTCGTGTCCGCTTATCTGCGCAAGCACGGAGCGGTCCGGGTCCGCTCGATTCCGGAGTGGCTGGAAAGCCTGAAGCTGCTTCATCTGCACGGACCCCTGCCCAGCCGGGAGATCGCGGCGATATCTTCTTCAGGCGGCGAGGCGGCCTTGATCGCCGACGCGGTGGAAGACCGGCGCTTGACGTTCCGCCCCTTGGATGCCGCGCGCAAGGCCTGCATCGCCGCCACCGTGCCGGACCTGGTGACGGTGTCCAATCCCCTAGACTTTCATACCTTTACCTGGGCCGATGAGGCCGCCTTGACGGCAACTTTCACCGCCGTCATGGCGGCGGACTTCGCCTTGACCCTGCTGATCATCGACTTCCCGCGCCTCGACCGCTGCGACGATGTCGACTGGGACGTGGCGGTCCGGGCCTTCGCCGCCGCCGCGCGGCGAACCGGGGGCAAGGCCGCCGCCGTCGCGTGCCTGCCCGAGACCATGCCGGAAGCCCGCGCGGAGGCCCTGATGGCGGCCGGGATCGTTCCGCTTTGCGGCCTCGAAGACGCGCTCGCGGCGGCCGAGGCGGCGGCGGACGCGGGGGAATTGTCCCGGCAAGGCGGTAAGGCCGAAATCCTGGAGTCCGTCCCGCCGTCCGGGCCCTCGAAAACCCTGAACGAGTGGGAGGCCAAGCAGGCGCTGCGCGCGCACGGTTTGACGGTTCCCGGCGGCCGTTATGTGACGGCCCCGGGCGAGGCCGCCTTGGCCGCCGGCGAGTTGGGCTTTCCGGTCGTGGTGAAGGCCGCCGGGCGCGCTCTCGCCCACAAGAGCGAAAGGGGCGCGGTCAGGCTTGGCTTGCGGAACGCCCAAGCGGTGCGCGGCGCGGCCCATGACCTGACCGGGATCGGCGAGGCCCTGCTGGTCGAAGCCATGATAACCGATGCGGTGGCCGAGCTTATCGTGGGGATAGGCCGCGATCCCCGGATGGGATTGTACTTGGTGCTCGGCACCGGCGGGGTTCTGGTCGAACTCGCCGGGGACACCCGGATTCTGATGCTTCCCGCAACGCGCCGCGAGATCGCCGGGGCGATCGACGGGTTGAAAGCCGCGCGGCTTTTGGCCGGCTACCGCGGCAAGCCGGCGGGCGACATGGATGCCGCCGTCGCGGCAGTCATGGCGGTGCAAAATTATGCCCTGGCTAACGCGGACCGGCTGCTGGAACTGGACGTGAACCCGCTCATGGTGCGGCCCCTGGGCCATGGCGCCGTGGCGGCGGATGCCCTTATTCGACTAACGAAGGAGACCCATCATGACCCATGAAGCCGTTCGAACCCGCCGTGACGGCGCGGTTCTCGAAGTCACCCTCGACCGGCCCAAGGCCAATGCCATCGATGTCGCCACCAGCCGCATCCTGGGCGATGTCTTCGCCGGTTTCCGCGACGATCCCGAATTGCGGGTCGCCATCGTCACCGGCGCCGGCGAAAAATTTTTCAGCGCCGGCTGGGACCTGAAGGCGGCGGCGGAAGGCGAGGCGGTGGATTCCGATTACGGCCTTGGCGGTTTCGGCGGTTTGCAGGAACTGCCGGGCCTGAACAAGCCGGTGATCGCGGCCATTAACGGCATGGCGGTTGGCGGCGGTTTCGAGATCGCGCTCTCCGCCGATATGATCCTCGCCGCCGAGCACGCGAGCTTCGCCCTGCCGGAGATAAGGGCCGGCACCCTGGCCGACGCCGCGACCCTGAAACTGCCGCGCCGCATGCCTTATCACGTCGCCATGGACTTGCTCCTGACCGGGCGCTGGATGGACGCGCAAGAAGCGGCGCGCTGGGGCCTGGTGAACGAGATTTTGCCGGCGGACAAGCTCATGGCACGGGCGCGCGATCTCGCCGCCCTCCTGGCAAGCGGCCCGCCCTTGGTATTCGCCGCCATCAAGGAAGTGCTGCGCGAAACCGAGGGCTTGGCGTTCCAAGACGCCATGAACATAATTACCGGGCGTAAGCTGGCCAGCGTCGACCGCCTCTACGGCAGTGAAGACCAGCTGGAAGGCGCCCGCGCCTTCGCCGAAAAACGCGATCCCGTTTGGAAGGGGCGCTGAGAGTTCGAACCGGAAAGAGACATGGCGATGCCGTTATCGACGGAAAGGCTTTTGTGGGGCGGATACCGCCGCCCGGGCGATCCCGCCGCGGTTCACTCTTGCTATTATCAGCGCGCCAGCGACGATCCCCATATAGCGCAATTGTGGGCCTATACGGATAACCTGTCCTATGCCCCCGGCGCCATGGCGCGCCTCCATGTGAATACCACGGCGGCCTCGTTCGATATGACGATCTATCGGGACGGCGCGAAAAAACTAACCGTGTTTCAGCGACAACAGATACCGGGCGGCTTTCATCCAACGCCGCTGGACTGTTCGATCGAGGGTTGCGATTGGCCCGTGTCGCTGGAATTTCCCATCGATGACTCTTGGGCATCCGGCGGCTACGTGATTGAGTTGACCGCAAGAGGCGCCGATGGCGCGCGGCTTCAATACGATCACGTATTTCTTGTGTGCCCGCCGCAACTCCATGGCAAGGGTTCCAGGGCCGGGCGGGTGCTCTTAGTCGCGGCGACAGGAACCTGGAGCGCTTATAACGACTGGGGCGGGTCCAATCACTATGAAGGCATTGCCGGGGAAAACGGCGACCGGTTTTCTCCGGTTCTCAGCCTCGACCGGCCTTATGCGCGCGGGTTCGTGAAACTGCCCGCCACGGCGCCGCGAATTCCCTTGCGCGATCCGCCGGAAATCGGCGCGGCCGTCCGCTATCCGCACATGGAATGGGCCTACGAGCATGGCTATTCGAAAAAGTACGCCTCGGCGGGCTGGGCCAGTTACGAGAGGCCCTATGTTCATTGGCTTGAAACCGCCGGCTATGCCGTCGACGTTATCTCGGAGCAAGACCTGCAGTTCCGGCCCCGGATTCTGGATGGCTACGACTGTCTGACTTTCATCGGTCACTCGGAATACTGGTCATGGGAAATGCGGGACACCATCGATTCCTATGTCGAAAGCGGTGGCAACATCGCCCGTTTCGCCGGTAATTTCCTTTGGCAAATCAGGTTGCAAGACCAGGGCCGTACCCAGGTTTGTTATAAATACGACGCCCGCGAGCAAGACCCCTTGCGCGATACGGAACAAGCGCATCTGACCACGACTTGCTGGGACGCACCGGAGACCGGACGCCCCGGCGCACAGACATTCGGCCTGAGCGGAACGCGCGGGCTCTATGCCGCTTGGGGCGGTTGCAGCCCGCGCGGCGCCGGCGGTTTCACCGTCTATCGTCCCGATCATTGGGCCTTTGAAGGCTGCGATCTTTATTACGGCGACGTGTTAGGGGCCCCCTCGCGGGTGTTTGGATACGAGGTGGACGGCGTGGACCATGTCGTCAAGGACGGCCTGCCCCAGGCAACCGGGGCCGATGGCGCCCCGGACAACCTGCTCATTTTGGCCCTGGGATTGGCCAGCGTATATGAAGCGGATCATGACAACGGACTGCCGCTGTTCATCGGCTCCGAGGATGCCGTCTTCGTGGCCAAGACCCTGCATGGCGAGGCGGCGCCCGAAACTCTGGAGCGTTACCGGCGCGGCTGCGGCATGATCGCCACCTTCGAGCGCGGCCGGGGATCGGTGTTCACGGCGGGGACTTGCGAATGGGTAGCCGGCTTGATAGACCGCGATCCCCAAATCGAACGGGTTACCCGAAATGTACTAGACCGGTTTATGGCTTGCCCATGACCTGAAAACGGCGCGTTATCGAGGTGGCGGCGAAAGGACGGACCCATGACCGAGAACACCTACGAAACCGGGCGCTTGAATTTACCCTTCGTCGGCCATTGCACCTTCGGCAAGCAACCAGCGTGCCTCGATTGGGATGCCATCGACGCGGATATCGCGGTTCTTGGCGCGCCCTTCGATATGGGGACACAGTACCGGGCCGGGGCGCGATTCGGTCCGCGCTCGATCCGCGAAGCCTCGACATTGTTTTCCTTCGGTCATGGCGGCGCCTACGATTTCGAAGACGACGTCACCTACCTGCCAACCGATAAGGTGCGCATGGTCGATATCGGCGATGCCGATATGATTCACACCGATACCATACAGAGCCACGATAATATCGAGTTCGCCGTACGCAAGATTTTGCAGGCCGGCGCCCTGCCGGTGGTTCTCGGCGGCGATCACTCCGTACATATTCCCTGCATTCGGGCGTTCGGCGATCAGGCGCCGGTCCACATAATCCATGTGGACGCCCATCTGGATTTCGTCGATGAGCGCCATGGAGTCAGATACGGCCACGGCAATCCCCTGCGCCGGGCCTCGGAAATGGTCCATGTGACGGGGTTCACGCAGCTAGGTATCCGCAATGTGTCCTCTTCCAACCGGGACGATTACGAGGCGGCGCGGGCCGCGGGCTCGACAATATTATCGGTCCGCGATGTGCGCAGGCTGGGCGCGCAAGGGGTGCTGGCTTTGGTGCCGGAAGGGTCGCGCTACTACCTGACCATCGACATCGACGGTTTCGATCCCTCCATCGCGCCGGGCACCGGCACGCCGAGCCACGGCGGCTTCCTCTATTACGAAGTGCTGGAAATCATGCAGGGCCTGGCGAAACGCGGCGCGGTCGTCGGCATGGATTTGGTGGAGGTCGCCCCCGACTACGACCATACAGGCTCGACGGCGTTTCTCGCCGCGCAGCTACTCATGAACGTGCTGGGCTATGTCTTCCACGAAAAGGGTTTGAGCGGCTGATTTAGAGCGCGTTACATCGTATTGATTTTTTATGCGTTCAAACATTCCGTGCGGTTTTGGACAGGAAAGCGGCGCGGCTCCGGAAACCGTGAATACTTAGCGCGGCTGTCACCCCCACCCCTACCCTCCCCCGTCGAAGGGGGAGGGAGTAAGGGGAAGCGCGCCGACATTTTCTCCCTCCCCCCTTGAGGGGGAGGGCAGGGGTGGGGGGACTCGCGGTGCCGGGAACCTGCTCGGGCGGATAGCGCGAAGTTAAATCGGACAGCCGTGGATCGGGGTCCGGGACGACGGATTTCTTCCTAACCCAAGACCGAAAAGCTGCTGTTCTTGTTGATTTCGCGCAGGCGGGAATAAAAGCCGAGGCTGACCGTGCGGCCGGTGTGTTTGAGGGTGAATTTCACCGGCTCGGCGTCGTGGTCGTGGCCGCCTTCGCAGGCTTCCACCAGGTCCGCCATCATCTCGCCGGCGATGGGCGCGTTCTTGAACTGATTGCCGCTCGAACCCACGCCCATGTAGAAGCCGGGCAGGCTGGATTTATCGTAGATGGGAATCCAGTCGTCGGCGACGTCGTAGAGTTCGACCACGCCCTTGGTCTTGCTGGGAATGCCCAAGGCCGGGATGCGCTGCGCGACGCGCATGACCTGGACTTTCCACTGTTCGGTGAAGTCGCGGTTGAAGTCGTCGGGATCGACCCATTCCTTGGTGTCGCAGGGTGGGTCTTCGCTGCCGATCAGCAGGTGGTTGCCCATTTCCGGGCGAATGTAAGTGGCGATGTCGCTGTCCGAAAAGACCGTGCCCTCACGCTCGAAGTCGTAGCCTTGCGGGCTCGGCACATGGGCGACCTCGTGGCGCAGGGCCCGGGTCTTGATCTTCATGCCTGCCTCGACCCCGGCCAGGCGGTTGATCTTGAAGGAGTGGGGGCCGGCGATATTGATAACCACGGGGGCGCGCAAGGTCTCGCCGTTGTCCAGCCTCACCCCCGCCACCCGGCCCTGCTCTTGCAGGATGTCCGTGACCGCCGCCTTGAAGCGGAAGACCGCGCCTTGGGCCTCCGCCGCGCGTTGCAGGTTGTGGGTGGCGAGTTGCGGATCGGTTACGTAGCCGCCGGTGGGAAACAGGACCGCGCCCGCCATGGTGGCGCCATTGGGTTCGCCGAATTCGGGATCCTCGGGCCGCTTGGCGGGCCCGAAGGAATCGGTGTTGACGATCGGCAGGCGTGCCTTGAGGGCATCGGGCGACAGCTCCTCATAAGGGCAACCGATGGTGTCCATGAGCGTCATGGTCGGCTTCAGGCCCTGGTTGCCTTGGGTCTTCATGACGATGCAGCCGCAATCGACGTAGCGGGCGTGGCCGCGTTCGTCCGGGGCGGCCAGGAAATTGGCCCAGTCTTTCCAATAGAAATGGCTCTCGTAGGCGATGGCGGAGCCGTCCACGGTCGAATAATAGGGCCGGATAATGGCGCAGGATCCCGAGGTCGAGCCGTAGCCCGCCGCCGGCAGCTTATCGATATTGAGGGTGCGCCAGCCCTTGCGGGCCAGGCCCAAGGCGGTGGCGGCGCCGATAATGCCGGCGCCGATGATGATCGCGTCGAAGTCCTTGGCCATGGCCGCGTAGCTCCCTGAATATGCCGGGTCGAAAAGCGGACCCTAACCGCAAGGCCCAAGACTGCAGCTTCGCGAAGCGGACGTAAACTATCCTTTTTTTGCCGGTTCCATGAAATTTGAAACGTCACCCCGGACCCCGATCCGGGGTCTTTGGCATGTAGCGCGCCCGGTTTTACCCGAAGGTCCCGGATCGGGGTCCGGGACGACGAGATCAATTAAGCCAAATGCTACTTGGATCGAGGTCAAATACAATCTATGATTGTATTATGAAAGCTGTGCCTAATCTTATGGTTAACAAAGAACAACACCCATCCGTGCTTCTGGTCGAGGACGATCCGGACGCGGCTTGGATGGTCCGCCGGGCCCTGGCCGGGGCGAGCATCGCCCTGAGCCACGCCGAAACCGGGGTGGCGGCCTTGGAGCGGGTGGCCCGCGATCCGCCGGCGGTCATGCTGCTAGATCTAAGACTACCGGATTTGAATGGCTTGGAGGTGCTGGAGAAGACCCTATCCGGGGGCGCGCAGACGGCGGTCATCGTCACCACCGCCCACGGCGGCATCGAGGCCGCGGTCGCGGCCATGGATGCCGGGGCCACGAATTTCCTGGCTAAACCCCTGGGGGCGAAACGCCTGATCGCGACCCTCGATGACGCCCTGGCGCGCCAACGCCGGGCCGGGCTGCTGACGGAGCGCGCGCGCGAGCGGTTCCACGGTTTCCTGGGCGCCGCTCCGGCCATGCGGGCGCTCTACCGCGTCATCGAGAGCGCCGGCCCCAGCCGGGCCCCGGTGTTCATTACCGGGGAGAGCGGCGCGGGCAAGGAAGTCTGCGCCCAGGCGGTCCATGACCGTGGCGTCCGGCCAGACGCGCCCTTCGTGGTTCTGAACTGCGCCGCCATCGCCCCCGGTTTGATGGAGTCGGAGGTTTTCGGCCATGCCAAGGGCGCCTTCACCGGGGCGCAGACCGCGCGCCTGGGGGCCGCGCGCCGGGCTCAGGGCGGGACGCTGTTTCTGGACGAAATCTGCGAAATGGACCTGGCCTTGCAGGCCAAGCTGCTGCGCTTCGCCCAGTCCGGCGCGGTCCAGGCCCTGGGCAGCGACCGGATAGATCATGCCGAGGTGCGCCTGATCTGCGCCACCAACCGCGACCCCTGGGCCGAGGTCCAGGCCGGGCGCCTGCGCGAAGACCTGTTCTACCGCTTGCATGTGGTGCCTCTGCGGGTGCCGCCGTTGCGCGAAAGGGGCGCGGATATCGGCTTGCTGGCGCGCTATTTTCTGATCCGCTATGGGAGTGAGGAAGGTAAAAATTTTCGCGGTTTCGATCCGCAGGTTGAAAAAATTCTGCGCGCCTATCCCTGGCCCGGCAACGTGCGCCAATTGCAGAACGTGATCCGCCATGTGGCGGTCCTGAACGACGGCCCTAAGGTCCGCCGTTCCATGCTGCCAGCCTTCCTGCAAAACTGCCGGCCGGCGCCCGTACGCCTCAAGGACATCGAACGCCGAGCCATCGAAGCCGCCCTAAGCGAAAGCGGCGGCAATGTGCCCCGCGCGGCCCGGCAACTCGGCATCGACCCCTCGACCCTGTACCGCAAGCTACAGGCTTGGGCGCGGGCGGCGGGCTTTTGAAAAGCCGGTTTTAGCAGCTTGACATAAGTGTAAGCTGTAACTTACAGTAAGTCATGGCTTACGCAGAAGCTTTGACCGCCCTGGCCGATCCAACCCGCCGGCACATCTTCGAGGCCCTGCGCGCGCAGCCCAAGACCGTGGGCCAGTTGGCGGCGGGACAGCCCGTAAGCAGGCCCGCGGTATCGCAACATCTCAAGGTGCTCGAGTCCGCCAGCTTAGTCAGCGTCGAGCCGCAAGGGAATCGCCGCTTCTATGCCATCAAACGCGAAGGCTTGGATGAGTTGCGGCACTATCTGGAGAGTTTCTGGACGGATGTCTTGTCCGCCTACGGCGCCGAAATCGCGTTGCGCGCAAAAAAAAATTAGGAGAACGCAGTGCTCGATCCTCTGGTTTGTACGATTGAAGTTCCCTGCGGTCAGGCGCAGGCATTTGGGATATTCGTCAAGGAAATGGGCACTTGGTGGCCCTTGGATAAGCGCTCGATGTCCATGCACGACGGCAAGGCCGCTAAGTCCTTGCGCGTCGAGGCCAAGCTGGGCGGTAAAATCGTGGAGATCGGCCACGATGACACCGAGCACCATTGGGGCACGATAACGTCGTTCGATCCCAACGATTCCCTCGCCATGGACTTTCACATGGGGCTGCCACCGGAAAACGCGAGCCTGGTGGAGGTGCGCTTTACCGCCCTTGGAAACGCGCGCACCCAAGTCGAGCTAACCCAGAGCAATTGGGAAGCCTTCGGCGACATGGCGGAGATGATGCGCCGCGGTTACGGCAGCGGCTGGGTTCTCATTTTCGAGGAAGCCTACCAAGCGGCTTGCGGCGGTTAGAGCTTACGAAGCGCCGGAAATTGTGCCCCGCTTCGCCTCTTAAAGCCATGGCAGGACGGCGCGTCCCGCCTTTTACATGGCGGCGCCAGGGGCTATAGACTGATCGCCCGGTTGTTATCCCGCCCCTGTTAGGAAACCCCGCGCCCGTGTCCGCTCCCGCCCGTCCATCTATTGGATGGCTTGCCGCTTTTGGCCTGGTCTTTATTTGGTCCGGCTGGGTCGTGGTGTCGCGTTTCGGCGTCAATGCAACGCTGACGATCTATGACATCGCGGCCTTGCGCTACGCCGTCGCCAGCCTCGCCGTGGCGCCCTTCGTGTGGCGGCTCTGGCCCCGGCATTTGCGCTGGTGGCAGGCCGGGCTGATCGCCTGCGGCCAGGGCGCGCCCTTTCTGCTCTTCGCCTTGGGCGGCATGCAGTTCGCACCGGCCGCCCACGCCGGCGTCGTGATGAACGGCACCCTGCCGGTCTTCGCCGCCGTCTTGGGGTGGATCTGGTTGAAGGACCGGCCGGATACCTGGCGCATCCTCGGCATGGCGGCGATCCTGGCCGGGTGCGGCCTGGTTGCCTGGGACCGGGATAGCGGCGGCATCGCGCCCCATGCCTGGATCGGCCATCTCCTGTTCTTGGGGTCGGCGTTTGTTCTCGCCATCAGCATTGTCGGCACCAAGGCCTGGCAACTGACCGCGCCCCAGGCCATGGTTTGCATTCCGACGCTCAATCTTGCGTTCTACGGCCCGATTTATCTGGCCTTCCTGCCCAAGTCGATCGCGGTGGCGCCCTGGACGGAAATCCTTCTGCAAGGCGCTTATCAGGGGCTCGGCCCCAGCCTCTTGGGGGTACTGCTCTTCACCACCGCGATTCGCAGCCTCGGCCCGTCTCCGGCCGCCGCCATGATGGCCTTGGTGCCCGGCGTGGCCACCTTGATCGCCATACCGGTACTGGGCGAGTGGCCGGGCGCCCTTGCCTGGGCGGGGATCGTCTTCGCGACCGGCGGTATCCTGCTGGCCGCCGGCTGGCGGCCAAGGCCGTGACGTTAGGCGCTACAAATAACACCGTCGTCCCGGACCCCGATCCGGGACCTTCTGGGAATAGCGAACCCGGCCTCACCCAAAGACCCCGGATCGGGGTCCGGGGTGACGGGTAAATGTCTTGGCGGCACGCCTCCACTTGCTCTCGGCAGGCCGGAAGGCTAGCTTTCGCGGCTTCTCGGACACAGGGCGGAAACGGGCATGATTAAGGGCGTTACCTTCGACCTTTGGGACACCATGGTGCGCGACGAATCGGATGAGCCGGTGCGCGCGGCCAAGGGGCTGCGTTCGAAAAAGGCGGAGCGGCGCCATCTTCTTTGGGAGGCCCTGAACGCGGTCGAGCCCATCGAAGAGGCCGTGGTCGAGCTGGCCTACAATGTCGGCGATGCCGCCTTCAATCGGGTCTGGCACCAGCAGTTCGTCACCTGGACCATCGCCGAGCGCCTGGACGTGATTATCAAGGGCCTGGGGCGGTCTTTGCCGGACGCGGATTTCGCCCGGCTGGTCGCGGCCCACGAGGTCATGGAGGTGGAGATCGCACCGGACACGATCGAGGGCATCGCCGAGGCCCTGGCGGACTTGGCCGGGCGCTACAAGCTGTGCGTGGTGTCGGACACCATCGTCACCCCGGCGGACGGCCTGCGCGCGGTTTTGGAAAAGCACGGCATCAAGCAGTATTTCAGCGGCTTCGCTTTTTCAGACGAGGTCGGCCATTCCAAACCCCACCGGGCCATGTTCGACAAGGCGGCGGCGGAACTTGATCTGAAGCTGGACGAGTTGGTGCACATCGGCGACCGCGACCATAACGATGTGAAGGGACCGCAAGGCCTGGGCATGAAGGCGGTCCTTTTCACCGCCGCGCGCGCCCACGACAAGGACACCACAAGCGCCGAGGCGGTGTGCGAGCGCCACGCCGACCTGCCCGGCATTATCGACTCTTTGTCCGGGCGCTAGGAAATTGCCTATGGCTTGGCAGCCCCGACGGTGCGTCCTTCGACAGGCTCAGGATGAGGATTACCGTGCGTGGCATTAAGAAAACACCTCATGCTGAGCCTGACGAAGCACGCACCGCGTTAATCCAAGCCATGTGTCCGGCACTATGTTTCCTCATGCGATTTTGTCCTATATTGGGAGAGGGGACACATAACTTTCACTCTCTTCACTAGGAACACGCACATGTCTAACGGCCCGCGTATTCTCGTTGTCGATGGCTACAACAAGCAAGGCCGCGCCGGCCTCGCCGCCGGCGGCGCCAGTGTGGCGGGCGAGTTGTATGCCCGCATGTTGAAGGCCTGCGCGCCCGATTGCGAAACCGATATCGTCTACCCGGCCGATCCGGGGGCGAGCTTGCCCAGCGGCGCCGCGATCGGACAATACGACGGCATTGCCTGGACCGGCTCCAGCCTCACGGTGTACGACGGCAGCCCCGATGTGAACGCCCAGATCGATTTCGCCCGCGCCGCCTTCGCCGCGCAAGTGCCCAGTTTCGGGTCCTGCTGGGCGGCGCAGATCGCGGTGGCGGCGACCGGCGGCACGGTTGCGCGCAATGCCCGGGGGCGTGAGATGGGAATCGCCCGCAAGATCGCCTTGACCCCGGAGGGCCGGGGCCATCCTCTTTATTTCGGCAAGAAGAGCGTCTTCGACGCCTTCATCAGCCACGAGGACGAGGTAACTCACCTGCCGCCGGGCGGGGTGCTGCTGGCCTCCAACGGCCACAGCCAGGTGCAATGCGTGACGGTCACCCACCAAGGCGGCGTGTTCTGGGGCCTGCAATACCATCCGGAATACGACCTGCATGAGCTGGCGCGCCTGTGCTATTGCCGCAAGGAGCGCCTGACCGGCATGGGGTTCTTCGCCGACATGGACGCGGCGCAAGCCTATGTCGATATGCTGGAGGCCCTGTTCCAAGACCCCAGCCGCGGCGATCTCGCCTGGCTTCTGGGCGTGGACGAAGACGTCATGAACGAAGACGTGCGCCGGGCCGAGGTGCGTAATTGGTTCGACTACCTGGTGCGGCCCAGTATGCGGGGCTAGCATCATGGCTCCTCGTTCCCCCCGCGCCTGGCAGCGCATGTTGAGCGGCCGGCGCTTGGATTTACTCGACCCCACGCCGCTGGATATCGAGATCGCGGATATCGCCCTCGGCCTGTCGCGGGTGGCGCGCTGGAACGGACAGACCAGCGGCCAGTGGTCCTTCAGCGTCGCCCAGCATTCCCTGCTGGTGGAACGCCTGGTCATTGACTTCAAGCCCGCAACGCCGCCGCGCTGGCGCCTCGCGGCCCTGCTGCACGACGCCCCCGAATACGTGATCGGCGATCTCATCACGCCGTTCAAGGCGGCGGTGGGCCTGGACTATAAGGCCCTGGAAGTCAGCTTGATGCGCGCGGTTCACCTGCGTTTCGGCCTGCCGGCGGAATTGCCCGGCAGCGCCGCCCGCTTGATTAAGCGCGCCGACCGGGCGGCGGCCTATCTGGAGGCGACCCAGCTGGCGGGCTTTTCGCACGCCGAGGCTACCAGGATTCTGGGCAAGCCGCGCGTCCTGCCGCAACGCCGCCTGCGCGCCTGCCCGCCCGAGGAAGCGAAAGATAACTTTCTCTCCCGCTTCGCTTCCATGCAACGGCAGTTGTAACCCGCGCGCCAACACCGACGCCGTCACCCCGGATTACGATAGTTGTGTGTCCATAAAAAAAACATGCCTTGCGCCCGACTCCTTCAAGGCCAAAATAGGCACCCATGACACAGCCAAGCATTCTGACGCCCGAACAAATCGCGGCCTTCCGCCGCGACGGCTTTATCCACGTTCCCGGTTTTTACAGCGCGAAGGAGATGGCCCGGATCGCGGCCTGGACGGAGGAGGTCGCCGGCTGGCCGGAGGCGCCGGGCCGGCACATGGTTTACTACGAAGATAGCCTGCGCGAAGAGGGCAAGACCTACGTGTTCCGGGTTTAAGGGCGTTACGGACTCGCTTGGGATTGTTCCAATCCTGAGTCATTGCCGGGCTTGACCCGGCAATCCATCGAGGTCTGAGACTCGGTTTTCCATGGACCCTCGGGTCAAGCCCAAGGGTGACCATGGGGGAAGCGATAGACACTTTACGAGGCGCCCCCATGGCAAGCATCTTGAGTCTGGCCGCCGGCTTATCGCTGCTGATCTGGCTTTATCTTACTTTGCTGCACGGCCGTTTCTGGCATGGCTTCGAGCATTTGGCGTCGCCCCCGGCGGTTTCGTCCTGGCCGGCGGTCGCTGTCGTCGTGCCGGCGCGCGACGAGGCCGATGTCATCGCGCGAAGCCTGACTTCGATCCTCGCCCAGGATTATCCGGGCCGGGTCGAGGTTTTCCTGGTTGACGATCACTCCAGCGACGGGACCGCGCGGGCGGCGCGCGCGGCCGCCGCGCGGCTGGGTCAGGAGACGCGCCTAACAATCGTGGCGGCGCGCGAGCTGCCCCCGGGCTGGACCGGCAAGCTCTGGGCCCTGTCCGAAGGGCTGGCCCGCGCCCGCGCGACGGCCCCGGACTACATCTGGTTGAGCGACGCGGACATCGGTTACGATTCTCATATCCTGCGTGGGTTGGCCGCCAAGGCGGAAGGGGAGCGCCGTGACCTGGTTTCGCTCATGGCCATGTTATCCTGCGTCTCGGCCTGGGAGCGACTGCTGATCCCGCCCTTCATTTATTTTTTTCAAATGCTCTATCCCTTTTCCTGGAGCAAGGATCCGGCGCGGCGCACGGCGGCGGCGGCGGGCGGCTGCATCCTGGTGCGCGCGGCGGCCCTGGAGGCCATGGGCGGCCTCAAAGCCATCAAGGACGCCCTCATTGACGATTGCGCCCTGGCGCGGCGGATCAAGGATTTGACCCTTAGCGGCAGCCCGGAGCGGGCGGGCGGCGGTATCTGGCTCGGCTTCGATACCGGCGCGCGCTCGCTGCGGCCCTACCGGGGCCTGGGGGATATCTGGCGCATGGTCGCGCGCAGCGCCTATACCCAGTTGCGCCACCAAGTCTTGCTTTTGATCGGGGTGCTGGCCGGCATGATCTTTTTGTATGGTGTGCCCAGCCTCGGCGTGCTGTTGTACCCCTGGCATGGCGAAGGCGCCGCCGCCTTGTTGGGGGCCGCCGCCTGGTCGCTCATGGCGGCGACCGCCTGGCCGACCTTCCGCCTTTACGGCCAGGCGCCCTGGCGCGCCCTGACCTTGCCCTTGGCCGGCGCGCTTTATGGCGCCATGACCTTCGACTCCGCGCGCCGCCATTGGCTCGGCCGCGGCGGGGTTTGGAAGGGGCGGGTGAGCGGCGCCCTGGCGCGGCGCCGGACGGAGTTGTAAGCTCCCGCCATCCAACAATCGAAACACCTGCCGAGGTTTGCGTGAACATTAGCGAAGCCATCGAGACGCCTTCCGGCAAGAGCGCCGGAGACGAGAATTTTCCGGTCGGTTCCTGGCTGCTGCCGGCGCACCTGCGGCCCCATGTCGCCGTCTTTTACCGCTTCGCCCGCGCCATCGACGATATCGCCGACAATCCGGATCTGAGCCCGGAGGACAAGATCGAGCGCTTGTCGCGCTTCGAGGCGGCGCTTAGCGGCGCCGAAACCGGGAACCCGGCCCTGGCGACCGCGCAACGTATGCGCGACAGCCTGGAGGAGACCGGGGTCGAGGCGCGCCATTGCCTGGACTTGATCGCCGCTTTCAAGCAGGACGCGGTCAAATCGCGCTATGACGACTGGGCTGAACTCTTGGGCTATTGCAAGATGTCCGCCAATCCGGTCGGGCGCTACCTGCTTGATCTCCACGGCGAGTCGGCCAGCGGCTATCCCTTCTCCGACGCCTTGTGCAGCGCCCTGCAGGTCCTCAATCACTTGCAGGATTGCCAGGACGACTACTTGACCATGGACCGGGTCTATCTGCCGCTCCCTTGGCTCAAGTCGTCGGGGGTCGATGTGCGGGTGCTGCAACGCCGCTTCGCCACCCCCGGTTTGCGCCGGGTCCTGAACCTCTGCCTGGACGAGGTCGACGACCTCCTGATTATGGCGCGGCTTCTGCCTGAGCGTCTGTCCAGCCGTTCCCTGGCCATGGAATCCGCGGTCATCCTGCGCCTGGCCCGCCGCTTGAGCGAACGCCTGCGCGAAAGCGATCCCCTGGCGGCGCGGGTTTCCTTAAGCCGCCTGGATTTCGTCTCCTGCGGCTTGCGCGGCATCGGCGCGGTCTGGCGGGAACGGCCCCGTTCGGGATCGGGACCGGTCAAAACGGCGCGTCTGGGCCGCTGAGATTGGCTATGACGGACAGCGGCGCCATGGTTGAGGGTGCTTCCGCCCAGGATCGTGTCCGCGCCATCGTCGCCCGTTCCGGATCTTCGTTTCTCTGGGGTATGCGGATTTTACCGCCTTACCGCCGCGACGCCATGTATGCGATCTATGCCTTTTGCCGCGAGGTCGACGATGCCGCCGACGAACCGGATACGCCGGAAAACAAGTTGGCGAAGCTGGCCGGCTGGCGGCGCGAAATAGCGCGGCTTTACGCCGGCAGTCCGCTGGACCCGGTGGCGCGCGCGTTGCAGGGGCCGGTGGCCGAGTTCTCCCTGCCGGCGGAAGAATTCCTGGCGGTGATCGAAGGCATGGAGATGGACGTGCGCAGCACCATCGTCGCCCCGTCCTTCGAGGTCTTCACCTTGTATTGCCGCCGGGTGGCGGGCGCGGTCGGCATGTTGTCGATCCGCGTCTTCGGAGATACCAGCGCGGCGGCGCAAGAACTTGCCGTGGTTCAAGGCGAGGCCCTGCAGATCGTCAATGTCCTGCGCGACGTGGCCGAGGATGCCGAACGCGGACGCCTGTATCTGCCCGGCGTCCTGCTGGCCAAGCATGGCATGGCCGGCCTGGAACCCAAGGCGGTTGTGGATCATCCCGGCTTGGCGGCGGCCTGCGCCGAGCTCGCGGACATGGCCAGAAGCCGCTTCGCGCGCGCCCACGAGTTGCTGGCCCGCTGCGACCGGCGGCGCTTGCGCCCGGCCCGCCTCATGCTGGAGACCTATGGCCGCATCCTGGCGCGGCTCGAAGCGCGTGGCTGGGACCGCCCGCGCGAGGCGGTCCGCTTGTCGCGCCCCGAAAAGCTCTGGGTCGCGCTCCGCTGCCTGATTTTCTAAAGACGATCGCGCGCGATGCAAGTAAGGCCCCCCCACCCTAACCCTCCCCCTCAAGGGGGCAGGGGAGTCGCGTGTGCAAAGATCACGCCTGACACATGGCTTGGATTATCGCGGTTGCGTCCTTCGACAAGCTCAGGATGAGGACATTTTTTTATGCCACCCAAGATCATCCTCATCCTGAGCTTGTCGAAGGACGCACTGGTGGAACTGCCGCACCCTATGCGATTGCCCTCCCCGACGAGGAAGAGCCGGGGTGAGGGACCGGGCCCGATGCCCGGTCTGGTTCCACCCCCATGACGCGGGTTCATATCGTGGGCGCCGGGATGGCCGGCTTGGCTTGCGCGGTGCATCTGGCCGGGGCCGGGCGGGCGGCGACGCTTTACGAGGCCGCGGGCCAGGCGGGGGGACGGTGCCGGTCCTATTACGACCCGCAAATCGGCTGCACCCTCGATAACGGCAATCACCTGTTGTTTTCGGCCAACCATGCGGCTCTCGATTATCTTGAGCGTATTGGCGCGCGCGATTCCCTGACCGGCCCGGCGCGCGCGGCCTTTCCGTTCCTGGACCTGCGCAGCGGCGAACGCTGGACCCTGCGCCCCAACGCCGGGCCCTTGCCGTGGTGGATACTTTCCGCCGCGCGGCGAATTCCCGGCACCGGGATAGCCGATTACCTGGGCGCCTGGCGCTTGGCTTGCGCCGGGCCGGAGGATACCGTCGCCGATTGCCTGACGCCGGGCGATGCCATGTGGGAACGCTTTTGGGAACCCTTGACCGTAGCCGCCCTCAACACCGCGCCAGAGGAAGCCTCGGCCCGCCTGCTGTGGCGCGTCCTGCGCGAGAGCTTCGCCAAGGGTGCGGCGTCCTGCCGGCCAATGATCGCGCGCGACAGCCTGACCGCCAGCCTGATCGATCCCGCCCTGGCTTACTTACGCGCCCAGGGCGTGGAGATTTGCTTTTCCCACCGTCTGCGCGCGCTTGAGTTTGAGGGGCAAGACGCCAAGGTTCTGGACTTCGGCGCCCGCAAGGTATCGCTCGCGCCTGGGGACCAGGTGGTTGCCGCCCTGCCGCCCGCCGCCGCCGCCGGGGTCTTGCCGGGGCTCGATGCTCCCCTGGACACGCGGCCGATCGTGAACGCCCATATTCGTTTGCCTGAACCGCCGCCTGGGGCGGGAAACGGCGATGTTTCCATCCTGGGGCTGATCGGCGGCACCGCCCAGTGGCTGTTCCGGCGCGGCGGGATCGCCAGCCTGACGGTGAGCGCGGCGCAAAACCTGGCGGCGCGGCCGAGCGAGGACATCGCCGGGATAGTCTGGGCCGAAACCGCCCAGGCCCTGAAGCTTCCGGCCGTCCCCATGCCGCCGGTACGGGTGGTCAAGGAGCGCCGGGCGACATTCGCCCAGACCCCGGATGCGGTCCGCAAGCGCCCTGGGGCTCGGACCGGATGGCGAAATGTCGCGCTGGCCGGGGATTGGACCGATACCGGCTATCCTGCGACCATAGAAAGCGCGGTCCGCTCGGGCCGGGCGGCGGCGGCTCTTGTCACGGAACGATCACAGTCAACCCGCTGAAACGTGATTGAAGCCGGGTTCTGGGTCAGGGGCTGGGGATTGAACCCAAGGCTTTGTTCTACTATATTTTTTCAACTGCTTTCATGCGATTTTTGGGTTTCCCACCCCCCCACAAACAGACAGTGCCGTGACCGACCGATTTTCGATGCTGAACTCACGCGGGGAAGACGGGCAAGCCGCCAGTCAAGCCGCCAGTCAAGCCGCCAGTGGGCCGGCGGATGTGGCTGGCTCGCGGGCGCGGGACTCCTTGATTGCCGAGCCCTCGGACCTGGACCGCCTGGTTGGCGATACCCGCGCCGCCCTGCGCGATCTGCAGCGCCCGGACGGGCATTGGGTTTTTGAGTTCGAAGCCGATGCCACGATCCCGGCCGAATACATCCTGCTGCGCGCCTTTCTGGGCGAGCCCGACGACCCGCGCGAGGCCAAGATCGCCAATTACCTGCGCGGCATACAGTCGGAAGACGGCGGCTGGCCCCTGTATTACCAGGGCCACACCGATCTAAGCGCCACCATCAAGGCTTATTTCGCCCTCAAGATGACCGGCGACGACCCCGGCGCGGAACACATGTGCCGGGCGCGCGGCCTAATCCGCGCGCGGGGCGGCGCGGCGCAAGCCAATGTCTTTACCCGCATCATGCTGGCCTTGTTCGGACAGGTGCCCTGGCACGCGGTGCCGGAAATGCCGGTCGAGATCATGCTGCTGCCGCGCTGGTTTCCCTTTCACCTGTCGAAGGTTTCCTATTGGTCGCGCACGGTCATCGTGCCGCTGCTGATCCTGATGACCGTGAAGCCGCAGGCGAAAAACCCGCGCGCCGTGCGCATCGACGAATTGTTCCTCCGCGACCCGGACGACGAGCGCTATCCCATGAATGCGACCGGCGATGCCATGGGCGCCTTCTTCGCCGGTTTGAACAAGCTGTTGCGCACCACCAGCCGGTCTTTTCCCAAGGGCAGCCGGCGTTGGGCGATCGACAAGGCGGTCGAGTTCATGACCCCGCGTTTGAACGGCGACGATGGCATGGGCGGGATATTTCCGGCCATCGCCAATACGGTCATGGCCTTCGATGCCCTGGGCCGGCCCCAAGACGATCCCGACTATGCCATTGCCCGCCAAGCGGTCGAGAAGCTGCTGATAGAGCGCGGGCCCGACAAGATGTACTGCCAACCCTGCCTATCGCCGGTCTGGGATACCTGCCTCGCCGCCCACGCCATGTTGGAGGCGGGCGAAGACCCGGACGGTGTCGCCATGCAGGGCGCCATCGATTGGATGCTGGAGCGCGAGATTGCCGAGACCCAGGGGGACTGGTCTTGGCGGCGGCCCGGCCTGCCGCCGGGCGGCTGGGCGTTTCAGTACCGCAACGATTATTACCCCGACGTCGACGACACGGCGGTCGTGGTCATGGCGCTTGAGCGGACCGGCGACCCACGCTGCCGCCCGGCGATCGAGCGGGCGACCGACTGGATACTGGGCATGCAAAGCAGTAACGGCGGCTGGGGCGCCTTCGACGCCGAGAACGAATACTACTACATGAACCATATCCCCTTCGCCGACCATGGCGCGTTGTTGGACCCGCCGACCGTGGACGTGACCGCGCGCTGCATTTCCATGCTGGCGCAGCTCGGTTTCGGGCGCGATCATCAGGCGATTCGCCGGGGTTTGGATTTCCTGCGCCGGGAGCAGGAAGCCGACGGTTCCTGGTTCGGCCGCTGGGGCGTGAACTACATTTACGGCACCTGGTCGGCCCTATGCGCCTTCAATGCCTGCGAGGACGATCTTTCGGCCCCGCATATTCGTAAGGCGGCCGCGTTTCTGAAGTCTTGGCAAAAGCCCGATGGCGGCTGGGGCGAGGACTGCGCGACCTACTGGCAGGAAAACCGGGGCACCGTCAAAGCCTCGACCGCCTCGCAAACCGCTTGGGCCTTGTTGGGTCTCATGGCGGCGGGCGAGGTCGGGAGCGAGGCCGTGCGCCGGGGCGTCGCCTTCCTCGAACAAGCGCCGCGCGACGGCGCCAAGTGGCGCGAGAAGTGGTACACGGGCATCGGCTTTCCGCGCGTGTTCTATCTGAACTATCACGGTTACAGCGCTTACTTCCCGCTGTGGGCCCTGGCCCGCTACCGCAACCTGCGCCAAGCCAACAACGCCCGCGTGCGATTCGGGATGTGACCGCGGGCATTGCCTTCGTTACCGGGCTGCGGGCTGAATCCAAAATAATCGAAACGGCCGCGAAAAGCGCGCGCCGCACCGCCTTCGTCGCCTGTGCCGGCGCCGATGCCGGCCGGGCGCAAGACGCCGCCGCGCGCTTGATCGGGCAAGGGGCGGAGGCCGTCGTCAGCTTTGGCCTTTGTGGCGGGCTCGACCCCGAATTGCGGCCCGGGGCGCTGATTCTGGCCGAGTCGGTGACCGACCTGGACGGTGAGTGTTTCGGCGCCGACACGGTGTGGCGGCCGCGAATGCTTGACCGCCTTCAGGCGGCGGGCGTCATGGCCTTGGGCGGCAGCCTGCTGGGCTGTGGCCACGCGGTCGCCTCTGTTACGGAAAAGCAACGCTTGCACCGCACTCTGGACGCGGCCGCGGTCGATATGGAATCTCACGGCATCGCCCGCGCGGCGGCCAGGGCCGGGGTGCCGTTCCTGGCCTTGCGCGCGGTCGCCGACCCGGCGGCGCGCAGCTTGCCTCAGGCGGCCCTGACGGCCATGGGTCCGGACGGCGGCCTGCGCCGGGGGGCGGTCGCCGGCGCCTTGCTGAGCCGTCCCTGGGAGATCGTGGCGATGATCCGTTTAGGCGGCGAAGCCCGGCGCGCCTTCGCGGCCCTGGAGTGCGCGGCGGGCGCGTTACTCGGCGGCGAATGGTAGTGCCGGTCCGCATCCTTCGGCAAGCTCAGGACTAGGCTGTTTTAGGTTGAGGGAAGTTTCTGATTTCCTCATGCTGAGCTTGTCGAAGTACGAGGAAATCAGGCCGCCCTATGGCGGCCCATGCGATTGGGAATCGAGGCCTGTGAGTGCATATGTCTATATTCTGGTTTGCTCGGACGGACGATACTATGTCGGTTCGGCACGCGATGGTCTTGAGCGGCGCGTTGCCGAACACAATGCCGGGACATATGGTGGCTTCACCAAATCGCGCCGTCCGGTCGAACTTGTCTACCATCAGGAGTTTGACCGGAATACTGATGCAATAGCAGCGGAGCAACGCCTAAAAGGCTGGAGCCGGGCCAAGAAGAAAGCTCTGATAGACGGGGATTTCGATTCCCTCTCACGTCTTGCCAAGAACCGGACCGAGCACCCTCGTCCTTCGACAAGCTCAGGATGAGGGTGTTCTCCCAATTACCTCATGCTGAGCTTCCTCATCCCGAGCCTGTCGAGGGACGAAGCACGAGGGCGGGGCCGTTGCCGAGATTGAACTACTCGGCGGCGGCTGAGGTTTTCTTGCCGGTTTCGTTCTTACTATCGGCGGGCTTGGCCGATACAGCTTCGGAAACCAGGCGGTCGAAGATGAACTCGGCCGGGCGCTGCTTGGCCAGGGAGATGTCGGGCGCCTTGGGGCCATCGGTGCGCACGCCGCGCAAAAAGACCTTCAGCGCTTTCAAGGGATGCTTAACCGTCTCGTTGACGGCGGTCGGCTCATAGCCGCAATGGACCATGCAGTTGGCGCACTTCTCATAGTTGCCGGTGCCGTAGCTTTCCCAGTCGGTCTCCTCCATCAGGGCCTTGAAGGTCTTCACGTAGCCTTCGTTAAGCAGGTAGCAGGGCCGCTGCCAGCCGAAGATGTTGCGCGTCGGGTTGCCCCAGGGCGTGCAGTGGTATTCCTGATTGCCGGCCAGGAAGTCGAGGAACAGGCTGGACTGCGAAAACACCCACTTCTTGCCCTTGCCGCGGCGGAAGACCTCGCGGAACAAATCGCTGGTCTGATGGCGGCTGAGGAAGTGTTCCTGGTCGGGCGCGCGCTCATAGGCATAGCCGGGGGAGACGGTGATGCCCTCGATGCCGAGTTCGCTGATATAATCGAAAAACGCCGCGACCTTATCCGCCTTGGCGTTATTGAACAGGGTGCAGTTGATGTTGACGCGGAAACCGGCGTCCTTGACCAGGCGGATGGCCTTGACCGCGCGCGCGAAGACGCCCTTTTGATCGACCGCGCGGTCGTGCTCTTCCTCCAAGCCGTCCAGATGGATTGAAAATGTGAGATAGGGGCTGGGCTTGAAGAGGTGCAGCTTCTTTTCCAGCAGCAAGGCGTTGGTGCAGAGATAGACGAACTTCTTGCGCTTGACGATTTCGGCCACGATTTCGCCCATCTCCTTGTGGAGCAGGGGCTCGCCGCCGGGAATCGAGACGATGGGCGCGCCGCACTCCTCGACCGCTTCGATACACTCGGCGAGCGAAAGGCGGCGGTTCAGAATCTCCGCCGGGTAGTCGATCTTGCCGCAGCCCGGACAGGCCAGATTGCAGCGGAACAAGGGCTCCAGCATCAAAACCAGCGGGTAGCGCGCGCGTCCGCTCAGGCGTTGCTTGAGGATATAGGCGCCGACGCGCACTTGCTGATTTAGTGGAACGGACACTGGCGGCCTCTTGAAAAATTGCTGTAAGGGATCCCCTGGCGCTCATATTTAGGCCCATTGGCCCACGATTCCAAGGGATATCACCCCTTTGTGTAGCCAGCCTCGCGGAACCATTGCACGGCATCGGCCAGGGCTTCTTGCGCCGGGCGGGCCTTGTAGCCCAGCTTTTCGGCGGCCTTGGCGCTGGAAAAGAACATGCGTTTCCTGGCCATTTTCAGCCCGTCCAGGGTTACGAAGGGCTCGCCCTTTCCGTTCAGGCGGGCCCAGGCCTCGGCGGCGTGGGCCAGGGGCACCAGGGCGTTGTGGGGGATTTTCACCCGCGGCGGGCGGCGCCCGCAGAGGGCCGCGATCCGGGTCAGGATTTCGCCCAGGGTTAAGTTCTCCCCGCCCAGGATATAACGTTCGCCGGCCGCGCCCTTGTCGAAGGCCAGTAAGTGCCCGGCGGCGACGTCGTCCACATGAACCACGTTCAGGCCGGTATCGACGTAGGCCGGCATGCGCCCGGCGGCCGCTTCCACGATCATGCGCCCGGTCGGGGTCGGC
Organism: Kiloniellaceae bacterium; assembly: GCA_021776135.1. Classification (GTDB taxonomy): domain Bacteria; phylum Pseudomonadota; class Alphaproteobacteria; order Kiloniellales; family J153; genus JAJFGN01. The sequence continues at coordinate 24,918 of JAJFGL010000018.1, forward strand.
TTGATATCGCGCGGCCCCACGGGGGTCGACGGATTGACGATCACCGCCGGCAGGCCGGCCTCGCGCACCAGGGTATCGACCTCGCGCTCGGCCAGGAACTTGGAGCGTTTATAGTGGCCGATCATGTCGTCCTGGGTAACCGGCGTGTCCTCATTGGCCGGGGCGCCGCCCGGATCGATCCCCAGGGTCGCGACGCTGCTGGTATAGACGATGCGTTCCACCCCGGTTTCTCCCGCCAGCTCCATGAGCCGCCGGGTGCCTTCGACATTGGCTTGATAGATTTCCTCGGGCTTGGGAACCCAGAGGCGATAGTCGGCGGCGGCGTGAAACAGCGCCCGGCAACCGCGCAAGGCCCGCTCCAGGGAGGCCGGGTCGCCGAGGTCGCCCTCCGCCACCTCCAGATCGAGACCCTTCAGGTTGCGCCGGTCGCTGCCCGGCCGGGCCAAGACCCGGACGCTCTCGCCCCGTTCCAGCAAGAGGCGCGCGATGGCGGAGCCGACAAAGCCGGTCGCGCCCGTGACCAGTGCGGTCATGTCGCTCCAGCACGCGCCGCGGGGGCTGCTTCGGCTGCCATTTCGGATTCCGACAAGATGGGGAAAATTTCCCGGTGCGCGCGCTTCAGATCCTCCGGGAAATCGATTTCGACCCAGGGCAGGCCGGTAATGTCCTCGACCCCGAAATGGCCCGGCGCTTCGTCTATGAGAATATTGCGCATGGCGTCTTCATAGATCGTATCGCGCCGGCCGGAGGCGATTATCCGTTCCGCCTCATGAATCGTCTTGGCGGCGATATCGGGCGAGAAGCGGGCGAAACCGACCCATTCCCCCCACCAATCGTGGCGCCGTTCCGGGCGCTTGTGGAAATCGACCAGGATATCGCCGCGCATGCAGAGTTTCACCGGGTCATCGCCGTCTTCGGTCTGGCGGTCCATGAGGAAGCAATTGTCCTGGGTGCTCGCCAACAGCCGTTCCATCATGCGGCGGTCGTAGAGCACGTCGCCATCCATGAAGACCACGGGCTCGCCGGCGGTGAAGGCGGGCCCCAGCGCCGCGAAGGAAAGGATCGCGCCTTCCTCGAAGTGCGGGTTGAAGCAGGTATGGACAATATCCCCGGCCCCGATACGCGCGATCTCGCGTTCGACCTCCGAAGCCCGGAAACCGGTCACCAGGTCGATGCGCTGGATGCCGCAAGCGCGCAGGATCTCCACATGGCGCTCAAGCAAGGTCCTGCCGCCGAAGGACAGCAGGATCTTGGGCGGTAATTGTACGTTGTTCAAGCGCCGGCCGACCCCGGCGCCCAGGATGCCAACTCTCATGTGGACTCCAAAGAATAGATGTGTGCCTGAGCCGCTAATCTTGGGCTTGAGGGGCGTTTCGTCAATGCCGCTTATGATTTTGAGTTCTAGCAATCCATACCGCCGTCGTCCCGGACTTGATCCGGGCTTGGGCTGCTAGCGCACCAACCTGCAAACGAACTCACGTCACCCCGGACTCGATCCGGGGTCTTCGGGAGGGGGCGAGCCCGGTCTAACCCGAAGGTCCCGGATCAAGTCCGGGACGACGGCGGTATGGTTCGCGGTAGGAAGATCAGCCCGGCGACAGGCCGCGCAGCCGCTCGTTGCGCCGGCGCAGCAGCTCCAGCATGGTCAGGAGCAGCATGGAGATCAGCACCAGCAAGGTGGCGACCGCCAGGATGGTCGGGCGGATTTCCTCGCGGATGCCCGAGAACATCTTCCAGGGGATGGTGCGCTGCTCGACCGAGCCGACGAACAACACCACCACCACCTCGTCGAAGGAGGTAATGAAGGCGAACAGCGCGCCCGAAATCACCCCCGGCAGGATCAGGGGCACGATGACCTTGAAGAAGGTCCGGGTCGGGTTGGACCCCAGGCTGGCGGCGGCGCGGGTCAAGGAATGGTCGAAACCGACCAGGGTCGCGGTCACGGTGATGACCACGAAGGGGGTGCCCAGGGCCGCGTGGGCCAGGATCACGCCCAGGTGGGTCGAGGCGAGGCCGATGCGCGAATAAAAGAAAAACATGCCCGCCGCCGAGATAATCAGCGGCACGATCATGGGCGAGATCAGGATCGCCATGACCGCCGAGCGGAACGGCATGGCCGGGCTGCTGAGTCCCAGGGCGGCGACGGTGCCCACGGTGGTCGACATCAGGGTCGCGAATATGGCGATGAAAAAGCTGTTGGCGACCGCGTCGCGCCAGGATTGCTCGGTGAAAAATTCGGCATACCACTTGGTGCTGTAGCCGGCCGGGTCGAGGGACAGCATTTCCGGGGTAAAGGTGAAGTAGGGCAGTTCGTTGAAGCTGAGCGGAAAGATGACGAAGATCGGCGCGATCAGGAACACGAATATCGCCGCGCAAATGGTCCGGTAGGTGTAGAACCAGGTACGCTCCAACTTGCCCGCATAGGGTTGTAGAGACGACATTTTCCTATCCCAGCTTCATGTTATCGATGCCGACGATCTTGTCGTAGAGGAAGTAGAACACCAGAACGATGGCCAAAAGCATCATGCCGAGCGCCGCCGCCAAGCCCCAGTTCTGGGTGCTGCCGGAAATAAAGGAGGCGATGAAGTTGGAGATCAGGGTGCCGGTGCGCCCGCCGACCAGCGCCGGCGTGATGTAGTAGCCGATGGCCAGGATGAACACGAGAATCCCGCCGGCGCCGGCGCCGGCGACCGTATTGGGCATGTAAATCCTGACGAAAGCGGTGAAGGGCGTCGCCCCAAGCGAGCGCGCGGCGCGCATGTAGGAGGGCGGAATCGTCTTCATGACCGAATACAGCGGCAGGATCATGAACGGCAGCAGAATGTGGGTCATGGCGACGATGGTGCCGAACTGATTGTGGATCAACTGCAGGCGGCTGTCGTCGTCGATTATTCCGATGCCGACCAAGATGCTGTTAATCACGCCCTGGCTTTGCAGCAAGGCGATCCAGGATGTGGTGCGCACCAGAAGCGAAGTCCAGAACGGCAGCAGCACCAGGATCATCAGGAGATTGCCGCTGCGCAACGGCAGCGTCGCCAAGAGATATGAAACCGGATAGGCGAGCACCAGGCACAACAGGGTGATTAAGCCGCTGAGCCACAGGGTGCGGACGAACAAATGCTGGTATATCTGGCGATTTTCCGGCCGCATCCCGATGCCGCCGTCGGGTTTATATTCCATGTCCGCCGCGGCCAGGAAGTAGCTGGCGGTGAAATAGCCCTTTTCGCGCTTGATCAGCTTCCAAAGTTCGAGGTTGTTCCAGCGCTTGTCGATCTTGAGTAACTGTTCCTTGTACGGCGCCTCGATCTTGCCGGCCTTGCGCCCGCTTTTGCGGAACAGGCTGGCCATGCCGGAAATTTCGTAGTTGAGCCGGCGGGCCACCTTGCCAAGGGTTTTGTTCTCCTTGCCTTCGGCCATGTCCTTGACGATGGCCTCGAACACCGCCTCGCCCGGCAAGACGCCGGAGGTTTCGTCCCAGGCCTCGATTTCCACCACCGTGCGCGGCAAAATTTCGGCGATGACTTGGTCCTCGACGCTGCGGAACAGCATGTCGAAGATCGGCAGCACGAAGGTGATGACAAGAAAGGCAAACAGCGGCAGGACCAGCAGCACGGCGCGCAGACGCGAGCGGAACAGGGCGCGTTCGAGGGCGAGCTTGAGCGGCATGCCATCGGCCGTGCGCATGGTGCCGTCGTCAATTGCTTCCGTTTGCGCCAAGGTTTTCTTCCGCCGTTTTAGAAAGTTGTGGAGGCGGGAGGGCATGTGCCCTCCCACCCCGCGATAGACATTTTCTTACTTCGCGAGCCAAGCGTTGAAACGCTCGTCCATCTCGGCCCGGTTATCGGCCCACCACACATAATCGAAGTTCAAGGTGGTCTTGGCGTTGTTGGGATCGGTCGGCATATGGGGCTTCATGTCGATGCCCAGATCCGCGTGCTTGCCCACCAAGGGGGCCGACGACTGACGCGCCGGGCCGTAGGAGATGAACTTCGCCTGATCGGCCAGGCGTTGGGTGTCGGTCGCGAACATCAGGTATTTTTTGACCGCGGCCAGGTTCTTGGTGCCCTTGGGGATGACCCAACCGTCCAGATCGAAGACCTGCCAATCCCAAAGCATGCCGATCGGCTGATTCTTTTCGGCGATGGCCGAGAACAGGCGGCCGTTATAGGCCGAAGCCATGACAACTTCGCCGTCGGCGAGAAGCTGCGGCGGCTGCGCGCCCTTGGTCCACCAAACCACTGAATCCTTGATTGTTTCGAGCTTGGCGAAGGCCCGGTCGACGCCGTCTGCCGTGGCCAGAACCTCGTAAACCTTGGTGCCGGGAACGCCGTCGGCGATCAGGGCCCATTCCAGGTTGCCGATCGGCTTTTTCTCAAGCGCCCGCTTGCCCGGGTATTTCTTCAGATCGAAGACGTCGGCGATGGTGCTTGGCGCCGTGCTGCCGACCATGTCGGTGCGGTAGCCGAAAGTGGTCGAATAGACGATTTGAGGGATGTAGCAGTTGGTGCCGCCCGGGGTCAGCGACCCGGGGAAGAAGTCCTTGGAGGCGGGCGTGCCGTCCGGCGCCGGGGCCAGCAATACGTCCGGATCGAATTCCTCGATCAAGCCTTCTTCGCAGGCGGTGATCGCATCGGAGGCGACCATGTCGACCAAATCCCAGGTCACGTTGCCGGCCTCGACCTGGGCCCGCAACTTGGCCAGGGCCTCGGCGGAGCTGTCGTCGTTGATGATCTTCACGTCTGGATTCGCGGCCATGTAGGGGTCGTGATAGGCCTTCTGCTGGCTGGCGGTATAGGCGCCGCCCCAGGAGACCATGGTAAGGTCAACCGCCTGCGCGCCCGCCGACATGGCGAAGGCGGCGACGATCGCCAAAGATGTGGTGGTAAGTAAGCGTTTCATTCGTTAGCTCCTAATTTTCGTTTCGTAACTGATAAAACCACGGTGGTTTGCCACTTATTGTTTTTGGCGCCGCTTCCTTGGCGGCGCGTCAGGATGGTGAGTCCAGTGCCCGGCAATCCTCGGGCTGCCAGCCGACCTTGACCTCCGCGCCGGGCACCAAGTGCACGTGCCCCGCCGCGTTCGGTATTTTGACGATAAAATCTTCATTGCCGCAGACCGACATGCGCGTGCGCATATGGTCGCCCAAATAAATCAATTCCTTCACCCGGGCATCGAACAGGTTCGGGCATTGGCCCTCGGGCGGGTTAACCGTGACCCGTTCCGGGCGCAGCGACATGCTGGTCGCGCTGCCCACGCCGTCGATGTTGATCGCGAGCGCGGTGGTCGATCCCCCCTCCAGGTCAACCGTGCAGGTCGTTCCGTTGACCGCGGTCACCTTGCCGGTAAGCGTGTTATTCTCGCCGATGAATTGCGCGACGAAGGCGTTATCGGGCGCTTCGTAGAGCGCGTCCGGCGGCGCCAACTGCTGGATCACCCCATCATTGAAGACCGCGATGCGGTTCGACATGGTCAGGGCTTCGCTTTGATCGTGGGTGACATAAACCACGGTGACGCCCAGTTGTTCGTGGATGTGCTTGATCTCGTACTGCATCTGCTCGCGCAGCTGCTTGTCGAGCGCACCCAGGGGCTCGTCCATGAGCACCAGCTTGGGATCGAAGACCAGGGCGCGGGCGACCGCCACGCGCTGCGCCTGGCCGCCCGATAGCTGCCCCGGCCGGCGGTTGCCGAAGGCGCCGAGCTCGACCATGTCCAGGGCGCGCTTGACCCGGCTTTCCTGCTCGCTTTTGTCCATGCGGCGAACTTCCAGAGGAAAGCGCAGGTTTTCCGCCACGGTCATGTGCGGGAACAGGGCGTAATTCTGGAACACCATGCCGATGTCGCGCTTGTGGGGCGCCACGTTGTTGATCGGGTTGCCGTCGAGATATATCTCGCCATGGGTCGCCGGCTCGAAACCGGCCAGCATCATCAGGCAGGTGGTCTTGCCCGAGCCTGAGGGCCCAAGCATGGTCAGGAACTCGCCCCGTTCGATGTCGAGATTGAGGTTCTTAACGACGAGGATCTCGCCGTCGTAGCTTTTCTGCACCTCGACGAAGCGCACGTAATGATCTACGTCGGCCGAATCGGCCAGGAGTTCTGCCATACTCGCGTACCATCCCTGCTGAGCGTGCGATCCTCTGCCCGCTCCTAAGTTTTCCCTCGGCCGGAGTGGAAATCTCCGATCCTGTTTGTAGAGCCATGTTAAAACGGCATAGCCCCTATGAAAAGGGAAGATATCGAAATACCGCTCGAAGCCTCCGCCACTTCGCAACCGCGCCTCCGGCGCTTCGCAAAGCGGACTTTCCGGTCTATGCTGTGGGAATGAGCACCTCCTTCAAGGCCGCCTGTGTCCAGAATTGCGCGACCCCCGACGTCGCCCACAATCTAGAGGTCAGCTTGCGCCTGCTGGGCGAGGCGGCCGGGGCCGGGGCCGATCTCATCTGCCTGCCCGAGTATTTCTCCGGCCTGGAAACTCGCGATGGCTTGTTTCATCCGGCGGCGTTTCCCGAGGGCGCGCACCCGGTTTTGCCGGCTTTCGCGGCGGCGGCGCGCGAACACGGGGTTTGGATACATCTGGGGTCCCTGGGCGTGACCGGTCCCGACGGCCGGATTTTGAACCGGGGCTATGTTCTGAACTCCGAAGGCGGGATCGCGGCCCGCTACGACAAGATCCACCTCTTCGACGTGAAACTGGGCGCCGGCGGGGACTACCGCGAATCGGCCACCATCGCGCCCGGCGGCGCGGCGGTTGTCGCCGAGCTGCCCTGGACCGCCCTGGGCCTGAGCATTTGCTACGACCTGCGCTTCGCGGCCCTGTACCGGGATTTGGCCCAAGCCGGGGCGCGGGTTCTCAGCATCCCCGCCGCCTTCACGAAGCAAACCGGACAGGCCCACTGGCACGTCCTCAACCGGGCCCGGGCGATCGAGACCGGCAGTTTTGTGATCGCGCCCTGCCAGTACGGCACCCTGGCGGGCGGCGGCGAATGTTACGGCCATTCCCTGATCGTCGATCCCTGGGGCGAAGTGCTGGCCGACGGCGGCGAGGACGAGGGCTTCGTCATCGCCGAAATCGACCCGGCCAAGGCAGACTCGGCGCGCGAACGCATCCCCGCCCTGCGCCACGACCGCCCCTTTACCTCCGCCGGTCTGGCGCTGCGCCCCGAGCCGGAAAGAAAGATAAAAGCTTGAGTCGTTTTGGCTAGACGGCCAAAGTCACTGTTCACACGAGGAAACGAATTTTCATCTAGAGATACCCTGGTGGATCGATTGAAACGAAAAACTCTCCTCCCCCCTTGAAGGGGAGGGGATGTTTTTTATCCCGGTCAAACCACTCTGAAGTAAATAACCGATAGGGGAGCGATCTACATGGCACGGGATCTGGCTAAGGCCGCCAAAGACAAGGGCATCGAGTATTTTCTAATTAGCTTCGTCGATATGTTCGGCGTGACCCGGGCCAAGCTGGTGCCGGCGCGCGCCATCGGGCAGATGCAGAAAGACGGCGCCGGTTTCGCCGGTTTCGCGGCCTGGCTGGACATGACCCCGGCGCACCCGGACATGTTCGGAATACCCGATCCGGATAGCTTGACCATCCTGCCCTGGAAGCCGGAGGTGGCCTGGCTGGCCTCGGACCTCTGGATGGACGGCAAGCCGGTCGAAGCCTCGCCCCGGGTTATGCTCAAGCACCAGATCGAGGCGGCGGCCAAGAAAGGCTACCGCATGAAGACCGGGGTCGAGTGCGAATACTTCCTGATCGACCCCGAGGGCACGGCCTTATCCGATGCCCGCGATACCCAGGCCAAGCCCTGCTACGATCAATCCGCCCTCATGCGCCGCTTCGACATTATCTCGGCCATCTGCGACGCCATGCTCAAGCTCGGCTGGAACCCCTATCAGAACGACCACGAGGATGCGAACGGCCAGTTCGAAATGAACTGGGACTACGACGACGCCCTGCTGACCGCCGACCGCCATGTGTTTTTCAAATACATGACCAAGACCATCGCCGAGAATAACGGCATGCGCGCGACCTTCATGCCCAAGCCCTTCACCGGCCTGACCGGCAACGGCTGTCATTGCCATGTGTCCTTGTGGGACAAGACGGGCAAGAAAAACCTCTTCGCCGGGCGCGACGACATGGGCTTGTCGGCTTTAGCCTATGGGTTTCTGGGCGGCGTCATGCACTCCGCCGAGGCCCTGACCGCGCTCTTCAACCCGACCGTCAACTCTTACAAGCGGATCAACGCGCCGCGCACGGTCTCCGGCGCCACCTGGGCGCCCAACACCATCACCTACAGCGGCAACAACCGCACCCACATGGTCCGCATTCCCGATCCAGGGCGGATCGAATTCCGGCTTATGGACGGCGCCGCCAATCCCTATCTCATGCAGGCCGGTTTGCTGGCGGCGGGCCTCGACGGCATCGCCAAGAAACGCGACCCCGGCAAGCGCCTGGATATCGACATGTACGCGGAAGGCCACAAGGCGCGCGGCGCCAAGAAGCTGCCCCTCAACCTGCTTGACGCCCTGCGTTTTCTGGAAAAAAACAAGGTGCTGCGCGATTCCATGGGCGGGGCGGCCATCGACAGCTACGTCAAGCTGCGGATGCAGGACTGGGACGCTTTCAACCGCCACCTGAGCCAGTGGGAACGCGACCACACCCTGGATTGCTGAAGCGCACGAAACCATGAGTATCCGCACCGCCCTAAGCAGCCTGCCGTCCTGGCCCGCCTTGGCGATCGCGCCGGTTATAATTCTGGCCGTGGGCTATATGTCTTACGGCCCCTCCTACCGGGAATGCACGCGCCTGGCCGAGGCCAGATCCGGTTTCACCGCGGCGGTGGAACGGGCCGCCCAGGCCGGCCGCGGGCTGGCGCTGGAGCAGGAGATCGCGGCTGGGGATTGGGACCAGGTACGCATACTGCAAGGGGTCAAGCCGTCCACCGGCCCGCTGCTCGATTGCCCCTTCGGCTGGGATCTGAGCGAGATCGAACGGCGGGGCATGATCGCCAAGGGGGAACTGGGCATCCTCGCCTTCGCCAAGGCCGGGGAGGTGGTGACCTTCGTCGAGTTCAGCGCCGGCCAGGTTCGCTTTGAAGATTATAAGGAGGTTATAACGCGCGCCGATGCGGTCTTCGCCGTCGAAGCGCCGGGCGGCGCCGGCGGCGTCTTTACCCTGCGCCCGGCCGGCGCCGGCTCCTGAGGGCCATGAAGGCCGCGCACCGCCGTTACGTGTCGGTATTGGCGATCCTCTTCACCCTTGAGTGGATCGTGCTCGCCATGGATCCCTTCGATCGCGCCGACTGGGCCTTGGAGAATGTTCTGGTGGTGGTTTTCGTGGCCGCGCTGGCTGCCGGTTACCGCCGCTTTCCCTTCTCGCGCACTTCTTACACCTTCATTTTCCTGTTTATGTGCCTGCACGCGCTCGGCGCGCACTACACCTATTCCGAAGTCCCCTATGACGCCTGGAGCGCGGATGTCTTTGGCCGGACCTTGAACGAGATGGCCGGGTGGGAACGCAACCACTTCGACCGCCTGGTGCATTTCACCTATGGCTTGCTGCTCGCCTATCCCTTACGCGAAGTATTCGTGCGGATCGTGAAGGTGCGGGGATTTTGGGGATATTTTCTGCCCCTCGACTTGACCATGTCCACCTCGATGATATTCGAGCTGTTCGAATGGGGCGCGGCGGAAATGTTCGGCGGCGATCTGGGGATAACCTATCTGGGAACTCAGGGCGACGTTTGGGACGCCCACAAGGACATGGCCCTGGCCAGCCTGGGCGCCGCCCTGACCATGAGTATAGCCATGCTGAGCAACATGGCCCTGCGCCGGGACTACGCCCAGGAATGGGTGGAAAGCCATAAGACTAAATGACGCCGGACAACGGAAATCCGTTCTGGAGTTATTCGCTAACTCTTTATGTGCGCGAAGGAGTGGCGGCGGCCTGTCTCGACTTACAGGACCGGCTGGACCTGGACGTGAACCTGCTGCTGTTTTGCTGCTGGGCGGGAAGCCGGGGCCGGACCCTGAACGCGGACGAGACCGCCGAACTGATCGCCGCGACGCGGGATTGGCGCGACAAGGTGATTCTGCCCCTGCGCGGCGCGCGGCGCTGGCTCAAGGATCAAACCCTGGAGACCGGGGAAGCCGCCGCGAACTTGCGCGAAGATATCAAGGCCAGGGAACTGGCGGCCGAGTCGATCCAGCAAGACATCCTGAACCGGGTTCGCCCGGTGCCCGAAGGCGCGGCGTCGCCCGCCGCCATGGCGGCGAACCTGAAGGCCTATTTGGGCGCCGAGGGCGCGCGCCCCGGCGCGGCGGATATGGATGCCTTGAGCGCGCTCTTACACGCAGCCGCCTCGGAGCTGAGCCCCGGCGCGGCCCGGCGCCTGCTTGACGGTTAGATTACATACTCATTTTTCCGTCGTCCCGGACTTGATCCGCTGCTGTCCGGTTTAATTATGAAGACAGGTGGCAAGTCATTGAGTCTATACGCCTCCAAGTCCCCGGCGCGGTTTTGGACAGGAAAGCGGCGCGTCTTCGGGCACCGGGAATACTTGGCACGGCTGTCACCCCCACCCCAACCCTCCCCCGTCGAGGGGGAGGGAGTTAGTGGGAGAACGCCGCTTTTTCTCCCTCCCCCCTTGAGGGGGAGGGTTGGGGTGGGGGGACTTGCGGTGCCGGGAACCCGTTCGGACTGGTAGCGCGAGGTTAAATCGGACACCAGTGGATCAAGTCCGGGACGACAATTTTACGTTTAAGAGTCGGGGACCTAGTCCGCTTCCCCCCAGCGTTTTACCTTGCCCGTGTCGAGGCCGAAGAGGTCCAGCACCCGGCCGGCGGTCTGATCCACCAGATCGTCGATGGTTTTGGGCTTGGCATAGAAACCGGGCACCGGCGGGGCGATAATCGCGCCCATGTCGGAAAGCGCCAGCATGGAACGCAGGTGGCCGGAGTGCAGGGGCGTTTCGCGCACCATGAGCACCAGGCGGCGGCGTTCCTTCAAGGTGACGTCGGCGGCCCGGGTCAGAAGGTTCGAGGTGGTGCCGGCCGCGATTTCCGACATGGAGCGGATCGAACACGGCGCCACCACCATGCCCAGGGTCCGGAACGAGCCGCTGGAAATGGCCGCCCCCACGTCGGCGATGCTATAGGCGGCATCGGCCAGGGCGCGCACCTGCGCGGCCTTCATGCCGGTTTCGTAAGCCAGGGTCATTTCGGCCGCCTTGGTCATGACCAGGTGGGCCTCGACATCCTGGGTTTTCAGGGCCTCCAGGACGCGGATTCCGTAGACAATTCCGCTGGCGCCGCTGATGCCGACGATAAGCCGTTTGGGGTGCTGTGAAGGTTTGTTCATATCGCTTTGATATCTTTACGGTAATGTTCCGGCCATTGCCAGATTAACGAATCGGGCGTAGCATCGCTGCTACATACCCGAGAGAAGGAGGATGCGAATGACGGCAGACGAGCCTCTCGACTCCTTACGTTCCAAGCACGCGAGCTTGGAACGCGAGATTGACGAAGAAGTCCATCGCCCCTTACCGGATGAACTTCACCTCGCCGAACTAAAACGCGAAAAACTTCGCGTCAAAGACCAGATGGCCGGCCACGGGGTTTAACCCCAAAGTGAGCGGCCTTTTTTCATGGCCGCTCGGCTAGGACTTTCGGCCGGGTACTCATGCGACCTTGAAACCGCGCTCTGGACGGTTGCGGTGGAGTGTGCCGTTTGCCGGCGTTGCAATCCTTACCCCTTGCCTAGACGCGGCGGCGAATTGGCCGGATCCGGTTGCAACCCGCAGTGTGACCGGCGCGCGGTTTCTGCTCGTATATGGGGCGGAATTTTCGTAAAGTATCTTCGGCGTTGGTTCACCTCTTGGGGGAATCGCTATGCCTTACGTGGCTAATCTTATCCGTTCCACGCTGGCCGGCGCTTTTTTGATCGCTTGCTCATCCGATGCCGGCGACATTTATTCACCCGAGGAATGGCGCGGGCTGTTCAAGGAGAGCGGCTGGACCGCGCTCCCCTTCCCGGATTCCAAATACGAACCCGGCGCCATCGTCAAGGTCACGGCGGAGAGCGGGATTCGTTATATCGATCACCTGCGCAGCTGCGGCTATCCGGACGATATCCTGGCGCCGGTGGTGGGTAAGATTCCCTCGATCGCCTTCAACAAGGACAGAGAGTTCGGCGCCGCCGCGCTCATCAACATCAAGGGCATTGGCGCCGGGCCCGAGTTCACCAAGCTGGCCTCGACCCGGTTGGAGATCAGCGAACACAGCGCCGACTCCCTGCGCCTCATCGCCCTGCGGATATGGCAGGAAACGCCGGGTAACCTCGAGGGCGCTGCGCGCTTCTGCATCGAGGCCTTGGAGAAACCGGACTACTACCTGATAACGGAGGCGTTTCGCGTATCCAAGGGCCGCTATGCGCTTTACGACAAGAGCGGCGGCAAGCTCAAGCTGTCGCTGGCCAATCTCGGCCGGCTGCTCAAGTTCGAACCCGACGTGCGTTACGAAATCACCAGCGCGGGTGAGCTGCTGATCGACGAGCAGGTGACCTTCGCGATCCGCCAAGCGGTCAGCACGACCGCCGGTTTCGCTGTCCTCGGCGCGGGCGCCAAAGGGGACGGTACGGCCGACGGCCTGATCGACACGCTCTATTTGGAGGACGCCAAGTGACCATGCTTAGGACCGCTTCGGCGATCCGAACCCGCGCAGCCGCGCGGCGGTGTGCGTGTCTGGCCCTCGCGGCCTTTTGCCTTGCCGCCATGGCGGCCGCGCCGGTCCCGGCCGCGCCTTTGCAACAACTCGCGCAAACCGCGAAGATGAAACGGATTGAACTCAAGGTTCCGCCGGCGAAGCGCACCGTGACCATCACCGCGCGGCGCGGCCACCGCTATGTTCTCCGCTTCGATCCCGCCAAAGCCCGGACGACCGTCAAGGGCCGCGACTTCATTTTCACCTTTCCCAACCGGGCGCGGATTGTCATCGCCAAACTTGGCGCTGTCCTGACCGGGCCGAATGCACCGGTGTTCCAAATCGGCAAGAAGAAGATCGCGAGTGCCGTTTTGTTCAAGGCCGCGCGGGCCTCGTTATTTGGCCCTCTGATGAAGAAGTCGCCCGGCGCGGCGGCACAGGCGCCAAATGGCGGCAGTGGCGGTGGTGGTTATGCGCTACCGAAGCCGCCGGCGGCCGTCGTCATCTCCCCGCGCCAGGCGCCGGCAGCGGCGCCAAGGGGGGGGACGGCCGAAGCCCCGGTCGAGCAGCGAACGCTGTCGAGTAAGGCGCCAGCGGCGGCGGCCCCAGCCCCGGCCCCGGCGCCGCAAGCGGAAATCGCGGCGATGCCCAGGCTCGCGCAGCCGGAAAGACAGACGCAGAGTTCCGAAGCCCCGGTCGAGCAGCGAACGCAGTCGAGTACGGCGCCAGCGCCATCGGCCGATGCCCCGGCCCAGCGGCAGCAACGGGGGCAAGGATTGACCGGGGCGCTGGGTAAGCTTCAGGAGTTGATGGCCGAAACCCCGGACGAGCAGCAACAACAACGAAGTAAAGATCAGCCGGAGAATGAAACCGCGACATCGGTGCGGGTCGGACAGGTTCCGAGCGACCCCAACGAGCCGGTCTACAACGTCCAGGTGGACGGCCGTCTAAGCGCCACGCCCCTGGTGCTGGCCCATGCCCGCCCAGTCAAGGTGCGCTTCGGCATCGGGCCGCGCGTGGCCGATTCCGTGGTCCCCGCGATCCCAAGCGGCCCGCAGCTCGAGGCGCTGGCCGGGGGCGAGCCCCTGACCCTCAATGTCGCCTTGGACTGCCTGGTGTGCCTGGAGGGCACGTACTTCCGGACCGAAATCACCTACGACCCCGCACTCCGCCGGTCCGGCGAGGCCGTTTTCGAGATACGGCCAAGGCGCGAGGCGGTCCGCCGGTCCGGCGGCCGTGGGCTGCTGGTCTTTACCGTGGACGTCCGGGGGCTCGACCTCATCGTCATCAAGATCCCGGCCTTTGTCGACGCGGTGCCCGAGGCCCTGAGCGCCGCGGCGGCGGAGGCGCCGCGCGTATCCTTCGCCCGGCCCGACATGAGTGGCGCGACCGCCCCCGACCTGGTCATCGACATCGGTTCGGGCGCCGGCAAGTTGCCGATCGGCGTCAATCCCGTGAACCCGGACTTGCGCGCCCACCTGGTTTCGGCCCTGGGCGGCCGGCCTTGGCCGGACTCTTTCGAATCGGGGGTGAACATGGCCGATCTGTCGGACATTGTCGCCAAGACCTATTTTGCCCTGCGCGGCGTCGTCGAGCAGAACGAGGCCGCGATCCAGGCGGTCTACGAATCCCAGGGCGCCGCCGTGGTTTTGAGTAAGCACGCCGCCGGTCTGCGCTTCACCAAGCAGGATAAGCAAGCGGTGCTGGGCCAGTTCCAACGCCACGGCGCCTACCTCTATAAGCGCCTCTTTCTGGAGGGCGAGCGGAATCTGTACCGGGTGTTCAGAGCCCTGCACAAATATAAACCGAAAGTTAAGCGGCCCTTGCGTATCCGGATTCGGGCGGCCGATGTCTATGCCCCCTGGCAGATGCTGTACAGCGCGCGGCGCGATGCGCCGGCCGCGGCCGGCGGCTTTTGGGGCTTCCGCTACGAAATGGGCACCCTGCAGAAGGTCAATGCCTCCCAGGCGCCGGCCCGCAGCTTTTTGCCGCGTCCGCGGCCCGCCGACGTGCTGCTCGGCACCTGGCGCGGCGCCGACGAGGTAGCGGAGCGGGGCCGTTACCTGCACCGGCACCTGGAGGAACGTATCGGCGGGACGGTGCCGGCCGTGCACAGCCGGGCCGATTTCCTGACCGCGATCCGGCGCGGCAGCGAAACGCTGAAGCTGATCGTCTTCTACGGCCATGCTTCCAGCGGAACGGCGGTGCAAATTCCCGAGGCGCCTAGTGGCGGCGCGCTCGGCGGGCTGCCGACTCTCGCCACCGACTGGACCGGTGAGCGTCTGATGTTCGCCAAGGACGATCATCTCGTGCCTTTGCAAATCGACGAATTGATCCCCGACGATACTTTCGACGACGAGCGGAACCCGGTGTACCTGAAGCAGCATCCGATCGTGCTGTTGAACGCCTGCGAGACCGGGACCGGGGGCAGCGAGCCTATGAACAACAACGGCTTTATTGCCCGCCTGACCATCGCCGGGGCGGGCGCGGTGTTCGTGACCGAGGCGCCGGTGTGGCGCAGCTTCGCTTATCTGTTCGGCATCGATTTGTTGGATGAGATCGCCGCCGGCCGCACCATGCAGGCGGCGCTGTATGCCGCGCGGATCAAGCATTTGCGGTTGCAGAACAACCCCCTCGGGCTGCTCTACTCGCTCTATGGCAACCCGGTGCTCAGGGTGGCGGGCTAGAGCCCTTTGGTTTTTTCCCTGAGCGCGAACTTTTGAATCTTGCCGGTCGAGGTCTTGGGCAGCGCGCCGAAAACCACATGCCGGGGGGCCTTGAAGTGCGCCATGTTGTCGCGGCAGAAAGCGACGATCTCCGCCGCCGCCGCCGCCGCGCCGGGCTTTAGCTCGATAAAGGCGCAGGGGGTCTCGCCCCACTTCGGGTCCGCCTTGGCGACCACGGCGGCGGCGGCGACCGCCGGGTGCCGGTACAAGACGCTCTCGATCTCGATCGAGGAGATGTTCTCGCCGCCGGAAATAATGATGTCCTTAGAGCGGTCCTTGAGCTCGATATAGCCGTCCGGGTGCCAGACCCCCAGATCGCCGGAGTGAAACCAGCCGCCCTTGAGCGCCGCCCCGGTCGTCGCCGGGTTTTTCAAATACCCCTTCATGACGATGTTGCCGCGCAGGAAAACCTCGCCCAGGGTCGCGCCGTCGCGCGGCACCGGGATCATTGTTTCCGGGTCCGCCACCATGAGGTCCTCCAGCACCGGGTACTTGACCCCTTGGCGCGATTTCAGGGCGGCCTGTTGTTCGTTTGGCAGGCCGTTCCATGCCTCCTGCCAGGCGCAGACCACCGAGGGGCCGTAGGTTTCGGTCAGGCCATAGGCGTGGGTGACCTCGATACCGGCCGCGGTCATGGCTTCCAGGACCGGCGCGGGCGGCGGCGCGGCGGCGGTCATCATGTGTATCTTTTGGCTGAAGCCGCGGCGCTCGCTATCGCTGGCCGCCAGGATGGTTTGCATGACGATGGGCGCGCCGCACAGGTGGGTCACGCCATGATCGGCGAAGGCGTCGTGAATGGCCTTGGCCTCGACCTTGCGCAGGCAGACATGGGTGCCCCCCAGCGCGGTCACGGTCCAGGGAAAGCACCAGCCGTTGCAATGGAACATGGGCAGGGTCCAGAGATAGACCGGATGGGGCGCCATGGCCCAGGCCTGAATATTACCCAGGGCGTTCAGATAGGCGCCCCGGTGATGATAGACCACGCCCTTGGGGTCGCCGGTGGTGCCGGAGGTATAGTTGAGGGAGATCGCTTGCCACTCGTCGTCCGGCGGCGCCCAGGCGAAGTCCGGGTCGCCGCCGGTCAGGAATTCTTCGTAGTCCAGGGCGCCCAGGCGCTCGCCCCGCTCGTCCCCGGCTTGCGGGTCGTCGATGTCGATAACCAGGATATCGCGCGCCGCCAGGGCCAGGGCCGGCTTGACGATGGCCGCGAAGGCGGTATCGGCGATCAGGACCTTGGCTTCGCCGTGTTCCAGGATAAAGCCGATGGTGGCGGCATCCAGGCGCACATTAAGCGCGTTCAGGACCGCGCCCGCCATGGGCACGCCAAAATGGGCCTCGAACATGGGCGGCGTGTTGGGGGCCATGACCGCCACCGTATCGCCCGGCGCGATGCCGTGTCGCCGCAGGGCGGAGGCGAAGCGGCGGCAGCGGCCATAGGTCTCGGCCCAGGTTTGCCGCGCCGCGCCATGGACCACCGCCGTGCGCTGGGGATAAACCTCCGCCGTGCGCGCCAGAAACGACAGCGGCGTCAGGGCCGCGAAGTTCGCCGCCCCGGGGGCGAGGCCGGTCTCATCGGCTTTGGAGGTCTCGTTCATGGCATTCCGTAAAAGTAGTTGGATCGAGCTATAACATTCCCTCCCCCCTTGAGGGGGAGGGTTAGGGTGGGGGGAAGCGCGTCAGCGCGTCAAGAGACTCTTCTTTTCTTCACGGTTCCGGCGCCGCCGTGAAGGGAAAAACAAAAAGTGGATTGTTCGACGCGCGGACGCGCGCCCCCCCCACCCTAGCCCTCCCCCTCAAGGGGGGAGGGGGCTTTTTTTCAATCCTGCAACCTGCGCTGCATCAATTGCATGGCCCGGTCTTTTGCCGCATTCTTTGCCCAAGCCGTGAGAAAAACCTGGGAGGATTCCGCTAATGGGCCGTTTCGATGACATTCACGCACGCTCTCTGGCCGATCCCGAGGGCTTTTGGGGCGATGCCGCCGAGGCGCTTCATTGGGAGCGCAAGTGGGACAAGGTTCTCGACGACTCGCGGCCGCCGTTTTACCGCTGGTTCGCGGGCGGTGTCCTGAACACCTGTTACAACGCCCTGGACCGGCACGTCGAGAGCGGGCGCGCCGGGCAGGCGGCGCTGATCTACGACAGCCCGGTCACGGATACGATTCTGTCCTACACCTATCGCGAACTGCGCGATACGGTCGCGCACTGCGCCGGGGCCATGGCGGCGCAAGGGGTGGGCAAGGGCGACCGGGTCATCGTCTACATGCCGATGATACCCGAGGCCGCCATCGCCATGTTGGCCTGCGCGCGCCTGGGGGCGGTTCACTCGGTGGTTTTCGGCGGCTTCGCGGCCAACGAACTGGCCACGCGCATCGACGACGCCAAGCCCAAGATGATCGTCTCGGCCTCCTGCGGGATCGAGGTCGCGCGGGTTATCCCCTACAAGCCCCTGCTGGACGCGGCGATCGAGCTCGCGGCCCACAAGCCGGACCATTGCCTGATAAAGCAACGGCCCATGGAAAAAGCCGCCATGACCGCCGGCCGCGACCTCGATTGGGACGAGGCCCTGGACGCCGCGCAGCCCCACGGCTGCGTGCCGGTGGCGGCGACCGATCCCTTGTATATCCTCTATACCTCCGGCACCACCGGGCAGCCCAAGGGCATCGTGCGCGACAACGGCGGCCACGCGGTGGCGCTGGCCTGGTCCATGAAGAATATCTACAACGTCGATCCGGGGGAGGTGTATTGGGCCGCCTCCGACGTCGGCTGGGTGGTCGGCCATTCCTATATTGTCTATGCGCCCCTGCTGCACGGTTGCACGACCGTCGTCTACGAGGGCAAGCCGGTCGGCACGCCCGATCCAGGCGCCTTCTGGCGGGTTATCTCGCAGCACAAGATCGGCACCATGTTCACCGCCCCCACGGCTTTTCGCGCCATCCGTCAGCAGGACCCGAGTGGTGAGTTCATAAGCAAATACGATCTGTCGCACTTCCGCGCCTTGTTCCTGGCCGGGGAGCGCTGCGATCCCGATACCCTGTATTGGGCCCAGGAAAAGCTCAAGGTGCCGGTCATCGATCACTGGTGGCAGACCGAAACCGGCTGGTCGATCGCCGCCAACTGCCTGGGGATAGAGCCCTTGCCGGTCAAGGCCGGGTCGCCCACGCGCGGGGTGCCGGGCTGGGATCTGCGGGTCTTGGACGCGGACGGCGAGGAGGTCGAAGCCGGTACCATCGGCGCCATCGCCGGCAAGCTGCCCATGCCGCCCGGCTGCGCCCCGACATTGTGGAATGCCGAAGACCGCTTTCATTCCGCCTATCTGGCGGCCTTTCCAGGCTATTACGAAACCGGAGACGCCGGTTTCATCGACGACAACGGCTACGTCTTCGTCATGGCGCGCACCGACGACATCATCAACGTCGCCGGTCATCGGCTTTCGACCGGCGGTATGGAGGAGGTCCTGGCCGCGCACCCTGATGTCGCCGAGTGCGCGGTGATCGGGGTCGCGGATCAGCTCAAGGGCCAGTTGCCGCTCGGTTTCCTGGTCCTCAACGCCGGGGTCGATAAGCCCGAGGCGGAGGTGGTCAAGGAAGCGGTGCAATTGGTGCGGAACAAGATCGGCCCGGTCGCGGCCTTCAAGCTGGCGGCGGTGGTCAAGCGTTTGCCCAAGACCCGGTCCGGCAAGATCCTGCGCGCCACCATGCGTTCCATCGCCGACAGCGAAGCTTACAAGGCGCCGGCGACCATCGACGACCCCGCGATCCTGGACGAGATCGCGGCGGCGTTGAAAACCATCGGTTATGCAAAGGATGCCTGACATATGCGCCTGAAGGATCAAGTCGCCGTCATCACCGGCGCGGCCAGAGGCATCGGCTTGGCCTGCGCCAAGCGTTTCGCCGCCGAAGGCGCCAAGGTGGTGCTGTCCGATGTCTCGGCCGAAGCCGGCGAGCAAGCGGCGGAGGAGATTCAGGCCAGCGGCGCCGACGCGATCTTCGTGACATGCGATGTCGGCGACAAGGCCCAGGTCGAGGCCCTGATGGACTCCGCCGTGGCTGCCTTCGGCCGGCTCGATATCCTGGTCGCCAATGCCGGCATCGTCCACACCAGCGACTTTCTGGAGCTTGAGGAAGCCGATTTCGACCGGGTGATCCGGGTCAATCTCAAGGGCGTGTTCCTGAGCGGCCAGGCCGCCGCCCGGCGCATGGTCAAGCAAGGCGGCGGCGGGGCTATCGTCAACATGTCCTCGGTCAACGCGGTCATGGCGATCCCGGCGATCACGCCTTATGTGGTGGCCAAGGGTGGGGTCAATCAGTTGACCAAGGTCATGGCCCTGGCCTTGGTGGAACACGGTATCCGGGTCAACGGCATCGGTCCCGGCTCGATCGCGACCGAGATGGCCGAGGCGGTTTTGAGCGATCCGGAAAAGCGCCGGGGCGCGCTCTGCCGCACGCCCATGGGCCGCTTCGGCGAACCGGACGAGGTCGCCAAGATAGCGGTGTTCCTGGCCTGCGGCGATTCCAGCTACATCACCGGCCAGACCATCTATCCCGACGGCGGCCGCATGGCGCTGAATTACACGGTGCCGGTGAAGGAGTAAGTGTTGTAGCCGGCACACCGTCATCCCGGACCCCGATCCGGGATCTTTTGTCAAAGCCGTGCTCGCTACTACCAGAAGATCCCGGATCGGGGTCCGGGATGACGGTCTTTTGTGTATGCGATCTGCTTCGTGCCTTCGTGGTGACTCTTCTTTTATCCGCTAATCCGCCTCGATGTAGCGCCCGAAGCGTACCGCCGATTCGCCCCGGCGCAGGCGGCGCGAGGGCATGATGAGGACGCAATTGTCATAGGGCGTGGTCACGGGCTTGGCGCCGTCGTGGCCGATGACCGTGCCGGCCTTGGGTAGCATCTCCATGCCGCGAAAGTCCTGAGCGAAGGCGAAGCTATCGGTTTCGATAGTGACCGGGCCCGTCACCTCGATGAAACTTTGCGCGGGCGGCGGTTCCTTGGCCAGGTGCGGGGCGGCGAAGCTTGCTTCGACGGTGCCCGTGTGCCGCAAAAACCGTAACGCGGTTTCTATCGCCACTTGGCCGCTGCTTGCCTCCCAATGCTGGCCGCATTCGACCAGCAGCGCGTTCTTTTCGCTGCCGGGCGATGCGAAGGCGCCGTAGTCGCGCAGGCGGGTGCCGGCGGCGTGACCGGCGTCGCTGACCACGGTGCGCGGCACAGCGGTCGCGCGCGCCAGGCGCCGGCCCTTGGCCAAGGGCCCGGCCATCATGAGCGGCACGGTCGGGTTCTGCATGGAATGAATATCGAGCAGTAAATCCACCGTATCGACCAGGGGCCGGAGCTCGCGCGCCCGGCGCAGCTCGCGGCTGCCGCGCGGGCCGTCCAGGACCTCGGCGCTCCAAACCCGGTTGAAGTCCTCGTCCAGATAGCGCGAGGCGGTGGGGTTGCCGGGATCGAAGCTCTCATAGGCGGCGACATTGGCGAAGGCCAGGGTGAGGCGGCCCTTGATAGGACGCACCTTGTTGCGCAAGAGGAAATCCAGGGCGATGGCGCCGCACAGTTCATTGCCATGGACCACGGCGCTGAGCATGACATGGGGCCCCGGCGTCCCGCTGTCGAAGCTGGCGGCGTAGTCAATCCCCGTGTTGCCGGCCCGGTAAGGGCCGATATCGGGGGCTTGAAGCTCGATTTTAGAAACTGGATGGGCCATGGCCCCATCCTAGAGATTCTAAAGAATCAGGCAAATACAGCGCAAAACGCGCTCCAGATCGCTACTCGGTACTTGGAGTTCCATGCCGGCGGACTTGCCTTCCCGCCAGGCGATACGGCCGCACAAGGTGCCGGCGACCGGATGGTCGATGGCGATGACCTTGCCTTGGGGCACCTTGTCCTCGAAGCGCAATTTCAGGCCGCCAAGGGAAATGTCCTCGACAAAGCAGGTATAGGTCTGGCCGCCCGACATGGCGGTCAGCGGCGCCTGCTTGGCGACGTCGATGCGGTTGTGCCGTCTCGACTCTTCTTGCTGTTGCCCACTCGACTTGGTTTGAACCATGCCAATCCCAGAACGGTCGCGCGGACACGGGTCCGCACCAGACTGCATTTTCGGTCAACGCGGTTAACGAAGTCTTTCCAAGTCCCGGTATTTCGCCGCGCCGGGCGCCGGCGCTCAGAAATCGCTCCTGACCCGCCGCACGGCGTCGCGCCAACCGGCGTAGCGGGCCTCGCGGGCTTGTTCTCCGGCGCGCGGTTCGAAGCGCCCGGCGCTTTGCCAGGTGGCGGAAATTCCCTCCAGGCCCTCGAAGAATCCGTTATGGAGTCCGGCCAGGCAGGCCGCCCCCAGGGCCGTGGTCTCGGCCACCGCCGGCCGCTCGACCGGCACCGCCAGCACGTCGGCCAGGGTTTGCAGCATCCAGTCGTTGGCCACCATGCCGCCATCCACCCGTAGAGTTTCAAGCTCGGCGGCGCCGTCGGCGCGCATGGCTTCCAAGAGGTCGCGGGTTTGAAAACACACCGCCTCAAGGGCGGCGCGGACGATTTCCGCCGGGCCGCTGGCGCGGGTCAGCCCCAGGATCGCCGCCCGCGCGTGCGGGTCCCAATAGGGCGCGCCCAGGCCGGTGAAGGCGGGCACCATGTAAACCTCTTGTTCCGGGCCGGCGCTTTGCGCCAGGCTTTCCGTCTCGGCCGCGGTCGCGATAATGCCCAAACCGTCGCGCAGCCATTGGACCGCCGCGCCGGCGACGAAGATGCTGCCCTCCAGGGCATAGGCGGTTTCGCCCCCGATGCGGTAAGCGATGGTGGTCAGAAGCCGGTTGTTCGACCGCAGCGGCTCGCTCCCCGTGTTCATAAGCGCGAAACACCCGGTCCCGTATGTCGACTTGGTCATGCCCGGACGGAAACAGGCTTGGCCGACGCAGGCCGCCTGCTGATCCCCGGCGACGCCGCGAATGGGGATCGGGACGCCGAACAGGTGTTTCGGCGTGGTCCCGTAATCGCCGTCGCTGTCGCGCACCTCGGGCAGGATCGCGGCCGGCACCTTGAAGATCTCCAGCAGGTCGCTGTCCCAAGCCTGGCGTTTAATGTCGAACAACATGGTGCGGGCCGCGTTGGTGGCGTCGGTCGCATGGACCGCGCCTTCGGTCAGGCGCCAGATAAGGAAAGTGTCGATAGTGCCGAAGGCCAGCTCGCCCCGCACCGCGCGGCCGCGGGCGCCGGGCACGGAATCGAGTATCCAGGCGATCTTGGTGGCCGAGAAATAGGAATCAATTAGCAGGCCGGTGCGCTCCTGCACCATGTCCGCGTGGCCCTCTTCACGCAGGTCTTCGCAAATATCCGCCGTGCGCCGGTCTTGCCAGACTATCGCCCGGTGAATGGGGACGCCGGTTTCGCGGTCCCAGATCACCGTTGTCTCGCGCTGATTGGTGATGCCGATGGCGGCGACTTGGGCGGGATCCAAACCCGCGTCGCGGATCGCGCCGCGCGCAACCTCTAGCGTATCGCGCCAGATATCTTCCGGGTCGTGCTCGACCCAGCCGGAGCGGGGGAAATGCTGCGCGAACTCTTTCTGCGCCTGGCCGAGCGGACGTCCGGACGAATCGAACAACATGGCGCGGCTGCTGGTGGTGCCCTGGTCCATGGCCAGAATCGCGCGTGCGCCCGTCATCCGTTTCCTCCCCTATTTTCTGTCGTGCCGCGCGTCATGGTGGGTTTCTTGCAAGGAAAGATCAAGCCGGCGATTTCCTCGCTAGAAAGCGTTTGCTTGACCTGAATCAAGGCACATTCGGCGGCAATGATGTAGGTATGACGCTATGCGGGCTGGCGGTTCGTCCGGCCCGGAACGGAAATGCGGAGGGTTGGAAAAATGTCGAAGAGCGTTACCGCCGCCAAGGCGGGCAAGCAGGAACGCGGCGAGAAAGCGAAGGCGGCGCCAGGGGCGTATCCTTTTCTGGCGTTGCGCGATCAAATGGATCGGCTGTTCGACGATTTCATGAGGGATTGGCGCATGCCGTCGCCGTCACGCGACTTTTTCGGCCTGGCGCCCCTTGGGATGCCGCCGTGGGGTCAGGGCGATGTGGATGTGCGTTTCGACGTTACCGAAACCGAGGACACGATCGAGGTTACCGCGGAGCTGCCCGGTCTCGATGAAAAGGACGTTGAGCTTTCCGTGGCCGATGGGGTGCTGACCGTCAAGGGCGAGAAAAAATCGGAGAAAGAGACGAAGGACCGCGACTACTGCATGTCGGAACGGCACTACGGTTCTTTCTCCCGCGCCATGCGGATGCCCGATACGGTCGATCAAAACAAGGTCAAGGCCAGATTCGACAAAGGCGTCTTGAGCATCGTGCTGCCCAAGCGCGCCGAAACCAAGGTCAAGAGGAGGAAAATCGAGATTTCTAAAACTTAGACCGCGTCACGGATTCTGCGCTGGCGCTTAAAATTGCGCCTCGTCCATGGCCAAGGCACTGTGCGCGCCGCGCATGGCTGCGGTGGCTTCGGCGGCGGCGCGAGGCAAGATGTTGCCGGCGTAGAAGCGGGCGGTTTGGATCTTGGCTTCCAGGAAGGATCGGCCGGATGGTGTATCGCCGGCGTTTAAGAGACGCTGGGCCGCCGCCGCCGACCGCGCCATGAGCCAGCCGCCCGCTACGGTCGCGAAAAGGCGCAGGTAAGGCGTGGCGCTGGCCGCCGCGAGGCGCAAGTCCTTGGCGCCGTTCTCCAGTAACCAATCGGTTGCCTCGTCGAGGCCGATCAAGGCTTCGCCAACCGCCTTGGCTTCGGGGGAGTTCATGGCCGTTATCTCGGAACGCATTTCCAATAACAAACCCGCCGCCGCCGCGCCCTGGTCGCGCAGGATCTTGCGCATGACCAGATCCAGGGCCTGGATACCGTTGGTGCCCTCGTAAAGCTGGGCGATACGGGCGTCGCGGACGAGCTGTTCCATGCCGTGTTCGCGAATGTAGCCGTGGCCGCCGAAGATCTGCACGCCCAAGTTCGTCACGTCGAAACCGATGTCGGTGAAATAGGCCTTTACGACGGGGGTGAGCAGGGCGACCAGATCGTCCGCTTCCTGGCGGGCCTTGGGATCCGGGTGGCGCTCAGACACATCGACGGCGGTGCCGATCCAGATGGCCAGAGCCCGCGCGCCCTCGACATTGGCGCGCATGGTGAGCAGGGTCTTGCGCACATCCGGGTGGACGATGATCGGGTCGGCGGCCTTGTCGGGGGCCTTGGCGCCGGATAGGGCGCGGCCCTGCAGCCGCTCGCGCGCATAGGCGACGGCGGATTGGTAGGCGGTTTCAGCGAGGCCCAGGCCCTGGATGCCAACGGCCAGGCGCGCCACGTTCATCATGGTGAACATCGCCCGCATGCCGGCGTGCGGCGTGCCGACCAGATAGCCTTCCGCCTCGTCGAAGTTCATGACGCAGGTGGAGGATGCCTTGATCCCCATCTTGTGCTCGATGGCGCCGCAGGCGACGCCGTTGCGCGCACCACAGGCGCCGTCGGCGGCGGGCAGGAACTTGGAAACGGCGAACAGCGAGATGCCTTTGATGCCGGCCGGCGCATCGGGCAGCTTGGCGAGGACCAGGTGAACGATGTTCTCGGTGAGATCGTGCTCGCCGGCGGAGATGAAGATCTTGGTGCCGCTGATCTTGTAGCTCTGCACGCCGGCGATGGCGCCGCCGTCGGCGGGCACCGCCTTGGTGCGGATGAGGCCCAGGTCGGTGCCGCAATGGGGCTCGGTCAGGCACATGGTGCCC
>JAJFGL010000019.1 GCA_021776135.1 Kiloniellaceae bacterium
GAGTCCGTCTAAAATCAAGAAAACAGGCCGAAACGGGGTCAGGGCGGCGCCCCAAACATGAAACTCAGCCGCCGCAACCCCGCTCAATACAAATATCCATCGAATACCGGCCCTCAAGGCGCGCCGCGCAAAGGTCTCCATCCTGAGCCTGTCGAAGGATGCACCGGCGGACATGCTCTAGCCCCGCCGGGTCCCTTGTCCGGCCCCGAAGCTGTGTCTAGTGTGGCGTCATCATGCGCTATGTAAGTACACGCGGGGCGGCCCCTGTCTTGGGGTTCGAGGATGTTTTACTGACCGGGCTGGCCCGGGACGGCGGCTTGTACGTGCCCGAATCCTGGCCGCAGGTTTCCCCGCAACAAATCCGCGCCCTGGCCGGCCTGCCTTACGGCGAGGCCGCGGCGCGGATTATCGAGCCCTTCCTCGGCGGGGCCCTGGAGGCGGGCGAGCTGCGCGCCCTTTTGAACGACGCCTACGCCGGTTTCGATCACCTGGCGGTGGCGCCCTTGAAACAGCTCGATTCCCATATCTGGCTGATGGAATTGTTCCACGGCCCGACTCTGGCCTTTAAGGACTTCGCCCTGCAAGTTGTCGGGCGCTTGTTCGATCGTGTGCTGGCGAAACGCAAGCGGCGGGTAACCATTGTCGGCGCGACCTCAGGCGATACCGGCTCGGCCGCCATCGAGGCCTGCCGGGGGCGGGAACGGGTGGAGATTTTCATCCTCCATCCTCAGGGCCGGGTTTCGGAAGTCCAGCGCCGCCAGATGACCACGGTCATGGACAAGAACGTCCACAACATCGCGATTCAAGGCAGCTTCGACGATTGCCAGGACTTGGTGAAAGCCATGTTCAACGACACCGGCTTCCGCGACGAGATGGACCTATCGGCGGTGAATTCCATCAACTGGGCCCGGATCATGGTGCAGATCGCCTATTACTTCGTGGCCGCCGCCGCCCTGGGGGCGCCGGACCGCAAAATCGCCTTCGCCGTGCCGAGCGGCAATTTCGGCAATGTCTTCGCCGGTTACGCCGCCGCGCGCATGGGTTTGCCCCTGGCCAAGCTCATTATCGGGTCGAACCGCAACGATATTCTGACCCGTTTTTTCGATACCGGACTCATGACCATGGCCGAGGTTCAGCCGACCCACTCCCCGAGCATGGACATCCAGGTGTCGAGCAATTTCGAGCGCCTCTTGTTCGAGCTTTACGGGCGCGACGGCGCCGCCGTGGCAAAGGCCATGACCGGCTTTCGCGAAACCGGCGCCTTGGAGCCGGGCGCGCAACGCTGGCGCAAGGCCCGGGAAGACTTCGAGGCGGTGCGCCTGGACGAGGCCCAAACCCTGGCGGAGATCGCGCGCCTGTACCGCGAAACCGGCGAGTTAATCGATCCCCACAGCGCCATCGGGATCGCGGCGGCGCGCCTCAAGGGCGTTTCCGACGTCCCCACCATCGCCCTAGGGACCGCCCATGCGACCAAGTTCCCGGATGCGGTCGAGAAAGCCACCGGCCAGCGCCCGGCCCTGCCTTCGCGCCTGGGCGATCTCATGGAACGCGAGGAACGCTGCGCCGTGCTGCCCAATAATCTCGCCCAGATTCAGGATTTCGTGCGCCGCCATATCCGGCGCAATGTGCCGGAGAACGAAACCGTATGAGCGTTCAGGTTTCCAAGCTCGCCTCCGGCCTGACGATTTTGACCGACACCATGGACACCGTGGAGACGGTGTCCCTTGGCGCCTGGATCGGGGTCGGCACCCGCCACGAAGCGGCCGAGGTCAACGGCATCGCCCACCTGCTGGAGCACATGGCCTTCAAGGGCACGGCGCGGCGTAGCGCCTACGATATCGCCCAGGAGATCGAAGCCGTAGGCGGGCACCTGAACGCCTATACCAGCCGCGAAAACACCGCCTTCTATGCCAAGGTTCTGGCCGGGGACGCAGCCCTCGCGGTCGATATCGTGTCCGACATCCTGCTCAACCCCACCTTCGACGAGGACGAGTTGAAGCGCGAGCGCGCGGTGGTCTTGCAGGAAATCGGCCAGGCCAACGACACCCCCGACGATGTGGTCTTCGACCGTTTTCAGGAGGCCGCCTATCCCGATCAGGCGGTCGGGCGCCCGGTGCTGGGCACCGCCGAGATCGTGAGAGGCCTGGGCCGCGCGCCCCTGAGAGATTACATGTCGCGCCACTACGGCACCGGATCCATGGTCATGGCCGCCGCCGGAAAAATCGCCCACGAGGACTTTGTCGGCCTGGCCGGCGCGGCCTTTGAAAACCTGCCCCGCGAAGCCGGAAGCGCGGCGGAGCCGGCCATCTACCGGGGCGGCGAATACCGCGAGACCCGCGATCTGGAACAGGTCCATATCCTCCTGGGCTTCGATTCGGTCAGCTACCTCGACCCGGACTACTACACCGCCTCGGTGTTCTCGACTCTCTTCGGCGGCGGCATGTCGTCGCGGCTGTTTCAAGAGGTGCGCGAGAAGCGCGGCCTGGTGTATTCGGTTTATTCCTTCGTCGCCGCCTACCGCGACGGCGGCACCTTCGGCATCTATGCCGGCACCGGCGAGAACGAGGCGGCCGAACTGGTCCCCGTGATCTGCGGCGAGCTGGCCAAGGCCGCGGCCGGCGTGAGCGATGAGGAGGTCGTGCGGGCCAAGGCGCAGCTCAAGGCCTCGATTCTTATGAGCCTGGAAAGCTCGGGCGCACGCTGCGAACAACTGGCCCAGCAGTTCCTGACCCATGGCCGCCCCTTAAGCCTGGCCGAGGTCGTCGCCAAGATCGAAGCGGTCGATGCCCAGGCCGTGCGCGGCTTCGCCCAGCGGCTGGTCGCCGGCCCGCCGACCCTGGCCAGCCTGGGCCCGGTCGCTAAGCTGGAGCCCTTCGAACGGCTTGCCGCGCGCTTCGGATAATCTTTTCATGATATTCCGGAACTGGCGCGGATCTTCGCCACAAGCTTCAAGCCTGGAGGGAACTCGCGTCACCCTGCGCCCGCCGGTCCAAAAAGATTGGCGCCCTTGGGCCGAGTTACGCGGCGAAAGCCGCGATTTCCTGACCCCCTGGGAGCCGACTTGGTCCGCCGACGCCCTGACCCGGCGGGCTTACCGCCGCCGTTTGCGGGCCCATAGGAGCGAGCTGCGCCTGCGCAGCGCCTACAGCTTCCTGATATTCCGCCGCGAGGACGGCGCGCTTATCGGCGGCGTCACCTTGTCCAATGTCCGGCGCGGCGTCGCCCAGGCGGCGAGCCTCGGCTACTGGTGCGGCGCCCGTTATAGTCGCCAGGGCTATATGACCGACGCCCTGGCCGCGATACTGACCTTCGCGCTCAACGATCTAGGCCTGCACCGGGTCGAGGCCGCCTGCCTGCCCAACAACGCCGCCAGCAAGGCCCTGCTGATACGTTCCGGGTTCCGGGAGGAAGGTTACGCGCGGGACTACCTGCGTATCGACGGCCGCTGGCAAGACCACGTCCTCTTCGCCATCCTGCGCGCGGACCTGAAGAAATAGGATTCTAAAAAAGGGTTTTCACCACGAAGGCGCGAAGACACGAAGGAGGCGCGAAGAACCGAAAATTATAAATCTACTTCGCGGCTTCTTCGCGCCTTAGCGTCTTCGTGCCTTCGTGGTGGAAACTCTTAGCCGATCAGCGATTTGGGCCTTTGCCAAGGCTTCTTTCGTCACCCCCGCTTTCGCGCACTACTGCCCGGGAATATTTCACGGTGGTAAATGTCCCCTCTCTCGTCATACGCGGACTTGATCCGCGTATCCATGGCCGTGGCAGGCGCGGATAGACGCAAGTCCGTACTGCGGCAAGCATGGATACGCGGATCAAGTCCGCGTATGACGCCGGGGGTGTGAAGAAATAGGATTCTAAAAAAGAGTTTTCACCGCGAAGGCACGAAGACACTAAGAAGTGTATTTAAGAAGTGTATTTTTTCTTCGCGGCTTCTTCGCGCCTTCGCGTCTTCGTGGTGAAATTTCTTGACTGGGATCTAGGCGTGGCCGACCTCGCCGGATAGGAGCGATGGGTCGAAGCCCAGCTTGGCGATGGCGCGGTCCCATTTACCGTCCAGGTCAGCGTCGAAAATCAGGTCCTCGTCGGGCGCGACGTGAAGCCAGCCATTAGAGTGAATCTCGGTATCCAGTTGTCCGGGCTTCCAGCCGGCGTAACCGAGAGCGAGCAGGCTGCGCCGCGGCCCGCGCCCTTCGGCGATGTCCTGAAGAATATCGACGGTCGCCGTCAGCGCGATCTGGCCATCGACCTCGAGCGTGCTTTCGTGGCGGTATTCGTCCGAATGCAGGACAAAGCCCCGGCCGGATTCCACGGGACCGCCGAAATGGATGCGGGTTTCCGGGCTGGATTTCGGCGGGTCGATGCCGAGCTGCTGCAAGAGATCGGGAAAAGTCACGGCCCCCGCGAGGCGATTGATAACCAGGCCCATGGCCCCGTCGCTATTGTGCGCGCACATATAAATAACCGTGCGGGCGAAGCGGTTGTCCTGCATGGAGGGCGTGGCGAGCAGAAGCTGACCCGACAGATAGCCGCCCTTCGTGGTCCGATCGTCGCTTTTCGTCATGGTTTCCCGCACCTTGGCTATTCGCGAAAAAATCACCCCGCCACGTTAATGTGACGGGAGTGTGACCCGCCAAACATACTATATAAGATGGATTAGCTCCACATGAAGGTGACACGGCACATGACCGGCCCCGGAAATACATGGTTAACGCGGTTTCGCGCGGCCGCGGCGGCGCTGCTCGCGCTTGCCGTCCTGGCGGCGGCGGACAGGGCGCTGGCCGCCCCCGGCGCCTGGTTAGACCAGGAACAGGCGCGCCTGCGTCTGCTGGCCGCGGCCGATACAATCGGCGCGGGGGAGACGGTATCCCTCGGCCTGCATTTCAAGCTCGAGCCGGGCTGGAAGGTCTATTGGCGCAGCCCCGGCGATGCCGGTTTTCCGCCGCGCATCGACTGGGCCGGATCGGAAAACCTGGACACCGCCGCCATGGCCTGGCCGGTGCCCCATCGTTTCTCCCTTTTCGGCCTGGAGACCTTCGGCTACGGCGACGAGGTCGTGTTTCCGATTCAAGCCCGGCCGCTTCAAGCCGGCCAGGCCATGCTCTTACGCGCCAAGGTCGAGTACCTGACCTGCAACGAAATCTGTATTCCACGCACGGCGAACTTGATCCTGGATCTGCCCGCCGGGTCCGGCGCGGCCACGGCCGGCGCCGCGCTTATCGAGAGCTATCTCGCCCAGGTGCCCGGCCAGGGGCCGGCGCAAGGCCTGGCGATCGAAAAGGCGGTTCTGACCGGAACCCTGGACGCGCCGGTGGTCGAGGTCACGGCCCGCTCCGATACGCCCTTCGAGGCCCCCGATATCCTGATCGAGGCGCCGCCGGGGTTCAGCTTCGCGGCGCCGCAAGTCAGCTTCGCGCAAGACCGGACCTGGGCCGTGCTGCGGGTCGCGGCGACACCAACGGGCGGCGGGGTCTTGGAGGGCAAAAACATGACCCTGACCCTGACCGACGGCCAGCGCGGCAGTGAAAACCCCATGGTGGCGCGTTATGCGGCCACGGCGGCGGCGCGCGCGGGCGGCGCCTTGGAGGCCGGGACTTTCGCGGTCATCCTGGGCTTGGCGGTTCTGGGCGGCCTGATTCTCAACCTCATGCCCTGCGTTTTGCCGGTGCTCTCCATCAAGCTCTTGTCGGTGGTCAAGCAGGGCGGACGGGCGCCCGCCGCCGTGCGCGCCGGGTTCCTGGCCTCGGCCGCCGGTATCTTCGCTTCCTTCATGGTCCTGGCGGGGGCGGCGATCTTGGTCAAGACCCTGGGCCTGACCGTCGGCTGGGGCATTCAATTTCAGCAGCCCGTGTTCCTGAGCGTCATGGCGGTGGTCGTGGTTCTTTTCGCCTGCAACCTGTTCGGCTTCTTCGAGCTCCGCCTGCCGGCCTGGGCGCAAGGGGCGGCCAGCCTTGGGCAAAGACCGGGGGGCACACAGGGCGAGCCGAGCCTGGGCGGGCATTTCATGACCGGCGCCCTGGCCACCCTCTTGGCGACCCCCTGTTCGGCGCCGTTTCTGGGCACCGCCGTCGGCTTCGCCCTGGCCCGCGGCCCGGCCGAAATCGTTTCGGTATTCGCCGCCCTGGGGCTGGGCTTGGCCCTGCCTTATCTGACCATCGCCGCCGTGCCCGCCCTGGCCACCCGCCTGCCCCGGCCCGGCCCCTGGATGATCGTGCTGCGAAAGGTACTCGCCCTGGCCTTGGTTGCGACCGCCCTCTGGCTGGTGAGCGTCCTCGCCGCCCAGATCGGCCTTGGCGGGGCCGCCGCCGCCGCCGCCCTCTTGGCGGCCTTCATGCTCGCGCTCTGGTTGGGCCGGGAGCGGACGGAACGCCCGCGCGCCGCCGCCTTGGCCAGCCCGGTCCTGGCCGGGGTCTTGGCCCTGGCCGCCGTGACTTTGCCAAGCGCCCTGGACTGGCGGGAAGAAACCGCCAGGACGGTGGCGCAGCAAGACGGCGGCGTCTGGGGCGCCTTCAGCCAGGCCGAGTTGTCGCGCCGGGTCGCCGAAGGCCAGGTGGTGATGGTCGATGTGACCGCCGATTGGTGCCTGACTTGCCAGGTCAACAAGAAGCTGGTCCTGGAGCGCGACCCGGTCGCCGCGCGCCTGGCCGGGCCAGGGATCACCGCCATGCGCCGCGACTGGACCCTGCCGAGCGCGGAAATTTCATCCTACCTGGCCGGCCATGGGCGCTATGGCATCCCCTTCAACGCGGTTTACGGGCCCGGCGCGCCGGACGGCATCGTCCTGCCCGAACTTTTGACCGGCGAAGCGGTCATGACCGCCCTCGAGCGCGCCAAGGGCGGTTGATCCGCCGCGATTAAGCGTTATTTTGAGCTCTGGAAAGTTTGAAGATCGGACCACCCTCCCTTGTCATTGCCGGGCTTGACCCGGCAATCCATCGGGGTTCCGTTTCGGTCTTTCCCATGGACCCTCGGGTCAAGCCCAAGGGTGACGTTATGGGCGAAGCCCAAGGGTGACGTTACGGGCGAAGCCCAAGAGTGACTATTTCAGTGAAGGAACCCGCGAATGACGATCGACGTAGGCGATAGAATTCCCGAAGCTACCCTCGCGCACATGACCGAAAGCGGCCCGGAGGCGGTCTCGACCGGCGAGCTTTTCAAGGGCAAGAAGGTCGTGCTCTTCGCCCTTCCGGGCGCCTTCACGCCGACCTGCTCCGCCAAGCATGTCCCCGGCTTTGTACAGAAGGCAGATGAGATCAAGGCCAAGGGCGTCGATACCATCGCCTGCCTCTCGGTCAACGACCCCTTCGTCATGGGCGCTTGGGGCAAGGACCAGGGCGTTGGCGATAAGGTTCTCATGCTCGCCGACGGCAGCGCCGGGCTGACCAAGGCGCTGGGGCTGGAGTTGGATCTGACGGAACGCGGCTTCGGCCTGCGCTCCGACCGCTACGCCATGATCGTGGACGACGGCGTGGTGACCATGCTGAACCGGGAAGAACCCGGCGCCTTCGACGTCTCCAGCGCCGAGGCGGTTCTCAAGGCGCTTTAACTGTCTGCACAATG
The DNA here is from genome assembly GCA_021776135.1 of Kiloniellaceae bacterium. Taxonomy (GTDB): domain Bacteria; phylum Pseudomonadota; class Alphaproteobacteria; order Kiloniellales; family J153; genus JAJFGN01. The sequence goes on from JAJFGL010000019.1 coordinate 7,564, forward strand.
GGGGGCACTAATGATTGGCAAATCATCGCGCCTGCGGACGGCGGCCGCATATTTTAAGGCAAGTGCTATCGCTACCTTGCTGGCCATTGTTTTGGCCGCGTGCGCGACCAATGTTACGCGCGCGCCCGAAGCCGCCTTGCAGCAACCGCAATTCAACGAACCGGGGCAAAAGGCTGGGAGCTTAAGTATCGGTTTATCCAGCACGGCGAAAAAGGATCTGACCGATAATCTCAAATTCAACAAAGATAGGCTTCGCGAAACCATAATCAGAGCTCTTGAAATCGATGATCTGATGTCCACCGCACCGGATTCTTCGCTGCCGGCTATTGAGGTCACCGTGACCTCGGTGCGGGTTCGCTCGAGCTTCTCGGCGGTCATGTTTGGATTCTTCGCGGGCAACGATCATATCGACGGCGAGGTGGCGGTCCGCGACTCCGGCGGAAACGAGTTGCAACGCTTTAGCGTCTCGGCGTCCTACGCCCTGGGAGGCTTGGCGGGCGGCATAGATAGCGTTCGCATGGACTGGCTCTATGAAAACTTCGCGACACTCGTGGTCAATGAGCTGACCGGCAAGTCTAGTACTAAGTCTGAATGATAAAGACTCGATAAGACCCGATCGCTTTAGCCTAGCGAACCCCGGCGGTGTCGATATAGCGGCGCTCCAGGTCCCCTTGGCGCGCGACCGCGTCCGGTTCGAGGTCGCTTTCGGCCGGGCGGTCCTTTTGGAAATGATTGTAACGATCCTCGCCGCGTACCAGCATGGCGCTATCGCGGTCGTGCTTGGTTTGGCGAATATGGGGGGCAAGGTATTGAACGTTCAGGCCGATCCGCCGGTCCTTGCCGCGGTTCGACATGGAGGCGTGCAGGGTCCAGCCATGGTGAAACGATGCCTGGCCGGGTTTTAGCGGGCATAAAACCGCCTCTTCCTCCGCCACATCGGCGACCGTTTGCCCTTGAAACAAGACATTCGCCGGATCTTCAGTTAGTTCGTGATCGCGCCGGCCCCGCACATGGCTGCCGGGCACCATGCGCATGCAGCCGCTGGTCTTGGATGCCGGCGAGAGAGCCAGCCACATGGAAACCTGAGCCTCGCCGTCGAAGCCCCAGAAGGTGAGATCCTGATGCCAGGAAACGTGGTCGCGCGACCCCGCCTCCTTGACGATATAGGTCACGTTGTGAATCAGGATATCGGGACCGATCAGCGCCTCGACCATATCGAGGACGCGCGGATCCCTGGCCAGGGCGAGGGGCGAGCGGAGTATGGTGTGAACCTTGGTCTTGTAATGCAGCGGGCCGAACTTGGATTCCGCTTCCTCCAAGCGCGCGCGGTGGCGCGCCGCCTCCGCGCCCGGCAAGATATCGACCGGCGAGATAAATCCGTCTCTGCCGTAGCGCTCGGCAAGGGTGCGTGGATTCTCAAGCGCCATGGCGGCCTCCCCGGAAACGGCATTCAGTCCGAGACTGTCACACCGCTTTCTTGAATGCGATAATTTTTCAGCGAAGACCCGGGATCGCGCCGCGCGCCAAGTCGTCGGCGCGTTCGTTTTCGAGGTGGCCGTCGTGGCCCTTGACCCAGATCCAGTCGATCTCGTGGGCGGCCAGGGCCGCTTCCAGGCGCTGCCAGAGGTCCTTGTTCTTGACCGGTTTCTTGGCGGCGGTTTTCCAGCCCCGCCGCTTCCAGCCGTGAATCCACTTGGTGATGCCGTCCTTCACATAGGTGCTGTCGGTGTGGAGGCGCACGCGCGCGGGGCGCTTTAGGGATTCAAGCGCCTCGATGGCGGCCATCATTTCCATGCGGTTGTTAGTGGTCTCGGCCGCGCCGCCGGAGATTTCTTTTTCATTCCCCTTATAACGCAGGATCGCGCCCCAGCCGCCGGGGCCCGGATTGCCCGAGCAGGCGCCGTCGGTGAAAATTTCGACCGTATCCGCCACGCTCAATCCAGCCCGTAATCGCCGGGGCCACGCACGTCCCGGTGAAAGCGCAGCTTGTCCCAGTATTCGAGCGGGTCTTTCGGCTTCACCAGGGCGCCTTGCGGACAATGCAGCCAATCGTAGAGCCGGGTGAGCAGAAAGCGCAGGGCGGCGCCGCGCGCCAGCAGGGGCAGGGCTTCCAACTCCCCCGGCGCCAAGGGCCGCACGGCGCGGTAGCTATGCAAGAGCAGGCGCGCCTTGGTGACGTTGAAAGCGTTGTCGGGCTCGAAGCACCAGGCGTTCAGGCACACCGCCAGGTCGTAGGCGAACAAATCGTTGCAGGCGAAATAGAAATCTATGAAGCCCGAGAGGCGCCCGCCCAGAAAGAAGACGTTGTCGGGAAACAGGTCCGCATGGATGACCCCGCTGGGCAGATCGCGCGGCCAGGTCTTTTCCAGGGCGGCGATTTCCCGCCCCAAGTCTTCCGCCAGGCCGGGGCGTACCTCGTGGGCGCGGGCGCGGCTGAGCTCGAACAAGGGCCGCCACCCGGCCAGGGACAAATCGTTTTCCCGGCGCAAGGCGAAGTCCGCGCCGGCCAGGTGCATGCGCGCCAAGGCAGCGCCCAGAAGCCGGCAGTGTTCCGGCTGCACCCGGCGCGGCGATAGCCCATCGAGAAAGCTGACGATAACCGCCGGGCGGCCGCACAGGGCGCGCAGGCTTTCGCCGTCCTTGCCGGCGACCGGCAGGGGGCAGGCGAAGCCCTTGCTTGAGAGGTGCTGCATGAGCCCCAGGAAAAACGGCAGGTCCGCCGCCCGGACGCGCTTTTCGTACAAGGTCAGGATGTAGGTGCCCAGGGTCGTGCGCAGCAGGAAGTTGGAATTCTCAACCCCTTCCGCGATGCCTTTGAAGGAGGTCACCTCGCCCAGGCCGTAGAGGCCGAGAAAACCGGTCAGGTCCTCGTCGGAGACTTCGGTGTAAACGGCCATGGGACGGTCAGGCCGGTATCTTTTTCTCGGCCAAGATACGCGGCAGCTTGAACTGCACGCTTTCGCTGGTCACCGTGACCTCTTCGATGGTGACCTCGAAGCGCTCGCGGCAGGCGGCGATGACTTCCTCGACCAGAACTTCCGGGGCCGAGGCGCCGGCGGTTATGCCCAGGCAGCCGATACCCTCAAAGGCCGGCCAATCGATGCAGTCCGCGCGCTGCACCAGCATGGCGCGGTCGCAACCCAGCTTGCGCGCCACCTCGACCAAGCGCTGGGAATTGGAAGAATTGGGCGCCCCGACCACCAGCAAGGCATTGCATCGCTGAGCAATGGCCTTGACCGCTTCTTGCCGGTTGGTGGTGGCGTAGCAGATATCTTCTTTTTTGGGCCCGTGAATGTCCGGGAATCTTTGGCGCAGGACGTCGATGGTTCGCGCCGTGTCGTCAACCGACAAGGTGGTCTGGGTTATGAAGGCCAAGTGCTTGGGATCATCGATCTGGACACTGCGCGCGTCCTCGGCGCTTTCGACCAGGAGTATCCGCCCCGGGGGCACCTGCCCCATGGTGCCGATGACTTCCGGGTGGCCGGCGTGTCCGATCAGGATAATTTGACGGTCATGGCGGGCGTGGCGTTCCGCTTCCCGGTGAACCTTGCTGACCAGGGGGCAGGTCGCGTCCAGATAGAAAATTTTCCGCTGCTTCGCCTCGGCCGGCACGGATTTTGGGACGCCGTGGGCGGAAAATATTACCGGCACATCCGCCGGCACTTCATCCAAGTCCTCGACGAAGACCGCGCCCTTGGCTTCCAGCCCCTCGACCACATAGCGGTTGTGAACAATCTCGTGGCGGACATAAACCGGCGGGCCGAATTTCGTGATCGCCCGCTCGACGATTTCGATGGCCCGTTCGACCCCGGCGCAAAATCCACGCGGGCCGGCGAGCAGGATTGTCAGGTGAGGTTTGGTCATGGCTTGCGAAACAGTTCCAAAAAAATTTCAGCCCGGCGGCCGCTTGCCGCCCTTGTGCCGATCCTGGGGCGTGGCCTAAAGTCGCGTCGGAATTCGCGGGCAACGCCGCCGCGCCGAACTTAATACACCTGCAAGGCGGAAGGAAGAGGCTTGGCCGATCCGATTCCGGCGCAAAAAGCGCCTTATCCCCACCAAGTGGAGGCGGGCCGTAACTATTTCTGGTGCGCCTGCGGAAGAAGCAAGAAACAACCGCTTTGCGACGGCTCCCACGCCGGCACCGGCATAACCCCGGTCGCCCACAAGGCGGTTGAGTCCGGAGAAGTTTGGTTCTGCGGCTGCAAGGCCACGGGAACGCCGCCGCTTTGCGATGGCAGTCACAAGAATCTCTAGACCATGGTGCTAGAGCGCTTTCCGACTTTACGGCGCGGCGTCACGCTGCTGGCGCTCCTTGGCCCGCTCGTCCTGGCGGCCTGCACCGGGGCCGATAGGACGCCGCCGCCTTGCCCGGCCGTGTCCGGGGTCACCGGCGCCCGGCATCTCATCCGCTTCGGCGAGGGCGGACTAGACCTCACCGATGTGCTTTTCGAGGCCGAGATCAAGGACGCGGCCCTGGTTTGCGAATACGACGACAATGTCGTCGAGGCCGACATGAGGCTGTCTATCGAGGCCCTTCGCGGCCCCGCCGATATCGGTCGCCTGGCGAGCTTCAACTACTTCGTGGCCATCGCCACCCAGGACCGGAAAATTCTGGCGCGGGAGGAGTTCCGCCTGGATATTCCCTTCCCCGGAAACCGGACCCGGGTCGCCCTGGTCGAGGAACTCAGCCAAAGCATCCCCCTCAAGCCGGGGCAGAGCGGCGCCGACTATATTATCTATGTGGGCCTGGCTTTGACCGCGAAAGAACTGCAATACAACCTGGACAATCGTTGAACCCGCCCCGGCTCACGCGGGCTTGAACGGGGCCGATATTGACTTTCTCCGTCAAGTGGCTAGCTTGGCGCGACGATCCGGTTCGGCCTTTTCGCGCCGCGCCGGCTAAGCTGAAAATCCCTCGCGGGAGAGATCGGGTACGCGCCTTGCCGCGGCCCCGGCGCCGAAGGAGCAACCGCCCCGGAAACTCTCAGGCACCATGGACCGCGCGGGACAGGCACCTCTGGAAAGCGGGCGCGGGGCGCGAAAGCGCGGCGCGGCCCACCGAAGGAGTAAGCCGGCGCTATCCAAACAAGCGCGCCGGTGAATCTCTCAGGTTCTCGGGACAGAGGGGGCGGTGGCCGCATCGTGCGCGGCCGCGCCACCGACGTTCGCTTGCGAGGGCCCAAGACGTGACCGCACCGGAAACCGAGACCAAGACCACCCCCCTGAACGCCCTGCACCGGGAGCTTGGGGGCCGCATGGTGCCCTTCGCCGGCTATGACATGCCGGTCCAGTTTCCCGCCGGCATCCTGAAAGAACACCTCCACACCCGCACCGCCGCCGGCTTGTTCGATGTCTCCCACATGGGCCAGGTGCGTCTGCATGGCGGCGGCGCGGCCCTGGCCATGGAGGCCCTGGTCCCTGTCGATGTGGCCGAATTGGAGCCCGGCAAGCAGCGCTACGCGCTCTTCACTAACGCGGCCGGCGGTATTCTGGACGATCTGATGATCACCAATGCCGGCGATCACCTCTTCGTCGTCGTCAATGCCGCGTGCAAGGACCAAGACATCGCGCACATGCGCGCCCACCTGGGCGGCGGGGTTAGCCTGGAAGTCCTGGACGACCGGGCCCTGCTCGCCCTCCAGGGACCGCAGGCGGCGGCGGTCCTGGCGCGCCTGGCCCCGGCGGCGGCGCGGCTTTTGTTCATGACCGGCGCGGCCATGGAAATCGGCGGCGCGCCCTGTTACGTCACCCGCTCCGGCTATACCGGGGAGGACGGTTTCGAGATATCCGTGCCCAGCGGCCTGGCCGAGGCCCTGGCGCGACGCCTCCTGGCCGAACCCGAGGTCGCGCCCATCGGCCTGGGGGCGCGCGATTCCCTGCGCCTGGAGGCCGGCCTGTGTCTTTACGGCCACGATATCGACACCACGACCACGCCGCTTGAAGGCGCCCTGGCCTGGGCCCTGTCCAAGAGCCGCCGGGCGGACGGCGCCCGGCCGGGCGGCTATCCCGGCGCCGAGACGATTTTCGCGCAGTTCGAAAACGGCGTGACCCGCCGCCGGGTCGGCCTGAGGCCGGAAGGCCGGGCGCCGGTGCGCGAAGGGGCCGAGCTGGTGGACGGCGAGGGGCGGCGCATCGGCGCGGTCACCAGCGGCGGCTTCGGCCCCAGCCTGGGCGCGCCCGTGGCCATGGGCTATGTGGAGAAAGCCTACGTCAAGGCGGACACGGCGGTACAAGCCATGGTGCGCGGCAAGCCGCTCGCGCTCACGGTCGCCAAGATGCCTTTCGTCCAACAGAATTACTATCGCGGTTAGTGAAATAACAAACCAAACCTAGGGGCAGAAACATGAGCGAGCGAAAATACAGCAAGGACCATGAATGGGTGACAGTCGAGGGCGATGTCGGCACCGTCGGGATCAGCGATCACGCCCAGGAACAATTGGGCGATGTGGTTTTTGTCGAAGTGCCCGAGGCCGGCACAGCGGTCGAAAAAGACGAACAGGCGGCGACCATCGAATCGGTCAAGGCGGCGAGCGAAATCAACTCGCCCGTCTCCGGCGAGGTGATCGAGGGCAATGCCGCCCTGGCCGAGGAGCCCGGCACGGTCAACAGCGATCCCCTTGGCGCCGGATGGTTCTACAAGATCAAACTGAGCGATACGTCGGAGTTGGACGCGCTCATGGACGAGGATGCTTACAAAGCCTACCTCGATAGCCTGGATTGAATTCGCGCTGACTTAACCCCGCGCCTAAAGATGGAGAAGACGGTCATGTCGAACGAACGCCGCAGCTTGGCGGAATTGGAAATGCGCGAGGATTTCGTGCGCCGCCACATAGGGCCGGGCCCGGAACAGATCGCCGGCATGTTGGAGACGATCGGCCTCAAGTCCCTAAACGAACTGATCGAAAAAACCGTGCCGTCCTCCATCGTATCCAAGGAGCCGGTTGGCTTGCCGGAGGCCATGAGCGAACGCGACACCTTGTCTTACCTGCGCAAGATGGCCGACCGGAACCAGGTCTTCACCTCCATGATCGGCATGGGCTATTACGGCACCGTCACCCCCAAGGTGATCCTGCGCAACGTGCTGGAGAATCCGGGCTGGTACACCGCCTACACGCCCTACCAGGCCGAGATCAGCCAAGGCCGGTTGGAAGTCCTGCTCAGCTATCAGCAGATGGTCATGGATTTGACCGGCATGGAGATAGCGAACGCCTCGCTTCTGGACGAAGCGACGGCGGCCGCCGAGGCCATGGCCATGTCGCACCGGGTTTGCAAAAATAAATCCGATGTCTTCTTTGTCTCCCAGGATTGCCACCCGCAAACCTTATCGGTGATTCATACCCGCGCCCGGCCGCTGGGTCTCGAAGTCGTGGTCGGGGATCCTCTCGCCGATCTGGACAAGCACCGGGTTTTCGGCGTGCTGCTTCAATACCCGGGATCGAGCGGCGCGGTCCGCGATTATCGCCCGGCCATCGAACAAGCGCACGGCCAGGGCGCCCTGGTCACCATGGCCTGCGACCTGCTGGCCCTGACGCTGTTGACGCCGCCGGGGGAAATGGACGCCGATATCGCCATCGGCAGCTCCCAGCGCTTTGGCGTGCCCCTGGGTTACGGCGGTCCCCATGCCGCTTTTTTCGCCACCCGCGACGCCTTCAAGCGCAACATGCCCGGCCGGATTATCGGCGTATCGGTGGATTCCAGCGGCAAGCCGGCCTTACGCATGGCCATGCAGACCCGCGAACAGCATATCCGGCGCGACAAGGCGACCAGCAATATCTGCACGGCCCAGGTTCTCTTGGCGGTGATCGCGGCCCTCTACGCCATCTATCATGGGCCCGGCGGCCTGCGCCGGATCGCGGAGCGGACCCACCGCATGACCGCGATCCTGGCCGAAGGACTGCGCCGCCTGGGCTACGAGATCGTGCACGATGCCTTCTTCGATACCCTATGCGTGCGGGTGCCGGGTCAGGCGGGGCGCATTTCCGCGCGGGCGCGCGAGGCGGGCATCAACCTGCGCTACGTCGATGCCGGTTGCCTTGGCATTTCCTTCGACGAGACGACCAAGCGCGGCGACTTGACGACCTTGTGGCGCGTCTTCGCGACCAAGGCCGAACGGAAAATCGGCATCGAAGAACTCGACGGCGCCGCCGGCGAGTGTATTCCGCCGGCCCTGCGCCGGACCAGCGGCTACCTGAGCCACCCGGTCTTCGAACTCTATCATGCCGAGACCGAGATGCTGCGCTATCTGCGCTGGCTGGCGGCCAAGGACTTGGCCTTGGACCGCTGCATGATTCCCTTGGGCTCCTGCACCATGAAGCTGAACGCGACCACCGAAATGATTCCCGTCACCTGGCGCCAGTTCGCGCAGATGCACCCCTTCGCGCCGCTCGAGCAGGCGCAAGGCTATCAACAGTTGTTCGAGGAATTGGAGGAAATGCTGTGCGCGGCGACCGGCTTCGACGCGGTCTCGCTACAGCCCAATGCCGGCTCCCAGGGCGAATACGCCGGCCTCTTGACCATCAGCCGCTATCACCAGGGCCGCGGCGAAGGCGGCCGCGATGTGTGCCTGATTCCCGCCTCGTCCCATGGCACCAATCCGGCCAGCGCCGCCATGGCCGGCATGCGGGTCGTGGTGGTGCGCTGCGACGACGACGGCAATGTCGATGTCGGGGACCTCAAAGCCAAGGCGGCGGAGCACAAGGCGGAACTCGCCGCCCTGATGATCACCTACCCCTCGACCCATGGGGTCTTCGAAGAAGCGATCCGGGAGATTTGCACGGCCGTTCACGACAACGGCGGCCAGGTGTACATGGACGGCGCGAACCTGAACGCCATGGTCGGCATCGCCGAGCCCGGCAAGATCGGCGCCGACGTCATGCACATGAACCTGCACAAGACCTTCTGCATCCCCCATGGCGGCGGCGGACCCGGCGTCGGGCCGATCGGCGTACTCAGTCACCTCGCGCCCTTCCTGCCCGATCATCCCGTGGTCGAGGGGGTTAATCCGGCCGCCGGCCCGCAGGGGACAATCGGCGCGATTTCCGCGGCGCCCTGGGGATCGGCGAGCATCCTGCCCATCACCTGGGCCTACATCGCCATGATGGGCGGCAAGGGTCAGCGGCGCGCGACCGAGGTCGCGATCCTGAGCGCCAACTACATCGCCACCCGCCTGGGGCCCCATTATCCCGTGCTCTACACGGGCGCGAACGGCATGGTCGCGCACGAATGCATCGTCGATCTGCGGCCGATCAAGGCATCGTGCGGGATCACCAACGAGGACGTCGCCAAGCGCCTGATCGACTATGGCTTCCACGCCCCCACCATGTCGTTTCCGGTGCCCGACACCTTGATGATCGAGCCGACGGAAAGCGAGGCGAAGCGCGAACTCGACCGCTTCTGCGACGCCATGATCCAGATCCGCAAGGAAATCGCGCAGGTCGAATCGGGCGCCGCCGATGCCAAGAACAACGTATTGCGTAACGCGCCCCATACCCATCACCTCCTGCTCGAAGGCGATTGGACCAAGCCTTACTCCAAGGAGGAAGCGTTCTTTCCGCTTCATACCCTACGCGAAGACAAGTTTTGGCCGCCGGTCGGGCGCGTCGATAACGTGTACGGGGACCGCCATCTTATCTGCGCGTGCCCGCCCATGTCGGCCTACAGCGAGGCGGCGGAGTAAGACCAGGGCGCTTAAGCCTTATCGATTCCCTTGGCGCCGTCGAGCTTGGCGCCGGTCAAATCGGTATCCTTTAGCACGGCGTCGGTTAGGTCCGCGCCGGTCAAGTCGGCGCCGCTGAGGTTGGCCCCCGACAAATCGGCGCGCGCCAAGCGCGCCTGCTGTAACAAAGCGCCACGCAAGTTCGCTTGGACCAGCTTGGCGCTTTGCAGATTGGTGGCGGTGCCGATTCCCTCCAAGGGGCCAAGATCGCAGCTATCGAGATTCGCTTCGTTCAAACATGCGCGCTCAAGGTTCGCCCCGCGCATATCCGCTTGCCCGAGATCGCAGGAGCGAAAATCCGCGAACTCAAGGTTGGCCATGGCCAAGATCGAACCCGCCAAGGTGGCGCCGTTCATCCGGCACCGCCGCAGGTCGGCGATCGACAGGTTCACTTTTCCCAAGGTGCGGCCATTCAGATCGAAATCGGCGAAGACGGCACGGGCGCCTTCCTTGCCGGAACTATCCAACCATAGCTTGTGTTCGTCCAGTAGCGCCTTGATCTCTTCGTCACTCTTACGGACCATGGACGGCATGACGGCCATCTTCAGTTCGTCGAGCTCATAGGCCTCGGGGTCCAGGAACGCGCCGCGCAAATCGGCGCCGAGAAAATCGGCGCCCCGCAGATTGGCGCCGCTGAGTTGGGCCCCGGTCAAGGAGGCGCCGGCGAGTTTCGCGCCGCTCAAGTTAGCGCCGCGCATGTTGGTTCCAACGAAGGTTGTCTTGCGCAAATCGGCGCCGCAAAGAACCGCGTTGCTCAAGTTCGCATCGGTAAAGTCGGCTTGCAGCAATAATGAGCGATCGAGCTTAGCGTCGGAAAAATCGGCCCGCCGGGCGATCAAATTATCCATCTGCGACGGCGTTTCTTCGATCTCATGGGCCTTGAAGTCGCCGTGGGAATCGTAGCGCGCCAACATGGCCGGTCTAACGTCGGCCCTGAGGAGCTTGGCGGCGGTCAAATCCGCGCCGCGCATGGATACACCGCGCAAGTCGGCGGCGGTAAGATCCGTGTTGCACAGCATTGCCTGACGCATATCGGCGCAGAACAGGTTCGCATGGCAAAGCTTGGCGCTGTCGAGCCTCGCATTGGTTAACTTAACGCCGGTTAGATCGGCCGACGTAAGATTGCACCCGGTCAGGACGACACCGGTCAAATCGGAGAATTGGATAACGGCGCGTTTTCCGCCGGGTTCTTTGTTCAGGAATTTACTGTGACTGAACAGTATCGCCTTCAGCTCCATCAGGGAAACCTGGGCAAAGCTGCGTTCTTGCGTGTCCTTGGATGACATTTGCGGCATGAACGGCCACCGATATAGTTGTCCGGGGGCAAGGGATTCCTGCGAGTTAGCCCCAGACTGATATTGACAGCTGACTAATTAAAATTGAGATAAATCCGTATGCCGGTTTAGGTCACATACCCATTAACGCCGTCATCCCGAACGTTGGGCGAGCCCGGAAATCAGCCGATTTTCGGTGCGCGAGCCTTACGGTCTGGGATGACGGCTTTGCGTTTATGAGCCGGTGGCCTAGAGCATGCTCTAGTTAAGCTTCCGGGACAGCTCGCCGATTGAATCGTCCGCCAGGGCCCTTAAGCCTTCGTTATCCAAGTTCGACCGCAGCAGCTTGGCGGCGGCGGCCAGGGCGACATTTATGGCCTGATTGCGCACTTCTTGCAGGGCCTTGGCCTCCGCCTGGGCAATCTTATCCAGGGCCGCTTGCTCGCGCCGGCGCAGGGCGGTTTGCGTATCGGCCTCGGCCTGGGCGGTCATGCGTTTGGCTTCCAGCTTGGCGTGATCGAGGATTTCCTCGGCCTCGCTCAAGGCATCGCGCTGCTTGCGTTTGTATTCCGCCAGGAGGTGTTGGGCCTCCTCGCGCAGCTTTTCCGCCTCCTTGATCTCCGCGCCGATGGCGTCGCCGCGCGCGTCCAGGGCATGGTTGACGGCACTGACGCCTTTCTTGCCGACCGCGGCGACGAAAATCACGAAGGCCACGGCAACCCAGAAGGTCGGATCTTCCAGCATCAGCCCTGTCCCTCCATGGCTTCCTTGACCGCTATTTCCACCTCTTCGCCCGCCGGCCGGGCGCCGATCAGCTTAAGCGCCACCGCCGCCGCGGCCTCCTTGGCGACCGTGGAAACTTGGGCCAGGGCTTCTTCCTTGGCCTTGGCGATGCGCCCCTCCGCCGCCTGGGCGCTGGCCGCCAATTCCTTGCCGAAGGCCTCGTGGCGCCGGGCGCTTGCCGCCGCCATCTCGATCCCCGCCTGCTTGACCGCTTCCGCGGCCCGCGCGCGCGCTTCGGCCAGGGCCTTTTCGTAGTCGGCCAAGACCGCTTCGGCCTCCTCGCGCAGACGCGTGGCCTTTTCCAGGTCGGTATCGATGTGGCGCTGACGCGCCTCCAGCACCTCGCCGATACGGGGCAGCACCGCGCGCCGGAGAATCAGATACAGCGGCACAAGGGTCAACAACAGCCAGAACAGCTGCGTTGAAAAGAACGAAGGATCCAGTTGGGGCATGGCCGTTCCCTAGGTTCCGATTGTTGACGCCGGGAAAACCCGGCGATCCCGTCTTAACCGAACAGGATAATGAGCGCGATCACCAAGGCGAAAAGCGCGATGGCTTCGACCAGGGCAAAGCCCAGCATGGTCATGGTGAAAACCTCGCCGCGCGCCGAGGGGTTGCGCCCCACCGCCGAGATGAACGAGGAGAAGATGTTGCCGATGCCGATGCCGGAGCCAATGACGCCGATAACCGCGAGGCCCGCGCCGATAACTTTCGCCGCTTCAAGTTCCATGATCAGAGTATCCTTCTTTCAGGGTCAATTTCGTCAAGTCTTGGTCTTAGTGCATGTGCAACGCATCGTTGATGTACAGGCAGGTCAGGATCGCGAAGACATAGGCCTGCAGAAACGCGATCAAAATTTCCAGGCCGATGAGCGCCACCACCAGGGCCAGGGGCAGAACCCCGAACACGATCCCAAGTAGGGGGATAAATCCGGCGATCACCTTCAGCAGCGTGTGCCCCGCCAGCATGTTGGCGAAGAGGCGCACCGACAGGCTGATGGGCCGCGACAGATAGGAAATGATTTCGATCGGAATCAGCAGCGGCCATAAGGCGATCGGCGCGCCGGGGGGCACGAAAAAGGTGAAGAAACGTATCCCATGCTTGGCGAAGCCCAGGATAGTCACGCCTATGAAGACCACGGCGGCCATGGCGAAGGTGACAATGATGTGGCTGGTGAAGGTGAAGCTGTAGGGCACCATGCCCAGCAAATTGCCGATCAGGATGAATATGAAGAGGGTGAACACGATGGGGAAATATTGCCGGCCCTCTTGTCCGACGGTATCGCGGAACAGCCCGGCGACGAATTCGTAAGAAAGCTCGACCGCGCTCTGCCAGCGTCCCGGAACCAGGGCGCCGCGGCGCATGCCAAGCAGGAAAAAGCTTGCCGCCAGCATGACCGTGATGGCCATGACCAGGGACGAATTGGTGAAGGAAAGATTCAGGCCGCCGATCTCGATCGGCACGATTTCCTTGATCTCGAACTGTGCGAGTGGGCTGTGCCCGCCGCCTTTTTCGGCCATCCTAATCCCCTTACCGGACCCGTCGCCTTAACGGCTGTCCGGCTCGTGGTCCGGGCCCTTATCCCGGTCCCGTCCCGGCTTCTTGTAGCCCGCGGTATAACCGTATCCGGCCATGACGCGGTACACGTTCATCATACCCGCCGCCGCCCCTAGTAAAAAGAACAGCAACAGAAACCAAGGGGAGGTTTCGAACCAGCGGTCGAGCCCGACTCCGATCCCGACCCCCACGACCAGGGCCGCCACCAGATCGACGCCGATCCGTACCGCAAAAGCGAGGCCGCTGCCTTGCGCCTCTTTATCCACGCCGCCGCGCTTGGCCTTGGCGGCGCGCAAGCGCGCGTCCAAATCTTCGCGTGACGGCTCTTCTCGCGGTGAGGGGGGCGTTTCGTCGCTCATGCGCGTGGCGCCCCCTACGGATCCTTCCCCCGGTTTTCGTATCCCCGATATCCGAGTCTAAACGGCCCGAAAATCGCGCGAACATTAAGGGGGCGGGCCTAGGTGTGTCAAGGCGCGGAGGCGGCGGTTTTCCGGGGAAAATTCAGGAAAAAATCCGGAAAAACCCGCCTGCTCAGGCGCTTTCCCGCAAGTCCTCGGCGGCGCCCAGATCGACCGAGACCAGGCGGCTGATTCCGCGTTCCGCCATGGTGACGCCGTAGAGGCGGTCGACGCGGGCCATGGTCATGCGGTGATGGGTGATAATCAGGAATCGCGTCGTCCCCGCCGCGCTCAATTCTTCCAAGAGAGTGCAGAAGCGATCGACATTGGCGTCGTCCAGGGGCGCATCGACCTCGTCCAGAACGCAGATCGGCGCCGGGTTGGTCAGGAACACCGCGAACAACAGGGACAAGGCGGTCAGGGCCTGCTCGCCGCCGGAAAGCAAGGACATGACCTGAAGCCTTTTACCGGGCGGGCTGGCCATGATTTCCAGGCCCGCCTCAAGGGGGTCGTCCGCCTCGGTCAATTTCAAATGCGCCTTGCCGCCGCCGAAGAGACGCACGAACAGTTCGGAGAAGTGCGCATCGACCTTCTCGAAAGCTTTGAGGAGGCGTGCCCGGCCTTCGCGGTTGAGGCTCGAGATACCGCTGCGCAGGCGCGCGATAGCTTCGATCAGATCGGTGCGCTCCGACTGCATGGAGTTGATCTGTTTATCGAGTTCCTGGGCTTCGGTCTCGGCGCGCAAGTTGACGGCACCGAGGTTTTCGCGTTCGCGCACCAGGCGGGCGAGCTTGGTTTCTATATCGCCGCGCGGGGGCAGGTCCTGGCCCGGATCCAATTCGGCTATGGCGAAGGTGTCTTCCAGGGCGCAGTCCAGGCGGTCGCGGACCTTTTCGGTGACGCTGACCAGGGACTGCTGGGCCTGGGCCAAAGTGGATTCGGCGCGCACCCGGTCCTCGCGCGCTTCGGCCAGGGCCGCCTCGGCATTCTTCAATGCCTTGTCCATGGCGCCCAGTTGGGTTTCCCCCAGGGCCAGGGCATCGGCCGCCTCTTTACGCCCGCCCTCGGCGCCGGCGACCTGTTCGGCCAGAACCTCGCGCAGGGCGTGCAGTTCGTCCGGGCGCGCGGCCAGAGTGTCGATTTCCCCGGTCACCGCGGCGATGCGTTCGTCCAGCCCGGCGCTATGACGCGCCGCCTCGCGTACGCGATCTGTCCAAGATTGTTTTTCCTGCCCGATCGCCGCCAGGCGCCCACGGCGGGCATGGGATTCGCCGGTCAGCCGGTCCAGGGCGCGGCGCCGTTCGGCCTCTTCGCCGCGCCTGTCGTTCAAGCGCCCGCGCATCTCGCCCAGGCGCGCGCGCGCCGCCGCCAGATCGGGAATCCGCGCCGCTTCTTCTTGCGCGCCGCTGAGCGCCGTCTGGGTCTCGCCCAAATCGCTGGCGATACGCCTAGCCGTCTCGTCCAAGCCGGTCAGGCGCGAGGTTATGGCCCCCGCTTCCTGGGTCAGATCACCATGGTCTTGCCGGGCCCGGTGCAGCTTCGCGTAAGCCTCGCTCACCGCCGCGCGCGCGGCCTTGTCCCCGGCGGCGGCGCCCTCGAAGGCGATGCGGGCCGCGTCGTGACTGGCGCGGGCCTGCTTGGCGCTCTCCGCCGCGCCCTCCATCAGCCGCTGTACTTCGGTGAGGCGGTTGCGTTGGGCCAGGCGCTTACCCGCCGCGGTGCGGGCGTCCGAAGCGATGGTGAAACCGTCCCAGCGCCACACGGCGCCCGCGCGGGTGACCAGGCGCTGGCCGGGCGCCAGGGCCGCTTGCAGGCGCGCGCCGGCCGCGTCGTCGCTGACCGTGCCGATCTGGGACAGACGCCGGGCCAGGGCGGAGGAGCCGCGAACCCGGCGACTCAGGGGCTCGGCCCCCTCCGGCAGGGCGGCGGGATTGTCGTAGGGCGGCAGGCTTTGCCAGTGAACCGGGGCCGCCGGATCCCTGGGGGCCGAGATATCGTCGCCCAGGGCGGCGCCGAGGGCGGCCTCAAAGCCCGCCTCGACGGAAACCTCATCGACCAGCGGCGTCCAATCCGCGCTCTCGCCCGTATCCAGTATGGCGCTCAAGGCCGCCGCCTCGGCTTCCAGCTTAGCGCGCGCGGCCTCGGCCTCTTGCAGGGCCTCGCGGGCCTTGTTTTCCAGCTCCCGCGATCCGGTCAGGGCTCCATCGGCGGTTTCGGCTTCCTGCCTGATCAAGTTCAGGGCGGCCTCCGCGTCCGTTACCCCGGCGGCGGCGGCTTCCAGGCGCGCCGCCTCGATACGCCGCGCCGAAAGCTCCGTCCGCTGAACGGCGATTTCTTCGGCCTGAACGCCCAAGCGTTCCAGACGCGCCGCGGCTTCCTCGACCCGGCGGCGCAAGGCGCCGGCCTTGGCATCGTCGGCGGCGACCCGCTCCGTGGCCTCGCCAAGCTCACTCTCCAGGGCCTGGGCCGCGGCGCGGGCGGCGCCGTGTTGGCTTTCCGCGCCGGCGATGGCCTCGGCCTCGCCGGCGGAAGCGGCCTCAAGGGTCTCGCGTTCCTGCTCCAGGGCCGCTTGGGCGGCGGCGGCGTCTTCGGCTTGGGCCGTGGCGCGGGCGCGGTCGCCTTCGAGATGGCTGCGGCGGGCGGTGGCCTGGGCCGTGGCCTCGGCCACCTGTTCTTCTTCGCGGTCCAGGTTGTCGCGGTCGACCAGCAACCGCTGCAAGGCCGCCGCCGCGCGGGCTTCGCGGTCGCGCAGGCGTGGCAGAACCGCCGCCGCCTCGGCCTGTTCGGCCGCGCGCGCCGCCGCCGCCCCGGTCAAGCTGGCGACCTGGCGTTCGGCGGCGCTCAGAAGCTCGCCCGCCTCCGTGAGCTGGGCCTCGATCGCCTTGGCTTCCAAATGCAGGGCGATGGCTTCATGGCGCCGGATGTGATCCGCGAGACGGCGGTAGCGGGCCGCTTGGCGGGCTTGTTTCTTCAGGCCCTGAAGCTGGGTTTCCAGCATGGCGACCACGTCTTCCAGGCGTTCCAGATTGGTTTCGGCTGCGCGTAGGCGCAACTCGGCCTCGTGGCGGCGCGAATGCAAACCGGTGATGCCCGCGGCTTCCTCAAGCAGCGCCCGCCTTGAGGCCGGCTTGGCGTTGATTAGGGCGCCGATCCGCCCCTGGCTGACCATGGCCGTGGAGTGCGCCCCGGTCGCCGCGTCGGCGAACAGCAGCTGCACGTCCCGGGCGCGGACCTCCCGGCCGTTGACCCGGTAGGTCGAGCCGCCGCCGCGTTCGATCCGGCGCGAGACCTCCAGGCTTTCGTGATCGTTGAACATGGATGGGGCCTGGCGGCCGCTATTGTCGAGGAGCAGATTAACCTCGGCCAGATTGCGCCCCGGACGGGTGGCGCTGCCGGCGAAGATGACATCGTCCATTTCCGACCCGCGCATACGCTTGGCCGAGTTCTCGCCCATGATCCAGCGCAGGGCCTCGACCAAGTTCGACTTGCCGCAGCCGTTCGGCCCGACGATGCCGGTGATGCCCCGGTCGATAAGCATTTCGGTCGGATCGACGAAGGACTTGAACCCGCTTAATTGCAGCTTGTTAAATTGCACCGGGCGTCGTTCCTTCGTTGGCCTTTAACTTAGGGATCGCGTTTAGGCGTCGGGTAGAATGTCGCGAAATACCGAGTCGAATTCATCGTAAGGCTGGGCGCCGGATAGCTTTTTGCCGTTGACGATAAAGGTCGGGGTCGATTCCACGCCGTAAGCCGCGCGGCCTTCCTGGGCGCCTTGCAGAATCTTATCCATGGCCGCCCGGTCCGCGAGGCAGGCCTCGGCCTGTTCCTGGCCGAGGCCTGCCAGGCGCGCGTATTGACCGAGGGCCGCGAGGGGATCTTGCGCCCGCGCCCACTTCTGCTGATTTTTGAACAAGATGTCCATGAAGGAGAAAAACCGCTTGCCCTGGATGCAGTTGCCCACCGCCGCCGCGCGCAGGGCCAGGCCGTCCAGGGGATAGTGGCGGTACACCAAACGCACCTTGCCGCCGGCGATCCAGGTTTCCTTGATCTGCGGCAAGGTTTCCCGGTGGAAGGTCGCGCAATGGGGGCAGGTCAGGGACGAATACTCAATCATGGTGATCGGCGCGTCCGCCGCGCCGAGAATACGGTCATAGTCGTGAATCGCCATGTCCTGGGCCCGCGCCGGCCGCGCAAGACGCCCAAGAGGCGCCAGGGAGACCAGGGCGGCGCCGGCCGCGCTTATCAGTATCTGCCTGCGTTTCATTTTCTACCTACCATATGTTGTTATCGTATCGGGGGGAACGGCCAAGCACAAGATTCCTTGTCCACAGGCAAGCGATTTTTCCAGCCGGTGGCGCGGCGATTGAAACGCCGTTATGTGGCCATATTTAGGCAAGGAAAGCGCTAAGTTTCGCGCCGCAGAACGGCTTGGCCGAGGCGGTCGAGGGCGCCGCGTAGGTCCGTGTCCGCCACCCCTCCGAGGCGCGCGTGGAGGGCGCGCTCAGCCGCCGGGTCCGGGGCGCGCGCGGGCGGCGCGCTTGGCGGCTTGGGGGCCGGGCCCGGCCCTTGCAGGAGACGCAGGCGGGTGACCGCCTGGAAGCCGAAGTAGCCGTTGATCCGCTCCAGCAAAACCGGCTCCAGATGCTGGATTTCAAGCGCGTAACCGGCCTCGACCCGCAGGGTCAGAGTGCCGCCCGGCGCCTGGGCGCCGCGCCGCTGGCCGGGCCGGGGCCGGTCCAGCTTGCGCGGGACGCAGTGGGCGGCGATATCCTGGCCGACGATACCGGACCAAGCGCCCAGGAGGTCCGCTTGCGCGAAACCGCGCTTGCCGAGGGCCTGGCCGGTGATCTTGGGCAGGGTCTTGGCGATGGCCAGCAGACCGAAGCCGCGCTTGGCGCGGCCCTTTGAACCGGTCTTGGTCTTGCCGTGGGTTTTGGAACTATCGCTCATGGGCTCACCGGATTGTATAAGAGGCGTTATGCCGCCTCAAGCAAGCCCGAATGGATATCCCGAAATCGCGCCCGCGCTCCTGGCCTGGTACGGCCGCCATGGCCGGGTTCTGCCCTGGCGCGCCCCGCCCGGCTCCCGCGCCGATCCCTACCGGGTGTGGCTGTCCGAGATCATGCTGCAGCAGACCACGGTGGCCAGCGTCATGGCCTACTTCCAAGACTTTACCCGGCGCTGGCCCCAAATTGAGGCCCTGGCCGAGGCGCCCTTGGAGGAGGTTCTGGCCGCTTGGGCGGGACTTGGCTACTACGCCAGGGCCCGCAACCTGCACGCCTGCGCCGTTACGATCGCGCGCGGCCTCGGCGGCCGGTTTCCGGAGCGGGAAGATGAATTGCGGCGCCTGCCGGGGATCGGGCCCTATACCGCCGCCGCCATGGCCGCCATCGCCTTCGGCCGCCGCGCCAGCGTTGTCGATGGCAATGTCGAGCGGGTCACGGCGCGCCTCTTCGCCGAGGAAACGCCCCTGCCCAAGGCCAAACCCCGCTTGCGCGCCCTGGCGGCGAGCCTCCTGCCCCCGGCCCCGGCGGACGATTTCCCCTATGGCGATTTCGCCCAAGCCATGATGGACCTGGGGGCGACCCTGTGCCTGCCCCGGCGGCCGGACTGCCGGCGCTGTCCGCTGCAAGACGCCTGCGCCGGCCATGCCGCCGGCCTGGCCGGGGTCCTGCCGCGCCGGACCCCGAAAAAGCCCAAGCCGACCCGGCGCGGGGCGGCGTTCTGGCTGACCCGGCCAGATGGCCGCGTGTTGTTGCGCCGGCGCGCCGAAACAGGTCTTTTGGGCGGCATGATGGAGGTGCCTAGCGCCGGCTGGCATTCCGCCCCCGGCGGCCCCGGCACCGCCGATCCAGCCCTTGATACCGGCCCGGCCCCGGTTCGCGCGGACTGGACGGCCTTGCCTGGGGTGGTGCGTCACACCTTTACCCATTTTCATCTGGAGCTGGTTGTCTGGGCCGCCGAGCTTCGTCCCCGGCGCGGCATCCGCCGGCTGGAGAGCGAAATCTGGGTGCGATTCGATGAGCTTAGCGGCGCCGGCCTGCCCAGCCTCATGCACAAGGTCGCGCGCCATGCCCTGGGCAAGCGCGCCCAAGCGGACCCCGGCGCCGGTCCCGGTTAAGCGCTTCTTCACCCTCCATCCGCGATAGTTCTTGGCCCGGACGGCAGGGCGCCGTCCCAAGGCGCACATTAACGGCGAAGCAGCCATGACTGAAACGACACATTCCGACCGGATATTTCAGGCCTTCGCGGCCACCAGCCGCGCGGTGATGATCACCGACAGCGCGGGCCTGATCGTCGCGGTCAACCAAGCCTTCACCGATTTAACGGAATGGAGCGCGGCGGAAGCCGTGGGCCAAACGCCGGGCATCTTGTCCTCGGGGCGCCAAGACGCACACTTTTACGAAGCCATGTGGTCGATGCTGCGCGGCGCCGGCCACTGGCAGGGCGAGCTGTGGAACCGGCGCAAGGGCGGCGAGGTTTATCCCGAACACCTGACCATCGACGCCATTCCCGGCGGCAAGGGGGAAACCACGCACTACGTGGCCATATTCTCCAACATCGAGGAACAGAAGCGGCGCGAGACCCACCTGACGAACCTGGCCTTCTACGACACCGTCACCGGCTTAGCGAACCGCGGCCTGTGCGAGGACCGCCTGGAGCGCGCCATCGCCCTGGCCCGGCGCCGCTCGGGCTACATGGCGGTGGCCATGATCGACCTGGATGGATTCAAGGGCATCAACGACCGCTATGGGCACGAATGCGGCGACCTGATTCTCAAGGCGGCGGGGGAGCGCTTGCATAACTGTTTACGCGAAAGCGACACCGTTTCACGCTGGGGCGGCGATGAGTTCGCCGTGGTTCTGTCCGCGGTCGACGGCGCCAACGGCGTTCGCGAGGTGGGCTTGCGCATGGTCGCGGCCCTGCGCCGGCCTTTCATTCTGGCGGGCGACGAGATCGCCCTGGGCGGCAGTATCGGGGCCGCCACATATCCCGCCGACGGCGACGACGCCGATGAAATTGTCGCCAGCGCGGACCGGGCCATGTATGCGGTAAAGAACGCCGGCAAAAACGGCTTCGCCCTGCACGGCGAAGAAGAATCCCCAAAACCCATCCACCGCCGCGCGGTTTAGCGTCTAATTCGGCTGCTTCATCTCGTCGCGGATGACTTGCCGCAAGGCATCGATGGGCTCCAGCTTACCCTCGACCTTGTAGCACCAGAATTGCCAGCCGTTGCAGGCCGGCGCGCCTTGAACCTGGGCCCCGACCTGGTGGATCGAGCCCTTGAAATCGGCCGTGATCAGGCTGCCGTCGGCGCGCACCTTGGCTTGCCAGCGCTTGTTTTGGCTGACCAGGACCGTGCCCGGCTCCAGGAGGCCGCGCTCGATCAGGGCGCCGAAGGGCACCCGTGGCTCATCGCGCTTGGCGATAATGGAAATAGCATCCAAATCCGTGACCGGAATTACCTTGGCAAGACGTTCGCGCGCCAGCTTGGCGTAGCGTTCCTCGCGCTCCAGCCCGATGTAGCGGCGGCCGAGTTTCTTGGCCACGGCGGCGGTGGTGCCGCTGCCCAGGAAAGGATCGAGCACCAGATCCCCCGGTTTGGTCGCGGCCAGGATCGCCCGGTGCAGCAAAGCCTCGGGCTTTTGGGTCGAGTGCGCCTTGTTACCCTCTTCGTCGCGCAGGCGCTCGCCGCCGCTGCAAATCGGAATCAGCCAATCGCTGCGCATCTGTAAATCGTCGTTCAGGGATTTCATGGAGGCGTAGTTGAAGGTATAGCGCGCGTCCTTGTCCTTGGCCGCCCAGATCAGGGTTTCGTGGGCGTTGGTGAAACGCCGGCCGCGAAAGTTGGGCATGGGGTTGGACTTGCGCCAGATGACGTCGTTCAGAATCCAATACTCCTGATCCTGCAAGGCGCTGCCGACACGGAAAATATTGTGATAGCTGCCGATCACCCAAAGGGTGCCCTCGGGGCGCAAAAGACGCCTGGCGGCGCGCAGCCAACGGCGGGTGAAGTCGTCGTAGGCGGCGTAGCTGTCGAAGCGGTCCCAGGCATCGTCGACCGCATCGACTTTGCTATGGTTCGGGCGCAGCAGATCGCCCGCCAGTTGCAGGTTATAGGGCGGGTCGGCGAAGATCATATGGACGCTGCCTTCCGGCATGGCCTCCATGAGCTCGATACAATCGCCGATTTCGATAACGTCGCTTTGCAAGACCGGTTTCCCGCTGGGCCGAAAACAAAGCGGGCATCCTGAGTCACCCCGGAGTCCGCGTCAAGAATCTTTTGGACTCAAAGGGTTAACGAAAGATCAAAAGACCGGGGCCGCGGCACTATTTGCGCCGGGCCCGCCAGGCGTCCAGGGACCAGCGGTCGCGGTGGCGCAGGAGCCAGAGGGCGGCGAAACTGGCCAGGGCCGCCACGGCGATGGCGGAGTTGCGGTTCGTGGGAAAGCCGTTTTCGATGGCGAAGGGATCGATCAGGCTGGGAAAAATGACCGCCACCGTCACCGCGTGCATGGCGAAGCCGAGCCCGTAGCTGAGCGGACGCCAGAACCCGGCGGCCATGGCCAGGCAAACCGCGATCTGCGCCCCGCCCATGATGTAAGGCGCGCCCGCCCCGATCTCGATACCGTGGAAATAGCCCCAGATCTTCACGTACTGCCCCGGCGCCAGGATCTTGTTGACCGCCCAGACAAACAGAAACCAAGCCAGCCCCAAACGCAGGATCAAGAGTCCCAGGGCTTCCCGCCACTCCTGCCGCGCCGCGCCCGCATCCATATCCGCCCACCGCAAGTCCTTGTTCCGACCGTGACTACATAGCCCGGCGGACACAACTTTCCCAGGCGGCGGGGCAATCACATTACCGTTAGGGCTTGTAGGGCTTGAGCGCGGCTATTCGACAGTCCGTGCCGCGGCAACCATGGCGACGCGGATCGAGTCCGCGTATGACTAGAGAGGGGACTCTTGCCCCCGCCAATTTAAACCGGACACATCCGCGGGGAACTAGGCAATGACGACGATCTTAGTGCTTGGCGCTACGGGCATGACCGGGCGTCCCTTGGTGGAGCTCTTGCTGGGCAGGGGCCACGAACTTCGCGTTATTGTCCGCGCGCGGCACAAGTTGCCTGCCACGGTTTTGGAACATCCCAAACTGACGCTCGTGGAGGCCAGCGTTCTCGATCTGAGCGATGAGGCCATGGCGGCGCGGGTGAAGGACTGCGACGCCGTTGTCTCGTGCTTGGGGCATGTCTTGGACTTCAAAGGCATGTTCGGGCAACCGAGAGGTTTATGCACGGACGCGGTGCGGCGTTTCTGCAAGGCCATCGAAGCGAACGGCGCAGCCCTGCCGGTCAAATTCATTCTCATGAACACGGTTGGGGTGCCTAATCCCGATTGCGGGGAGATGCGGCCCTGGTTCGAGCGGCTGGTCTTGACTCTCTTGCGTCATGCAATGCCGCCCCATCGCGACAATGAAACCGCGGCCGCGTACCTGCACCGGCATATCGGCCGGAATAACAAGCACATCGAGTGGTGCAGCGTCCGTCCGGACTCCCTCATAGACGCCGAAGTCTCGCCCTACGGCATAGCAGCCTCGCCCACCACGGGTATCTTTTCCGGCCGACCGACAACGCGGTCCAATGTGGCGCACTTCATGGCCGAGCTCATAGCGAACCCGGAACTTTGGAACACCTGGAAATTCCGCATGCCGGTCATCATGAACACCGGTGAATAGATCTGAAGATGTTAATTAGGGACAGTATAAAAATAAACGGGTTTACCACGAAGGCGCGAAGGCACCAAGAAGAAGCCTCTTTTTGGTTCTTCGTGTCTTGGCGGTGAAAAACTTCTGCTTCCCCCGTCTCACCCGAACAAGCGATAGGGGATATAAAGCGCCAGGCCCTGCCAGAACCATAGCAGGACGGCGGTGCCCAGCATCATCAGAGCGAAGGGCCAGACACCCCGGACCACCTGTTCCAAACGGGCCTTGCCAACAGCCTGTATGACAAACAGATTCAAACCCACGGGCGGGGTGATGAGGGCGGTCTCGATCAAGACCGCGAAAAAGATGCCGAACCAGATGGGGTCGATGTTCATGGCGACCAGGGCTGGAAACAAGACCGGCACCATGATCAGCAACATGGATAAAGATTCGAGGAAAAATTATTCTACGAAAAATTTCCTCCCAAATATCGATCGCAAGCGTTCCGGTTAAGCTGGTTTCAACTACACATGTAACTTTAATACCGCAGCCCTTGAAAGCCTAGTACCACGCCAGGGCACGATCCGCCGCTTTACTTTTGATTTGCCACGGCTTACCAAGAGTCGCGGACTCGGCCACATTTTACGGCTCGATTCGCAACCCATCCCAAGGTCAGACACGAAGGAAAAACCATGACCGTCACCAAGACCCAGCTTGCCGACGCCTACGCCGCCGCTCTGACCAAGGGGCTCGGCGAAGAATGGGGATTCGAATTCAGCCGCCGGGACGCCAACCGGCTTCTCGATCATCTGTGGCCCGTGGTCTCAGATCTCGCGCTTACGGACACGCGCAAGACCAAGCCGGGCAGCGTGCCGCTGGGATCCCTCGGCCGCCTCAAGATGCGCTTCAAGGCGGCGACCAAGTCCCGCAAGGGCACCAACCCCTTCACCGGCGAGCCGGCCGTCTTCAAGGCTAAGCCCGCGACCCTGCAGCCGCGCTTCACCGCCGGCAAGGCGCTCAAGGACGAGGCCGGCAGGTATTTCCGGCGCAAGATGAAATAACAGCCCCGGCGCGTTTATCCGCACCGGATTTATTTCAACGGTTTTCGTTTTCAAGCGCCGTGGGACGTAGCGCGGGTGCCAGCGTCCCTATCGCCCCGAAGCCTTCCTTCGCGTCTTGGGCTTGGGTCCGGGCTTGGCCTTTCGCAGGCGTCGGCCCAGACGGTCTTCGAGGCGGGTGAGGAAAACGTCGCCGCCCAGTGGCCGGCCGGTGCTGATGTGGGCGCGGATCGCCGCGAGATCGGTCTCGGCCAAGCCGGCGCGCAAGCACGCCTTCCAATCGGGAACCAGCTTGAGCAGGGGCTTCACCCTGACCACGCCATCGTCCTGGCCGTCCAGGTGGGCGCGGGCGCTCGACCATTTCCAGGCCCGGGCGCTGCGCGCCAAGTTCGCGCGCAGAGGCGCCTGTTCGACATAGCGCGCGCAGGCGATTGTCCAGGACCGGTCCATGGCGAAGGAGGCGAAGCGCCCCTGCCACAGATGATCGCGCCAGCCTTCGCGTTGGTTGATATGACGGGCATAGCGCCGGTGCGCCTCGCCCAGGGCGGCGCGCAGGCCGTCCGGATCGCGCGGCGCCAGGATCAGATGAACCCGGTCCGGTAACAGGCAATAGGCCAAGACCTTGGTCCCGGCGGCGCGCGCGTGTTCGGCCAGGAGTTCGAGGTAAACCCGGTAGTCCGTGGTTCCGAAGAAAACCTCTTGGCCCCGGTTGCCGCGCTGGGTCGCCAGGTGCGCCGCCCCCGGCGCCACGATGCGCGCCAATCTCGCCATGACGGTAGGTTATGGGCGCTTGCGGGAAACGTCAAACAAGTATTGTGTCCCGTTAATGCATGGTGGCTTGGGACAGCGCCGGCGCCGCCTCTTGCTTGTCCAGGGCTTCCGCTACGCCGCGCGCCTGGGTTCTGACCGGAAGGCGCAAGCCGTGGCGGCGCATGATGTGCCCAAGCTGAACCGCGGCCGCGAGCAGATCCCCGGCGCCGTCCGGGAGCACCAGCCATTCGGCCAGGCCGCGCGCCAGCCGCGGCTGGCGGTGCTGACAGGCCGCCACCAGGCAGACGATCGAGACCTCGTCGGCACACAGGCAGGAACAGCAGGGTTGATGATGGCCGATAGAACGCCGGGCGTGGCCATGCAGCCCCTTTACCAGCTTGGCGAAGCCGGTCATGGCCTCCTTGCCGTCACCGGCGCCGAACTGGCGCACGAATTCGTTCCACACCAGGGACCAATGTCCGCCATTGTTCTGTGCGAGGCCAAGAACCCAGCGGCGGAAGGCCCAAACGATAAGCCGCTCCGAAGGTTCGAGCTCGGCGGTCGAAGTTGGCCAGGGCGTCTGTTTCGAGGCCGGGGAAGTGAAGGCGAGTGGCACCGCTTGGGCTCCTTTATCTTGGGTTCCATCAGGGGATGAATCCTGGGTTCCGCCAGGGGGATTAAAGAGGCACTATATTGCGATTGATTATCGTTCGCAATATAAATATGAAAACCCATGCCCAATCCGGCCTTTTTTGGCCCGTTTCGATTTTTACCCGCATCCAGGGACCGGATTCGCTCAAGCATCCATTTCCAGCGGCCGGTTCCGAGCGAGAAAGGCATTGCAAACGCCAATCGTTTGCAATAAGTAACCGTAATGAGTTTCACTCGCAACCGGGTCCCAAGGTATTCAGCTTGCCATGACGGGATCCGGCTTTATATGGAGTCCGGCTTTGCCCGGGGTCCGGCTTTATGAGGAAAAAGACATGAAAAACTATCTGCTTGGTCTGGGAATGGCTGCGGCCACCCTTGGGGTTTTGGGACCGGTGGGGCCCGCCGCCGCCGAGGAACTGAACCTCTATTCCTCCCGGCACTATCAAACCGATGAGGCGCTTTACGAGGACTTCACCAAGGCCACCGGGATCAGGATCAACCGGATCGAGGGCAAGGGCGACGCCCTGATAGAGCGGATCAAGGCGGAGGGGCGCAACAGCCCCGCCGATGTCTTTTTGACCGTCGATGCCGGACGTCTTTGGCGCGCCGACGAGGCGGTCCTGTTCCAGTCCGTAACCTCGGCGATCCTGCAGCAAAGGGTGCCCGAGAACCTGCGCCACCCGGATGGCAAGTGGTTCGGGTTTTCAACCCGCGCGCGGGTGATCGTCGCCAACAAGGACATGGTTCCCGCGGGCGCCATCGCCACTTACGAAGACCTCGCCGATCCCAAGTGGAAGGGTAAGATCTGCATCCGCTCCAGCTCCAACATCTACAATCTTTCCCTGCTCGGCTCCATGATCGCCGAACACGGGGAGCAGAAGGCCGAGGATTGGGCCAAGGCCGTGGTCGCCAACTTCGCGCGTCCGCCCCAGGGCGGCGACACCGATCAAATCCGCGCCGTGGCCAGCGGCCAGTGCGCCCTCGGGCTCGCGAACACCTACTACTACATCCGCCTCAAGACCTCGAAGAAGGCGGAGAACCGCGCGGTCGCCGATAAGGTTGAGATCCTGTTTCCGAACCAGCACGGGCGTGGCGCCCACTTCAACGTCTCCGGCGCCGGGGTTTTGAAAAACGCCCCGCACCGCGCGGCGGCGGTCAAGTTCCTCGAATACCTGGCGAGCGATTCAGCCCAGCGCTACTTCGCCGACGGCAACAACGAGTTCCCGGTGGTCGCCAGCGCCGAGGCCAACACCGCCGCCGCCGCCCTAGGCGCCCACAAACGCGACCCCATCAATGTCGCGGTCTACGGTCAAAACCAAGCGCTGGCGCAAAAAATCTTCGACCGCGCCGGCTGGAAATAGACGGGTGGCGAGGCAAGTTCCTTCCAGCCCCCCACATCGTCATGCGTGGGATTGAATTCCGTACCTGGCTTAGCTTTCTTTTTTTTACCGCAAAGACGCGAAGGCTCTAAGGAACGCGAAGAAGTTAAGAGACGCCAGTCACCGGATAAGGCGTTTAATCCCATCCTTTATCAGGGGAACGTTGAAATTGATCAAGAATCCAAGTTCCTTATTGGCCAATTTCAGATACGTGAGAAGCTGAGCATCATAAACCGGCAACAACTTGGCGACCGCCTTGAGTTCCAGAACAATCCGGTCTTGGACCAAAAGGTCCAAGCGTAATCCAGATTCCAGCCGCATGCCTCCATAGACGATCGGTACAGCTACCTGTTGTTGAACCGAGATTTTACGGCTTTCGAACTCCCGGACCATGCAGGCTTGGTAGACCGATTCGAGCAGTCCCGGACCAAGCGTCGTATGCACCTTGAATGCGGAATCGACAATGCTCGCGGCGAGTTGCTCTATCTCATCCGATAGCCGTTTCATTTAGGTATCCTTCGCGCCTTCTTCGCGTCTTAGCGCCTTCGCGGTGAAAACTTTTCCTAGCCCCTCACCACCGCAATGCCGCCGTGTGAACGGGCGCGTCATAGAGATTAAGCATTTCCGGGTCGCATCTGGTCAGGGTGATGGAACATCCGGCCATGTCGAGGGAGGTGCAGTAGTTGCCGACCAGGGAGCGGGCGACGTTCAGGCCGCGCTGTTCGCACAGACGGCGCGCGGCCTCGTAGACCAGGTACAATTCCATGGCCGGGGTGCCGCCCATGCCGTTGACCAGCAGAATCACGTCATCGCCGGACTTGGGGCCGATGGAGGCCGCGATCGCCTCAATCATCTCCCCGGCTATGGCGTTCGCGTCCATGGTCTTGACCCGGCGGCGGCCGGGTTCGCCGTGGATACCGACGCCCATCTCCATTTCGTTATCGGGCAGATCGAAGCTCGGCTTGCCGGCGGCGGGCACGGTGCAGGAGGTCAGCGCCACGCCCATGGTGCCGCTGGCGGCATTGACGCGGATCCCCAGTGCCTTGCAGGCGGCGAGACCGGCGCCTTGTTCCGCCGCCGCGCCGACGATTTTTTCCACCAGGATGGTGGCGGCGACCCCGCGCCGGCCTTGGGTATAGAGCGAATCCTCGACCGCCACGTCGTCGTTGGTCAGGACCGTGGCGTGGTCGCCCGCCATCATTTCGCCCGCCATTTCGAAATTCATGACATCGCCGGAATAGTTTTTGACGATGAACAAAACCCCGGCCTCGGGCACCAAGGCCTGAGCGGCGGCCAGGATTTGATCGGGGGTCGGCGAGGTGAAAATCTCGCCCGGACAGGCCGCGTCCAGCATCCCCTTGCCCACGAAGCCGGCGTGCAGGGGTTCGTGGCCCGAGCCGCCGCCGGAAACCAGGGCGACCTTGCCCTTGGGTTTGCCGCCGGCGCGGGTCACGAACTTCGGCTCCAGGCTAAGGGACACCAGGTCCGCGTGGGCGGCGGCGAAACCGCTCAGGCTTTCGTTCAGAACGTCGTCGACCTTGTTGATCAGTTTTTTCATGATTCTGCCTCTCCGTCTTGGGCCAAGGTTATGATTTTTTGGGCGAGATCGCGGATCGTCTCGGCGACCTGAGCTTGGCGCGCGGGGTCGCGCAAGGGCGGGATTTCGATTTCTAAAATGCGGGCGCCGGCCTTGGCCTCGGCCCCCAAGGCGCGGGCCGGGCCAGGGTGCGCGGCGCGGAAGGCCTTCAGGAAGGCACTGCGTTCATCGGGCGCGAAATGGCAGATCTTGAAGATGGTTTCGATATGCTGCGCCGGCAGGGGAATGCGGTAGGCCGGGTTGGTGATCTGGGAAATAAAACTCTTGTGGGTGCCCAGGGCCACCGCGAGCCGCTGGCGAGTGCCCGAAGGCCGGCGGTCGATGGCCGCGCGCAGGAGGTTCTTGTAGGCGGCGACCGCCCGCTCCGCTTGCGGACGTAAGTCCGGCGCTTCAGCCATGGCGCCCTCCCGTCCCAAGCTGACGGTGAATGGCCAGCTTCACCGGCCCCAGTTGCGCCGGGGCGACGGAGAGCGAACGCAGCCCGCAATCGAGCAGCAGGGGCAAAAGGTCCGGGTCCGAGGCCATGTCGCCACACAGGCTAATTTCAATACCCTTGGCGCGCGCCGCGTCCACGCAGCGGCGGATGGTTTCCAGCACCGCCGGGTTGCGGGCATCGGCGAGGCTGGCCACGGCGGGATTGTCGCGGGCGCTGGCGGTCAGGTACTGCACCAGGTCGTTGGAACCGATGGAAAAGAAATCGGCCGCGAAACTTCCGGCGTTGAGGGCGGCGGCGGGCACCTCGATCATCATGCCCAGGGCCGGCCGGGCGTGGGCGATCCCCGCCGCCGCCAAGTCCGCCAAGGCCCGGTCCAGAAGCACGCGCACCCGCGCCATCTCGTCCGGCACCGTCACCATGGGGACCATGACCTTGAGCGGCCCCAGGGCGGCGGCCCGCGCCAGGGCGCGCAGTTGAACCGCGAAAATTTCCGGGTGCCGGAGCGACAGGCGCAAGCCGCGCACCCCCAGGAAGGGATTGGTCTCGCCCACCGGCGTGACCCCGGGGATGGGCTTGTCGCCCCCGGCGTCCAGGGTCCGTATGGTGACCGGGCGCCCGGCCGCCCAGTCCAGGAGGCGCTTGTAGACGCCGAACTGCGCGTCTTCGCCGGGCAGGTGTCCGCCGCTAAACAGAAACTCGGTGCGGGTCAGGCCGATGCCGTCGCAGTGTTCCGGCGGCAGGCTGTCCAGAAGCGCCGGATCGTCGAGGTTGATCGACACCTGAACCGCCGTGCCGCCGCCGGTGACCGCCGGGCGGGCGATCAGGTCTTCCCAGGCGCGCCGGTCCGTGGCGAGGGCATCGAGACGGTCCTTCGCCGCCGCCAAGGCATCCTGGCCCGGCGCGACGATTAGTTTACCGGCCTTGGCGTCGAGAACCGCGGGCGCGCCGTGCAAGGCGCTGTCGAGCCTGGCGTTCAGACCGACCACCAGGGGCACGCCGTGGGCGCGCGCCAGGATGGCGACGTGACCGGTCGGGCTGCCGCCTAGAATAGCCGCGCCGCGCAAGGACGGCCCCTGGAGTTCCAGAAACCTGGACGGTGTAAGATCCTCGGCGAGAAGGACCGTGTCCTTTTCCATTTGCGCGGGGGCTTCTGTCTGCGTGCCGAAGAGGCTTCGCAAGACCCGGTCCTTGAGATCGAGCAGGTCTTCGGCCCGGGCCTTGAAATAGTCGTCGTCCCCGGCCCGGTACTCGGCAACTTCGCCGTCGAGGGCCGTGGCCCAAGCCTCATGGGCGGGGCCGCCGGCTTCGATCTTGGCGAAAGACAGCGCCAGAAAATCCTCGTCCTCGAGCAAGGCGCTTTGAAATTCGAGAATCTCGGCGCCCAGATCGCCGGCCTTGGCGGCCAGGGCCTCAAGCTCGCGGCCGGCAAGCACGATGGCGTCTTCCAGCGCCTTGCGTTCCTCCGGCGACGATCCCGCTTGGCGGCCGCCCTGGTGCGCGGCCGCTTCGATGACCAGGGTTCCAATCACGAGTCCCTTGGCCGCCGAAAGCCCCGTGAACACGCGCTCGGACACCGCTTCAGCCATCGAAATTCCGTTCGATCAAACCGACCAGGGCCGCCACCGCGTCATGCGCCTGCGCGCCGCTGGCCCGCACGCCCAAGGTTTCGCCAAAGCCGGCCTTCATTTTCATCACCGCGTTGGGGGACTTGGCGTTGATCCAGGGTCCGTTGCCGCCGCCGCGAATCTCGACCTTTGCCTCGAAGCTCTTGGCCAGCTTGGTCAGCTTGACCGCCGGGCGGGCGTGCAGGCCGGTCGGGTCGCGCACCACGGCTTCACCGTGCACAAAAGAGTCTTCGCCCTGTGTTTGGGCCGCATCGCTCATGACAGGAATTCCTCGGCCGTGGACCGTACCGCGTCGAGGCTGGCCCCGCCCGAGGCCTCGGTCGCGGCCATGACCGCGCCTTCGACAATGGGCGCGTCGCACAAGACGACCTCGCCCAATAACTCGTCCGCCATGAGTTCGATGGCCATTTCGCTGTTGGTTTCGGCGCCGCCCAGATCGACCAGGACCGCCACGCCCTTGGGTCCCATGACCTTGCGGATCGCCGCTTGAATGGCGCCGACGTCGGTGCCCAGGCCGCCTTCGGAATTGCCCCCGCAGTAGGCGACCCGCACTTCCTCGCCGACCATTTCCCGGACCATGTCCGCCGCCCCCTTGGCGACCTCGGGGGAATGGGACACGATCACAATCGCCACGCAGTCCGTCATGGATTTTCCTCTAGTACATCGCATACGGTTTCGACCAGAAGCGCCGACGAGCGGGCGCCGGGATCGATATGACCGATCGAGCGTTCGCCCAGAAACGAGGCGCGGCCCTTGGTGGCCTTCATGTCTCTGGTCGTTTCAAGACCATCCTTTGCGGCCTGGCGCGCCGCCGCTATAGGATCGCCCTGCGCCTGGGTAATCGCATCCAGCACCGGCACCAGCACGTCGAGCATGGTTTTTTCCCCGGCCTCGGACCTGCCGCGCTTTTTCACCGCCGCCACCCCTTCGGCCAGGCTGGCGGCGAAGTCTTCGCGGGTGGGAGGATCGCCCGTCATGGCCTTGCCCCAGGCCATGAGGAAGGAACCGTACAACGGCCCCGAGGCGCCGCCGACCTTCATGACCAGGGTCATGCCCGCCTTCTGCAAGGCCGGACCCAGGGCCAGGGCGTCCAGGTCTTCGGCGGCGGCGGCGATCGCCTCGAAACCGCGCTTCATGTTGAAGCCGTGATCGCCGTCGCCGATGGCTTGGTCCAGGGCCGTCAGTTCATCGGTGTGGGCGGCGATCCGGGCCGCGGTTTCTTCGCGCAGGCGGCGAACGAGATCAGGTGCCATAGGCCGCCTCCCGCGTGGGCGCCGAAGTCGCGGCGATCCGCGCGCCCTGGGAATCGAAGGCCATCGCGGCGCCAGGATGGACGCCCAAGGTGGTGGTGTCGCCGGGCGCGAAGGCCCCGGCGGCGCCAAGCAGGGCATGGATCTTCGTGCCGCCGCTATCCAGCACGATGACCGTCTCGACGCCCAGATGCTCCACCGCCCGGACCCGCGCCGGGGTGCCCCCGTCATGGCGCAAAATCACATCTTCCGGCCGCACGCCGATCTGGGCGGCGCCCGGCGGCAAGCCGTCCAGGGTCAGGACGCCGGGGTCGAGAATATTGATTTGCGGCGAGCCCAGGCGGCGCGCCACGTAGATATCGCGGGGAGTTTCGTAAACCGCGCGCGGGGTGTCGATCTGCACCAGAACGCCCTCGCGCAGCACACCGATGCGGTCGGCCAGGGTCATGGCCTCGAGCTGATCGTGGGTGACATAGAGAGTGGTCGCGCCCAGGTCGTGCTGAATGCGTTTCAATTCGACCCGCATTTCCTCGCGCAGCTTGGCGTCGAGGGAGGACAGGGGTTCGTCCATGAGGAAGATACTGGGCTGGCGCACCAGGGCGCGGCCGATGGCGACCCGCTGCATCTCGCCGCCCGAGAGCTGGGTCGCCCGGTTCTTAAGTTTATCTTCGATGCGCAGAAGCCGCGCGATCTCCCTCACGCGGCCCGCGATTTCGTCCTTGGAAAGATCCATGCCCGGCGCGCGCAGCGGAAACGCCATGTTGTCGAAAACGCTGTAGTGGGGATAGAGCGAGTACTGCTGAAACACGAAAGCGATATTTCGCGGGGCGGGCGGCCAATCCGTGACCTCGGTGCCGCCAATACGGATCGTGCCGCTGTCCGCGCGTTCCAGCCCCGCGACCAGACGCAAGCTGGTGGTCTTGCCGGCGCCGGTCGGCCCCAGAAGCACCACGAATTCGCCGTCGCCGACGGTTAAGTCGAGGGCTTTGAGCGCGCGGGTCTCGCCAAAGGACTTACCGACGCCCTGTAGAACGACCTCAGCCATGGGCGGCCCCCGCATGATCGCTGGCCAGGGCGCGGCCGCTTTGGGGATCGAACACCATCAGGCTTTCGGTATCGAAGTTCAGGCCCACGGCCTCGCCGGTCTCCACCCGCATCGTGTTGGGCGCGCGCACGCGCAAGCGCCCGGCATCGGTATCGACGGTAATCAACTGGCGCGCACCCATGTACTCCACGGCGAAGACCCGGCCCTTCATGGCGCCCTCTCCGGCGATACGGATATGTTCCGGGCGGACGCCGACTATGACGCCGCCGCTGCCCAAGGCTTCATGCAGGCGGGGCACGGGTATCGCCCCCCCCTTGACCCGGATCGCCGAAGCCCCGGCGCCGCCCTCCCCGGTAAGGAAGTTCATGGCGGGGCTGCCGATGAAGCCGGCGACGAAGCGGGTCGCCGGGCGGGCGTAGATTTCCGACGGCGGGCCGATTTGCAAGACCTCGCCCTTGTCCATGACGCAGATCCGGTCGGCCATGGTCATGGCCTCGACCTGATCGTGGGTGACATAGACCGAGGTCGCGCCGACCCGGTCGTGAAGCCCGCGCAATTCCTCGCACATCAAATCCCGGAACTCCGCGTCCAGGGCGCCCAGGGGTTCGTCCAGAAGAAACGCCTTGGCCCGGCGCACGATGGCGCGGCCGAGAGCAACCCGTTGGCGGTCGCCGCTCGACAGGCCGGCGACGGAACGCTTGAGCAGGTGGCCGATCTGCAACATGCGCGCGACCTCTTGGGTGCGTTCGCGAACTTCCCGGCGCGAAACCCCCGCCATGCGTAAAGGAAAGGAGATGTTCTTGCCCACGGTCATGTGCGGATAGAGGGCGAACAACTGAAACACGAAAGCGATGTCGCGTTCGCCGCCGCGCTTGTGGGTGACGTCTTCGCCGTCCAGGAAAATCCGCCCCGAAGACGGCATCTCCAAACCGGCGATCATGCGCAGGGTGGTGGTCTTGCCGCAGCCCGAGGGGCCGAGCATGACAAAGAATTCCCCATCGCGCACCGTGAAGCTGGAGTCGCGCACGGCGACGAAATCGCCGAAGGCCTTGTGCAGTTGCTCGATCCTGATTTCAGCCATGGCCCGCTTACTCCGGAAAGTGGCTGACGATCACGAAACCGATCGTACCGGTAAGGATCACGGTCAGGGACTGGCTGAAAAGAAAATGCGAAAACGACTGCATGAGCATGAAGACGCCCAGGGCGATCGTCACCGTGGCCCCATTCTCCCAGGGCCCGCGCCGGAACCAGCGTTTGAAACTATTCCCGCCAGCGGTCATTTGCGCACCGCCCCGAAAGTGATGCCGCGCAGCAGTTGATTGCGCAGCAGAACCGTGAAGAACACGATGGGCACCAGAAACAAGGTCGTGCCCGCCGCCACCGCCGGCCAGTCGAGCCCGCCTTCGCCGATGATGATGGGAATGAAGGGCGGCGCGGTCTGGGCGTTGCCGCTGGTCAGCAGCAAGGCGAAAGCATATTCGTTCCAGGCGAAAATCAGG
The DNA here is from genome assembly GCA_021776135.1 of Kiloniellaceae bacterium. GTDB lineage: Bacteria > Pseudomonadota > Alphaproteobacteria > Kiloniellales > J153 > JAJFGN01. The sequence continues at coordinate 42,281 of JAJFGL010000019.1, forward strand.
CAGAAAATCGCGGTCGCGGCGATACCGGCGCGCATTTGAGGCAGGATGACCTTGATGAAGGCTTGCAGGCGGGTGTAGCCGTCGACCACCGCCGCTTCCTCGTACTCGCGCGGGATCTCGTCGATGAAACCCTTGAGCAGCCAAACCGCCAAGGACACATTGACCGCCGTATAAAGCAGAATCATGCCCAGGATGGTGTCGGAAAGTCCCAGAGTCCGGTACATGAGGAAGATGGGGATCGCCACGGCGATGGGCGGCATCATGCGGGTCGAGAGAATGAAAAACAGAAGGTCGTCTTTCAGGGGCACCTTGAAGCGCGAAAATCCGTAAGCCGCCAAGGTGCCCAGAAAGACCGCTAGAAAAGTCGACCCGAAACCGATGACGACCGAGTTCATGTAACGCCCGGCGAAGCGCGAGGGGCCGGTGATGACCATGTTGCGCTTGCGCGAAATCTTGTCGTACCAGGCCTTGGGCGGCCCCAGGCTTTCGAGGTATTCCGGGGTTTGGCGGGAGCGGTTGGTGAAGACATTGACATAGCCTTCGAGGCTGGGCTCGAACACCACCTTGGGCGGATAGGAGATGGAATCCGGCGGCGACTTGAAGCCGGTCATGAGGATCCAAGCCAAGGGAATCACCGCGACCAAGGCATAGGCCGCGACCAGAATTCCGGCGAACCACTTGCCCGCCGCCTTGATTTCGACCACCGAGTGGGCCGTTGTGGCGCGCGCGCTCATTGCTTCACCCGATTGAGCGCCTTGACGTAGATGTTGCCCAGGCCGAACACGGTGACGAAGAGAATCACGGCGAAGGCGGAGGCATAGCCCGTGCGCCATTTCTCGAAGGCTTCGCGCTTCAGGTTAATGGAGGCCAGTTCGGTGATGGAGCCCGGCCCGCCGGAGGTCAGCTCGACCACCATGTCGAACATCTTGAAGTTTTCTATGCCCCGGAACAGCACCGCCAACATCAGGAACGGCATGACCCGGGGCAGGGTGATGTGCCAGAACTTCTGCCAGGTGTTGGCGCGGTCGATCTCCGCCGCCTCGTAGAGATAATCGGGAATCGAGCGCAGCCCCGCCAGGGACAGCAGCATGATGTAGGGTGTCCACATCCAGGTATCGACAATGATGATCGACCAGGGCGCCAGGCCCGGCGAGCCAATCATGTCGATGGGGCCGACCTCGACAAAGGCATTGATTATGTAACTGAAGATGCCGGTCTGGGGTTGATACAGATAAGTCCAGAAGGTGCCGACCACGGCCGGGGACAACATCATGGGGATGAGAATGATGGTGGTCCAGAAACCGGCGCCCTTGAAATTCTTATTGATGAGCAGCGCCAGGCCGAGACCCAGAATCACCTGAATAATCATGGTCCAGGACACGAAGTGCGCGGTTGCCTGCATGTATTCCCAAACATCCTCGCTGCCCAGCAGCCGTTCGTAGTTGCGCGTCCCGACCCAATCGATGACGCGGCCGGGCCGGTTGGCGCGGTAATTCGTGAACGACAGATAGACGGTCCAGATCAACGGAAATATGTTGATCGCCAACAGCAGCACGATGGTCGGGGCGATAAACAGCCAGGCGATCGCCCGGTCGGAAAGACCGCGCACCCGGCGTGTCAGCCCGGCCGGCGTCGCGGCGGCGGCCCGGTCGGCGATGGATGCGGCTGTGCGATCCGTCATGGTGCCTTCAACTCGGTTGATCTTGGCGCGTGATCTTGGCGCGGAAACCCGCCCGGCAACCGGCCGAACGCTTTTAAAAGCGTCCGGCCGGCCGGCAGGAAGGAACCTGCGGGAAGCGCGGCTAGAGCTTGCCGTCGTCCTCGAAGACTTCCGTCCAATCCACGATTATCTTGTCGAGCGCCTGTTTGGCGGTGCCCTTGTCGGCAACGACATAGTCGTGAATCCGCTTCTGCATGGATTGCAAAAGCTCGGCGTAGGTCGGTTCTTGCCAAAAGTCCTTAACCCCGTCCATGGCCTTCAGGAAGTCGGCGGCGAAGGGCGCGGTGTTGGGGAAGTTGGGATCGTCGAGCACCGCCTTGGAGGCCGAATAGCCGCCCAGCGCCCACCACTTCTTTTGCACTTTATCCTGGGCGAACCATTTGATGTATTCCAACGCCATGTCTTTCTTGTCGGAATAGGACACCACAGAGATACCCTGCCCGCCCAAGGTGGAGGCCGCGATCTTCTGCGCGGGGTTCACGAAAAAGCCGGATTTGCCGCCGCCCACGTCTTCGTCCTTGGCGATGCCCGGCATGAAGGCGAACCAGTTCATCTGCATGGCGACCTGGCCCGACTTATAGGCGTCGAGATTGGCGACCATGTAAGCATCGGAATGCCCCGGCGGCACACAGCACTCATACAAGGACTTGTAGAACTCCAGCGCTTCGACCGCGGCGGCGGAATTCACGAATCCCTCCATGTGGTAGGGATTGTTCGGGTCTTCGTATTGGAAGCCCCAGGCGTACAAGGCCGCGGTCACGCCCATGGTGATCCCTTCCGAGCCGCGCTCGGTATAGATGCCCATGCCGTAGACCTTCTTGCCGTCGATATCGCGGCCCTGGAAAAATTCGCCGATGTGCTTGAGCTCGTTCCAGTTCTTCGGCACTTCCAGGTCGTGGCCGTACTTCGCCTTGAACTCTTGGCGCAAATCGGGGCGCGCGAACCAGTCCTTGCGGTAAATCCAACCCAGGGCGTCGCCCATGGCCGGCAAGGCCCAGTAGTTCTCAGAGCCCTTGGGCCAGGTCGAGTAGGCGTAGACCGTGGCCGGGGCGAAGTCGTCCATGGAGATGCCTTCTTTGTCGAAGAAGTCATTCAACTTGATGTAATGGCCGTAGGTCGCCGAGCCGCCGATCCATTGGCTGTCGCCGATCAGCAGATCGCACAGCTTGCCGCCGGAGTTGAGCTCGTTGATGAAGCGGTCGGCGAAGTTGGTCCAGGGAACGAACTCATAGTTCATCTTAATCCCGGACTCGGCGGTGAAATCCTTGCCCAGTTCAGCCAGGGCATTCGCCGGGTCCCAGGCGGCCCAGCACAATGTCAGTTGCTTTTCCTGCGCTTGCGCGCCCGTCGCGGCAATAAAGCTCACGGCGGCGGCGGCAAGACATGCTTTCCATGTCCGCATAACTTCCTCCCTTTGATCGGCCGGTTGCGTCGGATTTATTGCTTTAGCTTGCATCGCCCAAGCGATGTGCCCGATGGTCCGAGCGGCCGTTTATTTCCGCCATCGGCGATAAACACTAAACTTTTTACTAAACTTCTGTCAAGCAATGGGCACCAGAACCACCCGCAAAGCCGGCTAAGTCCGGCCAAATAGCTGCGTATAAGCACATTTTAGCCAAGCCGGACCTCGGTTTAGTCCCCAGGCGCGAAAGTTAAGGGCGGGCGGCGGGCAGCTAGAAATACACATGCGCGCCCAGGCCGACATATTCCAGCGCGCGGTCGTAGAACTGGCCGTTGGGGTTGCGACCGTTGAAATATTCGGCCAGGAGCTGAACCCGCTGGCTGATCTGACCCACATTTTCGAATTGCACCCCGGCGCGCAGGGAAATATCGGAGGCGAAATTGCTTTCTTCGCGGTTCTGCAAGTCGGCGGCCGCAACCGGCCGCAGCAGACCGCCGCCCAGGGTGAAGGGGGCCTCGTATTCCACCCCGATCTGGGTCGAGAAAGGATCGATCTCCTCAGGTTCTACATTCAGGAGATAGCCCAGGCCGCCATAGATCCGCAGACCGTTGTTGAATTTATAGGATAGCTTTAGATCGGCGGCCTCGTAGCTGAGATTGACCCGCTCGACCCGGTCGCGCAGCAGAAACTCGTCGCCCAGGTGCGAAGATTGATGAAACACGCGCACCATGGCGGTGAATTTTTCATCTTGGCTGCGATAGCTGATCGGCAAGCCGACCCAATAATCGGCATTGATGAGATCCTTGGAGTCCGCGTCCAGGTCGAAGAGCCCGAAAACGGCGGCCTGGAAATCCAACTGCCAGCGCCCGTCCAGGGGCGCCGGTCCGCCGAGCAATCCGAAGCTTTCGCCGAAGCTGACGGCGGCGGCGTTTTCGATCTCCGCGTCATCGATGAAGGTTTGATAGGAGGCGGAAAAATGCGCCCAGCGCGGATCCGCGATCAAGGGATCGAAAAGATTTCCGCTCGGCAGCACCTCGATGCCCTTCTTGTCCGTTTCCGTCATGGCTACGATGGCGGCATCGGCGGGCGGCGGCAGGGCGGGACTGGCGGCCGCGCCGCTTCCCGCCAAGCGCTCCGTGGGCCGGTCGCCATCGGTCACCCGCACGGCGGTGATCCCGCGCACCCCGGCCAGGATCGCCGCGACCCGGTCCTGACGCGCCGCGCGCATGCTGCCGGCATACAACGTGACGACACCGTCTTGGACCTCGAAAACCGGGCCGGTCAGGCGAAGCTCCCGCTCAAGAACCGCCGCCACATAGCCGGCGATAAAGGCGTCGGTTGTCTTTGGCTGGGGCGCGGCCTTAACCGGCGGCGTGCCCAAGACCAGGATCGCGGCCAGAACGCCGAAACCCAGGAACGATGCGAAGAACGGCCTCATGATGTTTTTCCCTATTTCCGTCATGCGGTTTGAGCGAAGATTTCTGCCCCCGTTTGCCCTGCCCCCAGGCGCGGGTCAATATGGTGCGCAAGCGGGGCGAAGCCGCGAAGCCTGGGAGGCAAGTTAGCCATGAGCGAAAGTCAGAGGTCATTCAAGCCCGTATCCGGCCATGTCATGCCGCGCTTTTCCGGCATCGCGACCTTCATGCGCCTGCCCCATGTAACGGATGCGGCGGAAGTGGACATCGGCCTGATCGGCGTGCCCTGGGATGGGGGCACCACCAACCGGGCCGGCGCGCGCCACGGACCGCGGCAAATTCGCGATCTCTCGACCTTAGTGCGCAATGTCCACCACGCCAGCAAAATCCGCCCTTTCGATCTATGTAAGTGCGCCGATCTTGGGGACGTGCCGGTCAACCCGATTGATCTGGAAGACACCCTGAAACGGATCGAGGAATTCTACGCGCCGGTTCACGCCGCCGGGACCTTGCCCCTGTCGGCCGGCGGCGATCACCTCATCACCTTGCCGGTCATGCGCGCCATCGCCAAGGACCGGCCCCTGGGCATGGTCCACTTCGATGCCCACACTGACACCTTGGACCGCTATTTCGGCGACTGTAAATACACCCACGGCACGCCCTTCCGCCGCGCCATCGAGGAAGGCTTGCTCGACCCCAAGCGCACGGTGCAGATCGGCATACGCGGCGCCCTGTTCAGCGATGGCGACAACGACTGGGGACAGCAACAAGGCATAAGGGTCATTCACATCGAAGAGATGTACGAGATGGGAATCGAGGCAGTCATCGCCGAGGCGCGCCGGGTCGTGGGCGAGGGGCCGACGTACCTCAGCTTCGATGTCGACGGCCTCGATCCGGTCTACGCGCCGGGCACCGGCACACCGGAGATCGGCGGCTTCACCACCCACGAGGCCCAACGCATGATCCGCGGTTTGCGGGGCCTCAACTTGATCGGCGCCGACGTGGTCGAGGTCGCCCCGCCCTTCGACCCCAGCGGCAACACCGCCCTGGTCGGCGCGACCCTGATGTTCGAGATTCTATGCGTGCTGGCGGATGCGGTCGCGGCGCGCGCCCATAAACCATCAACCCGCGAGGGACACAGCCCATGACCGATTCAAACGACAAGGCACCCAAGAACCGCAGCGCCGAGTGGTTCGGCAAGGCCGACAAGGACGGTTTCGGCCATCGAAGCTGGATGAAAAACCAGGGCCTGCCCCATCACTTGTTCGACGGCCGGCCGGTGATCGGCATCTGCAACACCTGGTCGGAGCTGACCCCCTGCAACGCCCATTTCCGCACCCTGGCCGAGCGGGTCAAGCGCGGGGTTTACGAGGCCGGGGGCTTTCCCCTGGAATTCCCGGTCATGTCTTTGGGCGAGACGCTCATGCGCCCGACCACCATGATGTTCCGCAATCTGGTCAGCATGGATGTGGAGGAATCGATCCGCGCCAATCCCCTGGACGGGGTGATCCTGCTGGTCGGCTGCGACAAGACCACGCCGGCCCTGCTCATGGGCGCCGCCTCCTGCGATCTGCCGACCCTGGCCTTGTCCGGCGGGCCGATGCTGAACGGGCGCTTCCGCGACCAGCAAATCGGCTCCGGCACCCACGTCTGGAAGTTCGACGCCATGGTCAAGGCCGGGGAGATGACCCTGCAGGACTTCATGGAGGCGGAATCCTGCATGTCGCGCTCGATCGGCCACTGCATGACCATGGGCACGGCCTCGACCATGGCCAGCATGGTCGAAGCGCTCGGCATGGGTCTGCCCGCCAACGCCGCCATACCCGCCGCCGATTCCAGGCGTAACGTCCTCGCCCACATGGCCGGGCAAAGGATCGTCGAGATGGTGCGCGAGGATTTGCGCATGTCCAAGGTGTTGACCCGCCAGGCCTTCGAGAACGCCATCCGCACCAACGGCGCCATCGGCGGCTCGACCAACGCGGTGGTCCACCTGCTGGCCATCGCCGGGCGCATGGGGGTGGACTTGAACCTCGAGGACTGGGACCGCCTGGGGGTGGAAGTGCCGTGCCTGGTCAACCTCATGCCCTCGGGCGAATTCCTCATGGAGGATTTCTACTATGCCGGCGGCCTGCCGGCGGTATTGCGAGAGCTGGGCGAACACGGCCTGCTGCACAAGGACGCGCTAACCGTCAACGGCCGGACCATGTGGGACAACGTGGCCGAGGCGCCGAACTGGAACCGGGAGGTTATATTCGCCCTGGATGCGCCCTTCAAGCCGGAGGGCGGCATCGTCGTCCTGCGCGGCAATCTGGCCCCCGGCGGCGCGGTGCTGAAGCCTTCCGCCTCGACCCCGGAACTCATGCAGCACAAGGGCCGGGCCGTGGTCTTCGAGGATATCGACGACTACAAGGCGCGTATCGACGACCCCGGTCTCGACATCGATGCCTCTTGCGTCATGGTGCTGAAGAACTGCGGCCCTAAGGGCTATCCCGGCATGGCCGAGGTCGGCAACATGGCCCTGCCGCAGAAAATCCTGAAACAAGGCGTCGAGGACATGGTGCGCATTTCCGACGCGCGCATGAGCGGCACCGCCTATGGCACCGTGGTCCTGCACACCGCGCCCGAGGCGGCGGCCGGCGGGCCCCTGGCCCTAGTCCAGAACGGCGACATCATCGAGCTGGACGTGAAAGGCCGCCGCCTGCACCTGGATGTCGGCGACGCCGAGTTGGACAAACGCCGCGCGGCCTGGATCTCGGCCGCCCCGGTGAACGAGCGCGGCTACGCCAAGCTCTACCAGGATCACGTCATGCAGGCGGACCAAGGTTGCGACCTGGATTTCCTGGTCGGCAAGAGCGGCGCCGTCGTGCCGAGGGAGAGTCATTAGCGCGGTTCAAACTTGAAGAGAATCGCTATACTCAGTCGTCACCCTTGGGCTTGGCCCGAGGGTCCAGGGACACAGCCGCATTCCGGCCCCGGTTGCATGAATTCGGGAAGAGACGGGAGCGGCCATTCACTTGGTGCGGCGGCAAGAATATTTTTCAGCACGAAGACACAAAAACACTATGAAGCGAATCATGGCCTTGGACCGTGAAGATAAATAACATTATTTTACTTCGCGGCTTCTTAGTGTCTTTGTGTCTTCGTGGTAAATCTCTTTCTAAGGTTCAATCAATCCTGAGGCGCTGAAAAAACCCATGCGTAACGACCAGGAATTTCATATCGCGGTCATGGCCGGCGACGGGATCGGACTTGAAGTCATGGCGCCCTGTCTGGAGCTGCTGACCGCGGTCTGCGCGCGGGCCGGCGGCTTGGCCTTGCGCTTCGAGGCGATCGAGTCCGGAGCGACTTACTACCGCGAACACGGCACGGCCCTGTCCGATGAAAACCTGGCGCGCGCGGCCAAGGCCGATGCCATCCTGCTGGGCGCCATGGGCCTGCCGGATGTGCGCTATCCCGATGGGCGCGAGATCGCGCCGCAAATCGATATCCGCATGGCCCTCGATCTTTTCGCCGGGGTGCGGCCCGTGCGTTCCATCCCTGGGCTAAGCGGGCCGCTATCCGATCCGCGGGCGCAAAATTTAGATTTTGTGCTGATCCGCGAGTCGACGGAAGGGCTCTTCGCCGCCATGGGTAAAACCAAGATCGTGGACGATAAAATCGCTTACGACACCATGGAAATTACGCGCGCCGGGTCCGAGCGCCTGTTCGATTTCGCCTTCGATCTTACCGCCAAGCGCAAGGCCGCCGGTTCGCCGGGTGTGCTCACCTGCGTCGATAAGGCCAATGTCTTCGGCGGCTTCGCCTTCTTCCGCAAGATTTTCTTCGAGCGCGCGGCGGCCTTTCCCGAAATCGAAGCGCGCGCCGCTTATGTGGATGCCATGGCGCTAACGCAAATCCGCAATCCCTGGGACTTGGATGTCCTGGTCACCGAGAACATGTTCGGAGACATTCTTTCCGACGCCGGCGCCGCCTTGATCGGCGGCATGGGCGTGGCGCCCTCCGCCGACATCGGCGCAAGCCACGCGGTGTTCCAGCCTTGCCACGGCACCGCCCCCGACATCATGGGCACGGGCAAGGCCAACCCCACCGCCATGTTCCTCTCCGCCGCCATGATGCTGGACTGGCTCGGGAATCGCCACGGGGAGGCCAAGGCGATTGAAGCGGGGGCCCTTTTACAAGATGCGGTCGAAGCCGCCTTCGCCGGCGGCGATTTACGACCCTTTGAGATGGGCGGAACCAACGGCCTGAAAGACATTACCGCGCGGGTGAGCGAGACAATACACCTACACTCGTCATCCCGGACTTGATCCGGGATCTTCTGTTGGACCGAGAATCGGACTTACCAAAGATCCCGGATCGTAGTCCGGGATGACGATTCTTAGGGGCTATGAGACCTCGCGCTAATACGTCGCGCGGCCGCCGGAGATGTCGAAGACGCCGCCGGTGGTGAAGGAACAATCGCGCGAGGCGAGCCAGGCGATCAGGGCCGCGATTTCCTCGACCTTGACGAAACGCCCGCGCGGAATCTTCGACAGCATGAAATCGATGTGTTCCTGCTTCATCTGTTCGAAGATGCGGGTGCGCGCCGCCGCCGGGGTCACGCAGTTGACGGCTATATCCCGGTCCGCCAGTTCCTTGCCGAGGGACTTGGTGAGCGCGATGACCCCGGCCTTGGCGGCGCTGTAAGCAGGGGCGTTGGGATTGCCCTCCTTACCCGCGACCGAGGCGACATTGACGATGCGCCCGTAATCCTGCGCGATCATCGTGGGCACCACGGCGCGGCAACAATAAAAAACCCCGGTCAGGTCGATGGCCAGAACTTCGTCCCAGGCTTCGGGCGGGTATTCCCAGGTCGGCGCGTTGGGCCCCGAAATGCCGGCGTTGTTGACCAGGATATCGATGCCGCCCAGGCGCGACACCGTTTCGCTCACGGCGGCCTCGACCGAGTCCAGCTTGGTCACGTCGGCCTCGATGGCGATTGTCTTATCGCCAAGCTCCCCCAGGGTTTGGGCCATGACCGCTTGGTCCCGGTCCCAGATGGCGACCGCCGCGCCATTGGCCAGCAAGCGTTCGGCGATCGCGCGCCCTATCCCTTGCGCGCCGCCGGTAACGATGGCGCGCTGGCCCTTGAGGTCGATATCATTCATCCAAAAAGTCCTCGATATAAGCTTCGACGATGGGATCGACACCGGTGTCGCACGGCAATCCAAGGGCAAGGGCGCGCGCCGAGTCCATTTCGGTCGGCCAGGTCGCGACAATGGCCTCGATACGCGGGTCCGGTTCGACCGAAATCTCGCCCAGATGGCGATTGCCCGCGACCCGGCGCAAGCCCGCGATCGTCTCCGCGACCGTGACCGTGAGGCTGGGAAAGTTGATGGCCCGGTCGCCGCCCAAGACCTCGGCGGGAACCTCGTGCAGGCGCACGAAGCCCTCGACGATGTTGCGGTAGCCCAGCACCGGCATGGGAGTCTCGGGCTTGACCGGCAAAATGCAGGTCTCGCCGTTCAAGGGCTCGCGGATCACGCCGCTGGCGAAGCTGGAGGCCGCCAGGTTCGGCTTGCCGGGGCGCACGATGACCGTGGGCAGGCGCGCCGAGCGTCCGTCGATAAATCCCTTGCGGCTGTAGTCATTGATGAGGAGTTCGCCGATGGCCTTGGTGGCGCCATAGGTGGTTTGCGGCGCCTGCTTGGTGGTATCGCCCACGCATTTCGGCATGGCGTCGCCGCCGAAGACCGCGACCGAGGAAGCGAAGACCACGCGCGGTTTTCCGGTCCGCGCCCGCGCCGCTTCCAAAACGTTCAAGCCGCCGGTCAGATTGACCCGCATGGCCAAATCAAAATCCAGCTCCCCGCCGCCGCTGACCACCGAGGCCAGGTGAAACACGGAGATATCGTCCCGGTCCATGAGGCTGAACACCAGATCGCGGTCGGCGATATCGCCGGTCACGATCTTCACCCGCCCATGGAGGCCGGGCAGAGGGCCGGAGGGCGCCACCGCATCGAACAAGAGGATCTCGTCGATGTCTTGCGGCGCGCCGGATGGTCCCAAGATTTGACCCAAATCCAGCAGCCGCTTGGCCAGCATACGGCCGATAAAGCCGGTCCCACCGGTAATGACGACTTTCATATCCGAACCACCACACTGCGCGATATTGATTTTATACCCGGCTAAGCATATAGCGACGTCATGGACACGCAAGCCGCGCCGCACTGTAAGAACCGCCCGATGCATCGCGGCACAGGCCGGGGATAGGCCGCCATGCACCTGCTTCAAGCACAGCCCGGCGGCATCGCCGACGGTTCCGAGGCCGTCGATCTGGGGCAAACCCCCGGCGAGATCGTGATGCTGTCCGCCGCCGATACGGAACTGGCCTGCCTGGCCACGGCGCGCGCCACCCTCGGGGAGGACTTTCCGAGCCTGCGCCTGGCCAATCCCATGCAGCTGGCCCACAACATGTCGGTCGATCTCTACATGGAAACCGTGATCGGCGGGGCCAAGCTGGTGATCGCGCGCCTGCTGGGCGGGGCCAGCTATTGGCCTTACGGGGTCGAGTCCCTGGTCGCGGCCTGCCGCAAGCGCGGCATCGCCTTGGCCCTGCTGCCCGGCGACGATCAGCCCGACGCGGAACTGGCCGGGCTATCCAACCTGCCCGCCGAAGCGATCCACCGCCTGTGGCAATACGGGGTCCAGGGCGCGCCGGTCAATGCCCGCAACCTGCTGGCCTATGGCGCCAGCCTGATCGGCCACGAGATCGACTGGGCCGAGCCGCGCACCTTGCTGCGCGCCGGGGTGTATTGGCCCGGGCAGGATACGCCGGAGCTTGAAGCCTTGCGCGCCCATTGGCGCGCGGACGCGCCCCTGGCCGCCGTGGTCTTCTACCGCGCGCATTTGCAGGCCGGGAACCTCGCGGCCGTGGACGCCTTGATCGCCGCCTTGCAAGAAGCCGGCGTCAATCCCTTGCCCTTGTATGTCGCCAGCTTGAAGGAAGCACTCTCGGCCGAAACGCTTTCGCGGGTGTTCGAACAAGCCAAGCCCGGCGTGGTTTTAAACACCACCGGCTTCGCCGTCTCCACACCGGGAGGCGCGCGGCGCGGCGGGCCTTTCGACGCCCTCGATTGCCCGGTTCTGCAAGTCGTGTTCTCCGGCGGCACGCGGGAGGCATGGGCCCAAGGCGCCAACGGCCTCTCGGCCCGCGACCTGGCCATGAACATCGCCCTGCCGGAAGTCGATGGGCGTATCGTGACCCGCGCGGTGTCATTCAAGACCGAGGACCGCTACGACGCGGAGACCCAGTGTTCCCTGGCCGCCTATGCCCCCGTGCCCGACCGCATCGCCTTCGTGGCCAAGCTGGCGGCGTCTTGGCTGCGCCTACAAATCACCGCGCCGGAAAAACGTAACGTCGCCCTGGTGCTGGCCAACTATCCCAACCGGGATGGGCGCATCGGCAACGGCGTCGGCCTGGATACCCCGGCGGGTACTATGGAAGTCCTGCGCGCGCTCAAGCACGCCGGTTATAGCACCGGCGAGCTGCCCAAGGACGGCGCCGCCCTTATCGAACGCCTGCTGGAGGGCCCGACCAATGCGGGCCAGGCGGCGCGCCGGATCGAGGAAACCCTGTCCCGGCCCGACTATGAATTCTTTTTCGGGTCCTTGCCGCAAGCCGTGCAAGACGCGGTCATGGAACGCTGGGGCCCGCCGGAGCGCGATCCGTTTTACCGCCCCGGCGGCTTGGACTGCGGCAGCTTCGCCATCGCCGCCTATCGCTTGGGCAGGATCGTCATCGGTCTGCAACCGGCGCGCGGTTACAACATCGACCCCCAGGCCAGCTATCACGATCCGGCCCTGATACCGCCCCATGGTTATTTTGCCTTCTATGCCTGGCTGCGCGAGGCCGTGGGGGTCCACGCCATCGTGCACATGGGCAAGCACGGCAATCTGGAATGGCTGCCCGGCAAGGCGGTGGCCTTGTCGCAGGACTGTTTTACCGAGGCCGCGCTTGGCCCCCTGCCGCACCTCTATCCCTTTATCGTCAACGACCCCGGCGAGGGCACCCAGGCCAAGCGCCGCTCTCAGGCGGTCATTATCGACCACCTGACCCCGCCCCTGACCCGGGCCGAGACCTACGGCCCCCTGGCCGAGCTCGAACGCCTGGTGGATGAATACTACGAGGCCGCCGGTGTCGATCCACGGCGGCTTAAGGTCTTGCGCGCGGAAATTCTGGCGCTCACCCAACGTAGCGGCCTCGATCTGGATTGCGGTATCGCCAGGGGCGAAGACGCCGACAGCGCGCTTTCCAAGCTCGACAACTATCTGTGCGAGTTGAAGGAGATGCAGATTCGCGACGGCCTGCACATCTTCGGTCTTTCCCCTGAGGGCGTGCAGGAAAACGATCTGTTGGTGGCCCTGACCCGCCTGCCGCGCGGCACGGGGAAGGCGGGCGATGCGTCGCTAATCCGCGCCCTGGCAGGCGACCTCGGCCTGGAATTCGATCCGCTCGACTGCACCCTAGGCGAGGCTTGGACCGGCCCGCGCCCGGCGGCGCTGGCGCGGATATCGTCCGATCCTTGGCGCACCATGGGCGATTGCCTGGAACGGCTTGAACTCCTGGCCAGCGCCCTGGTCGCCCATGAGGCGGAGGCGGATAAATCCTGGCTGACCACCGCCGCGGTGTTGCGCACCATCGAGGATAGCGTCCGCCCGGCGGTCGCCGCTTGCGGCACGGCGGAGATCGCCGGGGTTCTGAGCGGCTTGGATGGGCGCTTCGTCACCCCCGGCCCTTCGGGCGCGCCGACCCGCGCCAAGCTCGACGTGCTGCCGACCGGGCGAAATTTTTATTCCATCGATACCCGGGTGGTGCCCACACCGGCGGCCTGGACCCTGGGCTGGACCTCGGCCACGCGCTTGCTGGAGCGTCACCGCCAGGAACACGGCGCTTGGCCCAAGACCCTGGCGCTGTCCGCCTGGGGCACGGCCAACATGCGCACCGGCGGCGACGATATCGCCCAAGCCCTGGCGCTCATTGGCGTGCGCCCGACCTGGGAAACCGCCTCGCGCCGGGTCACCGGATTCGAGATCATGCCGCTTAGCGTACTCGACCGTCCACGCGTCGATGTGACCCTGCGGGTTTCAGGCTTTTTCCGCGACGCCTTTCCAAGCCAGATCGATTTGTTCGATTCCGCCGTGCGCGCCGTCGCCGCCTTGGACGAACCGGAACGCGACAACCCCCTGGCCGCGCGGGTGCGCGCCGAGACAAGAGAGCTTGTCGCTCTCGGTCAGGACGAAACGACGGCATCGCGCCGCGCCGCCTACCGGGTCTTCGGATCCAAACCGGGGGCCTACGGCGCCGGCTTGCAGGCCCTGATCGACGAGCGCGGCTGGGACAACGCCGGCGACCTGGCGCGCGCCTATCTCGCCTGGGGCGGTTATGCTTATGGGGCGGGCGCGGGCGGCGCGGCCGAGCACGGCTTGTTCGAGGCGCGCCTGTCCGGGGTCGAAGTCGTGGTTCACAATCAGGACAACCGCGAGCACGATCTGCTGGATTCCGACGACTACTATCAATTCGAAGGCGGCATGAGCGCCGCCGTCAAACACCTGTCCGGCGCGGCGCCCAAGGTCTATCACAACGATCACTCGCGCCCGGAAAGCCCCAAGATCCGTACCCTGGAAGAAGAGGTCGCGCGGGTCGTGCGCGCCCGTGTGGTCAATCCGAAGTGGATCGCCGGGGTCATGCGCCACGGCTATAAAGGCGCCTTCGAGATGGCGGCTACCCTCGATTACCTTTTCGCCTTCGCGGCCACCACCGGCGCGGTCAAGGATCATCACTTCGACGCCGTGTACGAAGCCTATCTGGAAGACGAAGACGTGCGCGCCTTTCTATCGGAAAATAATCCCGCCGCCCTGAAGGAAATGGCCGAACGCTTTTTGGAAGCGCAGGCGCGCAATCTTTGGCGGCCACGGGTAAACTCAACCCGCCGCCGCCTGGAGGAACTGCTATGAGCGAAAAAACCGAAGACGAGATCAACGAACGCGCCAACGAAAAGGCACGCAAACGCAAGGAAGTCCGCGAACGCATGTTGGCGACCAAGACTCAGGAAAAGGGTCTGCTGATCGTTCACACCGGCAAGGGCAAGGGCAAGTCCACGGCTGCCTTCGGTTTGGTCATGCGCGCCATCGGCAACGGGTTTCGCGTCGGCATCGTGCAATTCGTCAAGGGTAAGTGGCAAACCGGCGAACGCCCGGTGCTGGAACGCTTTCCCGATCAGGTCGAGATGCGCGTCTCCGGCGAGGGCTTCACCTGGGATACCCAGGACCGCGCCCGCGATATCCGCGCCGCGCAAGCCGGTTGGGCCGCCGCCAAGGAGATGATCGAGGCCTGCCGGGGCGCCAAACCGCGTTACGACATGATCCTGCTCGACGAGCTGAACATCGTCCTGCGTTACGACTACCTGCCCCTGGACGAGGTGGTCGCCTATCTGAACGATAAACCCAAGGACCTGCACGTCATCGTCACCGGGCGCAACGCCAAGCCGGCCCTGATCGAAGCCGCCGATCTGGTCACCGAGATGACCCAAATCAAGCACCCCTTCCGCGAGCAGGGCGTGAAGGCGCAAAAGGGCATAGAGTTCTGAGCCATGAAAACCTTGCCACGTCATCCCGGACCGGGGTCCGGGATGACGATCGCCCGGCCATGAGTCCCCACAGCAAACCGGCGGCGATCATGTTGCAGGGCACGGGCTCCGACGTCGGTAAGTCGCTGCTGGCCGCGGGCCTGGCGCGGGCTTTTACCCGGCGCGGTCTCAAGGTGCGGCCCTTCAAGCCGCAGAACATGTCGAACAATGCCGCGGTCACGGCCGATGGCGGGGAAATCGGCCGCGCGCAAGCCTTGCAGGCGCGCGCCTGCGGTATCGCACCCTCCGTCCACATGAACCCGGTCCTGCTGAAACCGCAAACCGATGTCGGCGCCCAGGTCGTGGTTCAAGGTCAAGTATGGGGCAACGCCAGTGCCCGGGATTACGGCGCCCTCAAGGCCGAGTTGATGCCCAAGGTACTGGAAAGTTTCGCGCGGCTTTCCCAAGACGCCGATCTGGTTGTGGTCGAGGGCGCGGGCAGCCCGGCCGAGGTTAACCTGCGCGACGGCGATATCGCCAACATGGGTTTCGCCGAGGCCGCCGACCTGCCGGTGGTTCTGATCGGCGACATCGCGCGCGGCGGCGTGATAGCCAGCATCCTTGGCACCTGGCACCTGTTACCACCCAGCGAACGGGCGCGCATCGAGGGTGTGATCGTCAATAAGTTTCGCGGCGATGTCTCGCTGTTCGACGGCGGCTTGGCGGTCATCGCGCGCGAGACCGGCCTGGGGTGCTTCGGCGTCGTGCCCCACTTCACAGAAGCCCGCCGCCTGCCCGCCGAGGATGCGCTCGCGGTGGAAAGCTATCCCGGCCCGGACAGCCCCCCCACCCTAACCCTCCCCCTCCAGGGGGGAGGGAATAGGGAGAGCGCGTCTGCCCTGACTTCCCCCTCCCCCCTGGAGGGGGAGGGCCGGGGTGGGGGGGATCTTGCCGCCAGGTCTCATCCAGACCCCCTCATCCGCATCGCCGTGCCGGCGATATCGCGGATTTCTAATTTCGACGATCTGGATCCCTTGATGGCGGAGCCCGATGTCGCCGTGACCTTCGTGCACGCGGGGGAGGCTATTCCCGGCGATTGCGATCTGGTGATCCTGCCCGGTTCCAAGGCCACCCTCGCCGACCTCGCCTACTTACGCGCCCAGGGCTGGGACATCGACATCGCCGCCCACTTGCGCCGGGGCGGCCAAGTGCTGGGCCTCTGCGGAGGCTATCAGATGCTTGGGTCCATCGTGCGCGACCCCCAGGGTATCGAGGGCGCGGCGGGCGAGGCGGACGGCTTAGGGCACCTGGACATGGAAACCGTTTTAAGCGCCGGCAAAACCTTGCATGAAATCGCCGGGACCGAACTGGCGAGCGGCGCCGCCGTACGCGGATACCTCATGCACATAGGACACAGCGCCGGGCCCGCCTGCGCCCGGCCCATGCTAAGGCTGGGCGGTAAAGATAACGGCGCGGTCTCCCCGGACGGGCGGGTCATGGGCTGTTACCTTCACGGCCTTTTCGCCGCCGACGAATTCCGCCACGCTTTTCTGGCGCGCCTGAAGAAACGCCCGGCCAGCGGCCTGGCCTATGACAGCGAGATCGAGGCCATCCTCGACCGCCTGGCCGAGCACCTGGAAACCCACCTGGATTTGGACGCCCTGCTCAGGGCCGCCGAGCCTCGTAAAAGCTAAATCGCGTAGTCGGGATAGGCGGCGGTCTCGTCGCGCCCCGCCAAGCGGCCGGGCGCGTGACGCCGGCGGCTGGTCACCATGCGCTCATACAAGCCCGCGATGGTTAGACTGCCGGTCTTGACGAAAAGGAAGGGAAACAACGCGTGAACCAGACAGGCCAAGCCGGCCGCCACCATGTGCAGGCCAAAGGAAGCCGCGACCCCCAGATGCTCCACATAGGTTTCATCCACGCTGGCGGGGTGGTCGGTGAATAGGCGTCGCAACATGGCTTTCCGGTCCTCGTTCCTTGGGCTGAATTGATGGCTAGACTATCCCACTATCATGAGTAAGTAATTGTTATTTTTTCCTAACTATCATCATTCATAGCCAAAAATTACTACTTATCTTCTGATAAGTAGTATGATATTCTTCTGCCCATGGATGAGACCGACCGCAAGATTCTGACCTGTTTGCAAGGCGACGCCACGGATTCGGTGGCGGA
This sequence comes from Kiloniellaceae bacterium, assembly GCA_021776135.1. GTDB lineage: Bacteria > Pseudomonadota > Alphaproteobacteria > Kiloniellales > J153 > JAJFGN01. Next base: position 59,600 of record JAJFGL010000019.1, read on the forward strand.
GATCGCGGAACGGGTCGGTCTTTCGACCACGCCCTGCTGGCGCCGTATCCAGAATCTGGAAAAGGCGGGGGTGATCCGGGCCCGGGTTGCCTTGCTCGACGCCGCGAAGTTGAACGTCGGGGTCACGGTCTTCGTGCGCCTGAGCACCAACCGCCATGGTCACGATTGGTTCGACGATTTCGCCAAGGCGGTCGCGGGTATGGACGAAGTTGTCGAATTCTACCGCATGAGCGGGGAGATCGATTACCTGCTGAAGGTCGTGGTGCCCGATATCGCGGGTTTCGACACGGTCTATAAACGCCTGATCAAGGCGGCGGAATTTCAAGACATCTCTTCCAGTTTCGCCCTGGAAGAAATCAAATACTCCACCGCCCTGCCGCTGAATTACGCGATCTAGTCAGGAAAATAGGGTGAAGAAATGATTTCCCAAAGCCACACCCGTCATGCCCGCGAAAGCGGGCATCCATGGTCCCGCCGGCACAGCCTCGGGCGCCGCGCACCCGTTCGGCCCCGCCATGGACGCCCGCCTTTGCGGGGGTGACGATAGAAACTTTGGCCAGGAGGCTAAAACATCCTCGTCAAAACCCTTCCCCCATTTGCCCCGGACGGCAAGGATCTCTTGCCATGGGGGGCGCGCCTACCTAGGTTATTCACGAGAAACAAGCGTGAAATAAAACCAATGTCCTCTCTTGCCGGTAAAAGGATTCTGCTGGTCGTTTCCGGCGGTATCGCGGCCTACAAATCCCTGGAATTGATCCGCCGGGTGCGCGAGCGCGGCGGCGCGGTGCGTTGTATTTTGACCGAGGGCGGCGCCCAGTTCGTAACCCCTTTGTCCCTGGCGGCTTTGAGCGAGGACAAGGTCTATAGCGAGCTATTCTCCCTGACCGATGAATCGGAAATGGGTCATATCCGCCTGTCGCGGGAGGCTGAATTGATTGTCGTCGCGCCGGCCAGCGCCGACATCCTGGCCAAGATGACCCAAGGGCGCGCCGACGACCTGGCCACCACGGCCCTGCTGGCCAGCGACAAGCCGGTTCTGGTGGCGCCGGCCATGAATGTGCGCATGTGGGAAAACCCCGCGACCCAGGCCAATCTGGAGACCCTGAAGGCGCGCGGCGTGCGAAGCATCGGCCCCAATGAAGGCGATATGGCGTGCGGTGAATACGGCTTTGGGCGCATGGCCGAGGCGGCGGAAATCCTGGACGCGATCGAAGCCTTCTTCGCCCGCGACGCCCCCCTGGCCGGACGCCACGCCCTGGTGACCAGCGGCCCGACCTTCGAGGCCATCGACCCGGTGCGCTTTATCGGCAATCGGTCATCGGGCCGCCAGGGCCACGCCATCGCCTTGGCGCTGGCCCGCCTGGGCGCGCGCACGACCCTGGTTTCCGGCCCCACCGCCCTTAAGGATCCGGCCGGGGTCGAGACCCTGCGCGTTGAAACGGCGCAAGAGATGCTGGCCGCTTGCGAGGCGGCCTTGCCCTGCGATGTCGCCGTTTGCGCCGCCGCCGTCTCCGACTGGCGGGCAAAGGAACCTCAGGCGCAGAAAATGAAAAAGAACGGCAAGACCCCGCCGGAGTTGGTCCTGACCGCTAACCCAGACATCCTGGCGTGCCTCGCGGCGGCCGGAAATGTGCGCCCGCGCCTGGTGGTGGGTTTCGCCGCCGAGACGCAAAACATCGTCGAAAACGCCCAGGCCAAGCTGGCCAAAAAGGGCTGCGACTGGATCCTGGCCAACGATGTCTCCGAAGGCAGCGGCACCTTCGGCGGCGAGGCCAATACCATTCACCTGATCGACGGCCAGGGGGCCGAGACCTGGCCGCGCATGTCCAAGGACGATGTCGCCGCCAAGCTGGGCGCGCGCATCGCCGAGACCCTCAACGCCGGCGTGGAGACCCTGACATCGTGACCCAGCCCGTCATAGATGTGAAACGCCTGCCCCATGGCGCCGGCCTGCCCCTGCCGGACTATGCGACCGAGCACAGCGCGGGCCTGGACCTCTTGGCGGCAGTCGAGGCCGACGCGATTCTGCAACCGGGCGAACGGCGCTTGATTCCCAGCGGCATCGCCATCGCCCTGCCGCCCGGATACGAGGCGCAGATCCGGCCGCGCTCCGGCCTGGCACTGAAGCACGGGATCACGGTCTTGAACGCGCCGGGCACGATCGACGCGGATTACCGGGGCGAGATTGGGGTTATCCTGATAAACCTGGGACGCGGCCCCTTCACCGTCGCGCGTGGCAGCCGCATCGCGCAGATGGTGATCGCACCCCATGCCCGCGCCGCCTGGCGGCCGGTCGAGACCCTGAGCGAGAGCGCGCGCGGCGAAGGCGGCTTCGGCTCCACCGGGCTTCATCGGGTGCGCGAAGGCGCGCCAAGCCGATAAACTCATGTTGCAGCTATCCAAGAAACTTCTGTTCGCGATCGAGGCGGTGGTCGATATCGCCTATCACGCCGGGGCCGGGCCCGTGCGCTCCAGCGATATTTCCCGGCGCCAAGGGATTCCCCGGCGCTATCTGGAACAGGTGCTGCAACGCTTGGTGCATCGCGGGATTCTAGCCGGACAGCGCGGCCCGCGCGGCGGTTACCGCCTGGCGCGCGAACGCCGGCGCATCGTCCTCGGTGAAATCGTCCGTATCGTGCACGAGGTCGAGGGGGCGAAAGACCCGGTGGAGGAAGCCATGGGCTCCGAACTTGGGATCAAGGTGGTGCGGCCGATCTGGCAAGACATGCAAGACGACATGATGAAGCGCCTGGACGGCTTGACCGTCGAGGAGCTCTGCAACCGCGCGCGCGAAAGCGATATCGCGCGCGCGAGCGCGAAAATTCCCGACTTCAGCATTTAGAGCATGGTGAGTTCATGACTTCGCGAAAGGCCGAATTTCGCGGCCGCGTTTACGACAGCATCCTGGATACCATCGGGGCGACGCCCTTGGTGCGCCTGGACAAGCTGGCGCGCGCCCGGGGCGTGAAGGCCGGCATCCTCGGCAAGTGCGAATTCTTCAATCCCCTGTCCTCGGTCAAGGACCGCATCGGCCTGGCCATGATCGAGGCCCTGGAAGCGGCCGGCAAGCTGGGCCCGGACACGGCGGTGGTCGAGCCGACCAGCGGCAACACGGGGATCGCCCTAGCCTTCGTCTGCGCCGCCAAGGGCTATCGCCTGATCCTGACCATGCCGGAGACCATGTCGGTCGAGCGGCGCAAGATGCTGCGCCTTCTTGGGGCTGAGATCGTGTTAACGGAGGGCGCCAAAGGCATGAGCGGCGCGATCGAAAAGGCGCGGACGCTTCTGGACGAGCTGCCGGATGCGGTCATGCCGCAGCAGTTCGAAAACCCGGCCAACCCGGCCATCCACCGCGCCACCACCGCCGAGGAAATTTGGCGCGATACCGGCGGACAGGTTGATGTCATTGTCAGCGGCGTCGGCACCGGCGGCACCCTGACCGGGCTTGGGTCGGTCTTAAAGGAACGCCGGCCGGGCTTGCGCATGATCGCGGTCGAGCCGGAGGACAGCCCGGTGCTTTCGGGCGGCGCGCCCGGACCGCACAAGATTCAAGGCATCGGCGCCGGCTTCGTGCCGGGCATCCTGGAGACCGCTCTGATCGACGAGGTAATCCGCATCGGCAACGACACCGCCTTGGCCATGGCGCGCGACTTGGCGCGTATCGAAGGCGTGCCCGGCGGCATATCTTCCGGCGCCGCCGCCGCCGCCGCCTTGGAGGTGGGCGCCCGGCCCGGCATGGCCGGCAAGACCATCGTCGCCATCCTGCCCTCGCTCGCGGAACGCTACCTCAGCACCGATCTTTTCGAGGGTATGTAGACGCGGGGGCATGTAAGCGCGGGCCCGCGCGTTTCCTTTAATCCGCCCGGCGCAGGGCGGGGTGGACGGACTTGCCGTAAATATTTTGCGTGCGTCCGATGACGTGATTGGAGTTGCCGACGATGAGCGGGTCGGGGCCGCGCACTATTTTCGGATCCTTGCCGGGATAGGGTAACGACGCCAGGAAATGCTGCATACAGTTGAGGCGCGCGCGCTTCTTGTCGTCCGATTTCACGATCACCCAGGGCGAATCGGCGGTGTCGGTATAAAAGAACATCGCTTCTTTCGCCTCGGTATAGTCATCCCATTTATCGAGCGAGGCGCGATCGACCGGCGACAGCTTCCAATGCTTGAGCGGATCTTTTTCCCGCGACTTGAAACGCCGGAGCTGCTCCTTGCGGGTGACCGAGAAGTAGTACTTGAATAGGCGGATACCGCTGGAGGTCAGCATGCGCTCGAGCTCGGGACACTGGCGCATGAATTCCAAGTACTCGTTCGGCGAACAAAATCCCATCACCCGTTCGACGCCCGCGCGGTTGTACCAGGAGCGATCGAACATCACGATCTCGCCCGCCGACGGAAGGTGTTCAATGTAGCGCTGGAAATACCACTGGCCGCGCGCCCGCTCCCCCGGTTTCGGCAGGGCGACCACACGCGCGCCGCGCGGGTTCAGATGCTCCATGAAGCGCTTGATGGTGCCGCCCTTACCGGCCGCGTCGCGGCCCTCGAATAGCATAACGAACCGCTCGCCGGTTTCCTGGACCCACTTTTGAACCTTAAGCAACTCGACCTGGAGTTCGGCTTTATGCTTCTCGTAGGCCTTGCGTTTCATCTTGGTCTTGTAGGGGTAGGCCCCGGTTTCGAAGGCCCGCCGGACCGCATCGGGATCGTCGCGCATCTGGGACAGCGCGTGGAGCATGCTCCCGGTTTTAGCCGCCATGGCCGGGTCCGCCGCCGATTCCGCCATCTTGGCGGTCTTCTTGGGCTTGGCCTTGGGTTTGGCCTTGGGCTTGTCCGCCGCCGCGTGCTTGCGAAGCGTCTTTCCGGGCTTCCGGTTCCGGCCGCTTGCGCCGGGCGATACCCGGGGCGCCTCGGGCGCCGCCGCGCTTGGCGGCGCATCCGAATTTTCCCGAGCGTTCCGCGCCATAACTTCCTCCAAGGGTTGAATCGTCAAGGATTTTTATAGGGCGGTTAAAGTAAAACATTGGTGAATTATTGCATTGATCGAAATCATAACCGCAGAAGTCCCGCCCGGCTTTGACAGGGCGCGGGGGGCTCCCCATTATCTTCCCATGGAATTCAGCGACGATCAGATTCACCGCTATGCCCGCCACCTGGTCCTGCCGGAGATCGGCGAGGACGGCCAGGCGAAACTATTGGGCGCGAAAGTCCTGGTCATCGGCGCCGGGGGCCTGGGCTCGCCGTTATTGCTCTACCTCGCCGCCGCCGGGGTCGGCACCCTGGGGGTGGCCGACGACGACGCGGTCGATCTATCGAACCTGCAGCGCCAGGTGCTGCACGACACTTCCTCCGTCGGCACGGCCAAGACCGATAGCGCGGCGGCGCGCCTGGCCGAGGTCAATCCGGAGATCCATGTCGTGCGCCACTCCGCGCGCCTGAACGCCGATAATGCGCTGAAACTGGTGCGCGGCTACAACCTAGTCGCCGACGGTTCGGATAATTTCCCGACCCGCTTCCTCTTGAACGACGCCTGTTTTCTGGCCGGCAAAACCTTGGTCTCGGCCGCGATCATGCGCTTCGACGGCCAGTTGGCGACCTACAAGGCGCACCTGCGGGACCCCGCGGCGCCCGAGTCCCATCCCTGCTACCGCTGCGTCTTCGGCGCCCAGCCCGAGGATCCGAAACAGTCTTGCGCCGATGTCGGGGTTCTGGGCGCCCTGGCCGGCACCCTGGGGTCACTCCAGGCGATAGAGGTCATCAAGGAAGTGCTCGGCATCGGCGAGAGCCTTTCCGGCTCCCTCCTCCTCTACGATGCCCTCGGCGCGACCTTCCGCAAGATCAAGACCAAGGCCGACCCGGCCTGCCCTCTTTGCGGCCCGCAAGCCACCATCCGCGATCTCGACAGCGCCGCCTACCGCGAAGTCGCCTGCGCGGTGTGAGGAAGGAATTCACCACAGAGACACAGAGACACAGAGATTAGAATCCTATTTAAGTCTCTCTGTGCCTCTGTGTCTCTGTGGTGAATTCCTAGCTTTTCTTACCCCCGCCCGACGAAGGGCATCTTGGCCGCCATGACGGTCATGGTTTGTACGTTGGCGTCCAGGGGCAGGCTGGCCATGAAGGCGACCGAGCGGCCGATATCCGCGACATCCATGGTGGGTTCGACCGCGCTGGAGCCGTCGGCTTGGGGGACGCCTTCCTTCATGCGCGCGGTCATTTCGGTCGCGGCGTTGCCGATATCGATCTGACCGCAGGCGATGTCGTGCTTGCGGCCGTCGAGGGCGGTCGACTTGGTCAGGCCGGTGATGGCGTGCTTGGTCGCCGTGTAGGGGGCTGAGTAGGGCCGGGGCGCATGGGCGGAGATGGAGCCGTTGTTGACGATGCGCCCGCCGCGCGGGTCTTGCGCCTTCATGACCTTGATCGCTTCCTGGGTGCACAGGAAGACGCCGGTCAAGTTGACGTTCACCACCGCGCTCCATTGCTCGAAGGTCAGGTCTTCCATGGGCACCGGCGGCGCGCCCATGCCGGCGTTATTGAACAGGAAGTCGAGACGCCCGAAGATGTCTTTGACGGCGGCGAAGATCGCGCGCACGGACGCCGGGTCGGTTACATCGCCTGGGACGGCCAAGGTGTTCTTGGCCAGATCGCCGGCCTGGGCTTGGGTTTCTTCCAGGGCCGAGGCCCGGCGCCCCGTCAGCGCGACCTTGAATCCATCCCGTAAAAGCGCGAGCGCGGCGGCGCGGCCAACACCGCTGCCGGCGCCGGTTACCAGGGCGACTTTGTTCTTTGTCGTCATGCACAGTCCTCAGTCGTCATCCCGGCTAAGCGCCTTGCGGCACTTTCCGGGATGACGACGAAATTCAATCGGACCCTAAAACATGGTCTCGATGACCCGGTCCGGCGGGGTGTGGCCGTCGGCGAAGGTCTTGATGTTGATAATAACCTTCTCGCCCATGGCGATGCGGCCCTCGATGGTGGCCGAGCCCATGTGCGGCAGGAGAATGACGTTTTCCATCTTGAGCAGCTTGGGGTTGATCGCCGGTTCGTGTTCGAAGACATCGAGGGCGGCGCCCGCGATCTCCCCGGCTTGCAGTCCGCGGGCCAAGGCGTTTTCGTCGATCACCTCGCCGCGGCTGGTGTTGACGATGTAGGCATGGTCTTGCAGCAGCTTGAGACGGCGCGCCGACAACAAGTGATAGGTCGCCGGGGTGTGCGGGCAATGGATGGAGACGATGTCCATGCGCGACAGCATCTGGTCCAGGCTTTCCCAATAGGTCGCCTCGAGCTCCGCTTCGATATCGGGATGGACCCGGCGCCGGTTGTGGTAGTGGACGGAAAGGCCGAAGCCCTTGGCCCGGCGCGCGACCGCTTGGCCGATGCGGCCCATGCCGACAATGCCCAGGCGTTTACCCCAGATGCGATGGCCCTGCATGGAGGTCGGGCTCCAACCCTGCCAGGCGCCGGCGCGCACCAGGCGCTCGCCCTCGCTCAAGCGGCGCGGCAAGGCCAGGAGCATGGCCATGGTCATGTCGGCGGTGTCTTCGGTCAGGACGCCGGGGGTGTTGGTCACGGCGATGCCGCGCTGGCGCGCCGTCTTGAGGTCGATGTGATCGACGCCGGTGCCGAAGGAGGCGATCAGCTTCAATCTCGGCCCGGCCTGGGATATGGCGGAGGCGTCGATGCGGTCGGTCACCGTCGGCACCAGGACCTCGGCTTCCTGCATGGCCTGAACCAGGCCCCCATGGCTCATGGGGGTATCGTCCTCGTTCAGGCGGCAGTCGAAAAGCTCCATCATCCGCGTCTCGATAACATCGGGCAGGCGGCGGGAAATGATGACCGAAGGCCGTTTCGTGGTCATGGGAACTCCGTTTCAGACCGGGCTCTGCCATAGCAGGCGGGCGCCCCCTTTGTCCAGTGAGCCCCTGACTTCGCGGACATAAAGAAAGCGGTCCTTGACCCTGCCATGGAGGGTGCGTTTAGTTGCGGCTGCGCGGCCGCAAGGCCGCCGTCTCGAGGGTAAATACATGGCGCACGCGGGATCCGCGATCAGACTTATCCAAATAGGCGCCTTCGCCTTGGCGTTGCCGGTGCTTGCCCTGGACCCCAGCCTCCCAGCCGCCCAGACCCTGACCGAGGGCGAAGCGGCGCCTCCGGTCCAAGCCGAACCAGAAAGCGAAAGCGGCCTGCCTTTGCCGCGCTTCGTTTCCCTGCGGGCGCCCAAGGTCAACTTGCGCACCGGTCCCGGCGTGCGCTATCCGATCGACTGGGTCTACAACCGGGCCGGCCTGCCCCTTGAGATCGTTGACGAGTTCGGAACCTGGCGCCGCATCCGCGACTGGGAAGGCAGCGAGGGCTGGGTTCACCAGAGCATGCTGAGCGGCGAACGTATGGTCATGATTCGCGACAAGCGGCGCCTACTGCGCAAAGAGCCCGACCCGGCGGCGCCCGGGGTCGCGCTGTTGGCGCCGGGGGTCATCGCGGGCCTCGACCGCTGCGCCGATGCCTGGTGCCGGGTCGAAGTCGAGCAGAAAATCGGCTGGCTGCGGCGGCTCGAGGTTTACGGGCTCTACCCCGAAGAGACGATCCCCTAGACAGCTTCGAGCGTGCGTAATTCCGAGCGGGCCTGGCGAATCACGGATTGACCGGCCCAGAGCGCCAGGGCCGCCATGACCAGCCCGACGGCAAGATCGGGCCAGGCGGCGCCGGTCGCGAACACGCCCAGGGCCGCGGCCAGAACCGCGAGATTCCCGATGGCGTCGTTACGGCTGCATAGCCAGACGGCCCGCAAATTCGCATCGCCGCCGCGAAACCGATACAAGATCAGGGCCGAAACCACATTGGCGAGCAGCGCCAAGGCCCCGACCCAGCCCATGACAAAGGCTTGCGGCGCCGCGCCCGCGAGGGCGTTATGGATACTGGCGCCCAGGATAAAGACTCCGAAGCCGGCCATGACCAGGCCCTTGGCCAGGGCCGTGCCGGCCCGCCAAGCGAGAGAGCGGGCGAGCACGAATAAAGCCATGGCGTAATTGACGGAATCGCCGAAGAAGTCCAGGGCGTCGGCTTGCAGCGCCACCGACTGCGCCGCCCAACCGGCGGCGGCCTCGGTCACGAACATGGCCAGGTTGATTGCCAGGACGACCCCCAGGGCCAAGCGCTGCGTGCGCAGGACCGGCGTACTTATGTCATGTGAGCAGCCGGCCATGGCTAGCGGCGCTCTTCACGCAAATGCGCCGCCATGTCGCGCAGGACCGAGCGAACGTGGGCGTCATCCAGGGCGTAGAACACCTGCTTGCCCCGGCGCTCGGCCCGGACCAGGCGGCGCGCGCGCAGCAGGCGTAAATGATGACTGACCAGGGACAGGGAATGGCCCGTCGCCGCCGCGATCTCACCGACAGCACGGGCCTCATCCAAGACCAGCATGAGAATCCCCAGGCGGCTCGGATCCCCCATGAGATGGAAAACCTCGGCCAGCTCCGCGACCCGGTCCTTGGATTCAGCGGCTATGGTTGTCATGGCTTCTTTCGCGACTCCCCGCCTTGGTCCGGCATGGCACGAAGCAGCCGGGCTTAGTTGCCTTATATATAACAATTAAACAGTTGTTCAATCGTAAATTTTACACTGGTTAGAGACTGCCTGATCAGGTAGATTCGATGCATACTTGGTATCTCGGCACCGAAGGGGGACGGAGATGGTCAAGGTCTATTTCGGCACCAACAGAAACCCCAACCGGAAAAAAGCCCCCGACGATTTCGGCCGCGGCTTCAGCGAAGACGGCCTCGCCAATCTACGTTTCGGCGCGGCGGAAGTTTCCGGAGACGATCTGGACACCTACGAACTTTACCTGGCGCCTGAAAAACTGCGCGAGGATACCGGACGCAAGACTGAAGATGAGAAACTGTCGAATTACGGCAGTCTCGAAATCTTCGATCGCGTCCGCAGTAAGATGAATAAGCATAGCCGCGATACCGTGATCTTCATCCACGGATACAATGTCAGTTTCAAGGAAGCCCTGTCCGCCGCCGCGCGCCTCAAGAATAATTTTTCCACGGGCGCGGAAGGGTCGAGCGTCAACGTCGCGCTGTTTTCCTGGCCCTCGGACGGCTCGATGAAACCGTTTTTCGCCTACGCCAACGACCGTCAGGACGCGGCGGCTTCGGGACCGGCCTTCGCGCGCGGCTTACTCAAGCTCACCGAGTTTTTGCGCGGCGCGGCGCATACTGAAAAATGCGCCAGAAAAATCCACTTGGTCGCGCACTCCATGGGTAATTTCGTTTTGCGCCACGCGGTCCAGGAAATCGTGGCGCAAACCGCTGGCCGCCCGCTGCGCATCTTCGACCAGGTGTTCCTCATGGCCGCCGATGAAGACGACGACGCCTTCGAACACGATCACAAGCTGAAACCCCTGACCCGGCTCGCCAAGCGGGTCAACGTTTACTTCAACAACGAAGACCGGGCCATGGCGATATCGGATAAAACCAAGGGCAATCCGGATCGCCTGGGGGACGACGGCCCGCGCATCCCGCGCGCCATCCCCGGCAAGGTCTCGCTCATCGATTGCACGCCGGTCGTCGAAGGCCTCCTCGAGCACTCGTACTTCTTGAAGAGCGATATCGTCATCGCCGATATGCGGGACGTGCTTGCGGGTACGGCGTCCGATAAAATCGAGCGCCGCGACTACGTGCAGGATTCCAACCGCTACCGGCTCATGGGCTAGTCGAAATCCCCGGCGAGGGCGGCGCGCGCGGCTTCGGGCATGACCGACATGTGGGCGTAGGTCGGGTGCTTGAATCCCAGCACGGCCTGTGCGCCGGCTTTGCTAAATGCCTGGACAGCCTCTTCGGCGAAGGGAAAATGGATGAACTGAACCGCCGAGGCCTTGCCGGCCGCGTTGGTGCGGTCGGTGTCTTCCTCGGGCTTGCCGGTGACGACGATATCGCCGATCTGGATGAAGGCGGTTTCCTCGAACCCGCCCAGCCGGGCGAGAACCCGCTGCCGGCGGCCCTCGTCGTCGATTTCCATCATGACCGTCGCGACCAGCTCCCGTCCCTTGGGGATGAGCGGATTGTAGGCGCTTAACTCCTCGACGATCTGGGCCTCGCCGCCTTTTTCGATAAACAGCATTTCGTGGATTTGATTCCACATGGTCTCGTAGTTCTCGAAATAGAACGTGCAGTCGGGCCCGACCGCGACCCGGCGGTCGCGCTTCACGGCGACCAGGGCGCCGCGCCGCGCCTTGCGCTCGCCCGCGTAAGTTTCCATGGGGATGATGTCGTCGCGGGTGATTTCGTGCTTGGCGGCCATGATGCGGTTCCTTATTCGCGTCCATCCACCAAGCCGTAGGCCTGGGCCATGAGCTCGATCGGATGTTGGGAGGCCTTGAATCCGGGCTTGTCCTCAAGGTCCAGGCGGTCGATCGCCTGCAAAATATGCGCCCCCGCCAGCGGGCATTCCGAGGCCAGATATACCTGGCCGCTTTTCGCCGCTTGGCGCGCCGCCGGTTTGCCGACCTTCAGGGCGGTTTCGAAATTCTGTTTCATGATGCCCCAGGAACCGCCGTGGCCGGAACAGCGCTCGATGACGCTGACCTTGGTTTCCGGGATCAGGCGCAACATCTGCGCCGCCTGGGCGCCGATGTTCTGGGCCCGGGCATGGCAGGCCATGTGCAAGGCCACGCCGCCGCCAATCTCTCGCAGTCCCTCCGCCAGCCCTTCGTTCTTGGCGATATCGACCACGTACTGGGTAATGTCCGAGGTCGCCCGCGCCAAGGATTCTATGTCGGCGTCTCCGGGCAGGAGCAGACGCCATTCGAACTTGAGCATGAGGGCGCAGGACGGGGTCAGGGCGATCACGTCGTAGCCCCTCTCGATCCAGGGCTTCAGTTCCGCCGCGATGCGCCGCGCCTTGACCGCGACCTCTTCGATCTCGCCGCGTTCCAACTGCGGCATGCCGCAGCAGGCCGGATAGACGACTTCGGTCTCGACCCCATTCTTAGCCAGGACCGCGCGCGCCGCCTCGCCGATACCGGGGTTGTTGTAGTTGACGAAACAGGTGGCGTAGAGCACCGCCTTGCGCCCATGGGCGGGAGCGTCCCGGTTCACCTCGGGCGAAGATTGCTTGGCGCGCAGGGCGAAGGTCTTGCCATGGAACTTGGGCAAGTCGGCCTCGCGGTGGACCTTGGCGAGATTTTCCAGGATCGGACGGGTCAGGGAATTACCGGTGGCGCTGGCCCAGTTGGCGATACCGGGCGCCAGGCCGGCCAGCTTGCCGTTGCGGTCGGTCTTGCTCAATTCCTTTTCCAGCCCGCCGGTCTTGCCCTGGCGGATCTCGGTGGCGCGGTAACGCAGCATGAGATGGGGGAAATCCAGATTGAACTCGTGCGGCGGCACGTAAGGGCAGCTCACCATGAAGCACATGTCGCACAAGGTGCAGGCATCGATAACCGGCTTTAAATCGGCGCTATCGACCGTGTCGAGCTCGCCCGATTCCGATTCGTCGATCAGATCGAAAAGCTTGGGAAAGGAATCGCACAGATTGAAACAGCGCCGGCAGCCGTGGCAAATATCGAAAACCCGGCGCAATTCTTCGTCGATTTTCGCCGGATCGTAAAAGTCCGGGTCATGCCAATCGAGGGGATGGCGAACCGGGGCTTGCAGACCGCCTTCGCTCATGACGCAAGATCCTTATCGCTTCGGTGCCGCGCGCGGCCGTGCTTTGGCCAGGCGTCCAGGGGATACCTAGCGTCGCTATCCGGGGCGCGGGAATCACGCCGCGCCCCGGTAACCTAGGGGACTTAAAGGGTGTCGAGGGCCTTCTGGAACCGGCCGGCGTGGCTTTTCTCGGCCTTGGCCAGGGTCTCGAACCAATCGGCTATCTCGTCGAAACCTTCCTCGCGGGCGCTGCGCGCCATGCCGGGATACATGTCGGTGTATTCGTGGGTCTCGCCGGCGATCGCGGCCTTGAGGTTCAGATCGGTGCCGCCGATGGGCTCGCCCGTCGCTGGGTCGCCGGTTTCCTCAAGGAATTGCAGATGGCCGTGGGCATGGCCGGTCTCGCCTTCCGCGGTCGAGCGGAATACGGCGGCGACATCGTTGAAACCCTCAATATCGGCCTTTTGCGCGAAATAGAGATAGCGGCGATTGGCTTGGCTCTCGCCCGAGAAAGCGTCTTTCAAGTTCTGTTCGGTTTTCGAGTTCTTCAATTGTGTCATGGTGCTCTCCCCTGAGATAAATTTCATGCTAGCGCTCGCGGCAGCAAGGCTTCACCGCTTCCCAGGTAAATAGGCCATGAAATGGCACATGTCAATATATTAGAACTATTCTAGAAAATAAAATAGCAGCAGGGAAAGCCGTGCTATTATTTATCCACAGCCAGGCGGATGATGACATCGACGCGCGCGACCTTGCTCCCGGGCGGCACTTCCGGCACTTGGCTCAAGCCAAGCCGGTCGCCGGGGATGTCTTCCAAGCGGCCCGAGACCTCGTGGAAAAAATGATGGTGATCATCCACGTTGGTATCGAAGTAGGACCGGCCGGCCTCGACCACGACCTCGCGCAGCAAACCGGCGCCGGTAAACTGGTGCAAGGCGTTATAGACCGTCGCCAGGGACACCGGCACCCGCTCTCTCGACGCCTCGGCATGAAGTTGTTCCGCCGTCAGGTGGCGATTGCCTTGGCAAAACAGCAGTTTGGCCAAGGCTAAACGCTGGCGCGTCGGCCGCAGACCCGCCGTTTTCAGCCGGTCAATGAGCGCGGAATATGGGCGTTCGGTGGTCATGGCTCATTATATAACACACGCATAGTTAATTTAAAGCGCAAAATCAGTATATTGGCGATTTTTCTAGAATAAATTTAACTATCTATTTTTGACCCCCGCCCAAACAATAAGGCCCGTATCCGGTTGATCGCCCGCCCGCACCTCGTGTTATAGTCGCCGCGATTTGAGCGCCACGTTAGCGGGCGTGCGCATCATGTCTGGGCTATCCAGGCCGCGGCCAGAAACGACGGCGCCAAAGGGGACATCCTTGCAGCCAAAACAAGACAGCTACACCTACGCGGATCTCATCAAATGCGCGCGGGGCGAGTTATTCGGCCAAGGCAACGCTCAGTTACCCATGCCGCCCATGCTCATGTTCGACCGGATCACCAAGATAGCGGAGACCGGCGGGGACTATGGCAAAGGCGAGATCCTGGCCGAGATGGACGTAAAGCCCGACCTTTGGTTCTTTAAATGCCATTTCGAGGGCGACCCCGTGATGCCCGGATGTCTTGGCTTGGATGCCTTGTGGCAGTTGGTCGGGTTTTTCTTGGGCCGCCTTGGCGCGCCGGGCCGGGGCCGCGCCATAGGCGTGGGTGAGGTCAGGCTGTCCGCTCAAATTCTGCCAAGCGCGAAACTGATCACCTACCGTTTGAATCTGAAACGGGTTATTCAGCGCAAATTGGTCATGGGGGTCGCCGACGGCACCCTGCATGTGGATGGCGAGCTGGCCTATAAAGCCACCGGGCTCATGGTCGGCCTGTCCGGGGCGCCGGGGCCGGTCCCGGAAGCCGCCTGATTGCGCAGCGAAGGAGTCTCATAGAATGCACCGCGTTGCCGTTACCGGGCTAGGTGTCGTTTCCAGTATCGGAAACGACAAGCAGGAAGTGCTCGACTCGCTCAGAGAGGGGCGTTCCGGCGTACGTTTCTGCGAGACCTATGCCGAGATGGGGTTCCGCAGCCATATCCACGGCGATATCCAGATCGACCTCGACTCCCTGGTCGACCGCAAGCTCCGCCGCTTCATGGGCGACGGCGCCGCCTACAATTATGTCGCCATGAAAGAAGCCATCGCCGATGCCGGCTTGGAAGAGAACGATGTCTCCAATGAGCGCAGCGGCCTGATCATGGGATCGGGCGGGCCCTCGACCTCCAATCAGGTCAAGGCCGCCGATATCGCGCGCGAGAAAAACCCTAAGCGCGTCGGCCCCTACATGGTGCCCCGTTGCATGTCGAGCACCAATTCGGCCAATCTTTCGACCGCGTTCAAGATCAAGGGCCTCAGCTATTCAATCAGCTCCGCCTGTTCGACCAGCGCCCATTGCATCGGCAATGGCTACGAACAGATTCAGATGGGCAAGCAGGACATTGTCTTCGCCGGTGGCGGGGAGGAGGTTCATTGGAGTCTTTCGGTCCTGTTCGACGCCATGGGCGCCCTGTCCAGTAAGTACAACGACCGGCCGCAACAAGCCTCGCGTCCCTTCGATCTGAATCGCGACGGTTTTGTCATTTCCGGCGGCGCCGGGGTCGTGGTCTTGGAAGAGCTGAACCATGCGCGCGCGCGCGGTGCGAAAATCTATGCCGAACTGGCCGGTTATGGCGCGACTTCGGATGGGGTCGATATGGTCGCGCCTTCGGGCGAAGGCGGGGTGCGCTGCATGCGCCAGGCGCTTGCCACCCTGGGCAATACTAAGGTCGATTACATTAACGCCCACGGCACCTCGACCCCGGTGGGAGACATGGTGGAATTGCGCGGCGTCCGCGAAGTCTTCGGTGCGGATTTTCCACCGATCGGTTCCACCAAGTCCTTGACCGGTCACGCCCAGGGCGCCGCCGGGGTGCATGAGGCGATCTATTCGCTGCTGATGCTCGAACACGGTTTCCTGGCCGCCTCCACCAACATCGAGGAGCTCGACCCCGAGGCCGGGGACGCGCCGGTGTTACGCGAACGGGTCGATAACGCGGAGCTGAATTGCGTTTTATCCAACAGCTTCGGCTTCGGCGGCACCAATGCGTCGCTGGCCTTTACGCGCTATGAAGCTTAGGGCCGTGGCGCAGGGCATGACGGGGGACGGGATGCAAAACGGCCGCTTGATGGCTGGCAAGCGCGGCCTGATCATGGGCGTCGCCAATGATCGCTCGATCGCCTGGGGCATCGCCGAGCGGCTGCACGCCCAAGGCGCGGAACTGGCCTTTACCTATCAGGGCGAGACCTTCGAGCGGCGGGTGCGGCCCTTGGCGCAATCCCATGGCTCCGATCTGGTTCTGCCCTGCGACGTCTCCAGCGATTCGGACGTGGAATCGGTCATGGCCGCCCTCAAGGAAGCCTGGGGCAGCCTGGACTTCCTGGTTCACGCGGTCGCCTATTCGGACAAGGACCAACTCAAGGGCCAATACCTGAATACGACCCGCGGCAATTTCGCCAAGACCTTGGCCGTCTCCTGCTATTCCTTCACCGCCTTGGCGCGCCACGCCAGCGCGCTCATGACGGATGGCGGCAGCTTGATTACGCTGACCTATCTGGGCGCGGAGCGGGTCACGCCGAATTACAACGTCATGGGCGTCGCCAAGGCGGCCTTGGAAACCAGCGTGCGCTACCTGGCCGCCGACCTGGGCAGCGCGGGCATACGGGTGAACGCGATTTCGGCGGGGCCCATGCGCACCCTGGCCGGTTCCGCCATCGCCGATGCGCGCTTCGTCTATCGCTGGAGCGAAACCCACGCACCCCTGGCGCGCAACGTCACGCTGGAAGAAGTCGGCTCGGCCGGTCTCTACCTGCTGTCCGACTTATCCGCCGGCGTGACCGGCGAGACGCTTTATGTCGATGGCGGCTACAACACCATCGGCATCCCCTCGCCGCGGCGTATGAACGCCCGGAAAGACTAAAGTCCGGCGGCGATCTTTCCCGGAACATCGGTGATGATGCAATCCACGCCGCGCGCGATCAGGCGCTTGGCGTGCGCGGGGTCATTGACCGTGAAGGCGGCCAGGCCATAACCGGCATCTTTGATATCCCTGGCCACGCGCGCGGAAAGCCAGCGTCCGCCAATGTGGATCGTGCTGCATTTCAGCGTCTTGGCGGCGGCGCGCCAATCGCGGTGCGGGCGGCGCATGAGAAAGGCGCGCGGCACCTTCGGGGCCAGATCGCGCGCGACCGCCAGGCCTTCCCGGTCAAAGGCGCAGATCAAGGCGGGAATCCGTTCTAGCGGCCAAAATCCAGCCATGACCTCCGCCACCGCGCGGCCGGTCGGCACGGCCTTGCCCCGGCTCGGCTTGATCTCGACATTGGGGGAGAGGCCGCGATCCAAGAGAAACCTGAGCGCCTCTTCGAGGGTTGGGATCGGTTCCCCGGCGAATTCCGGGGCGAACCAGGCGCCGGCCTCAAGCTTGCGCAAGTCCGCTAGCGGCGTATCCGCCATGAGGGCGTCGCACCCTGTGGTGCGCTTCAGGCTGTCGTCGTGAAACAGGACCGGAACCCCGTCGCCGCTTAGCATGACGTCGAATTCTATCCACTGCATGCCCTGTTCGGCCGCGATACGCAGACCGGCGAGGGTGTTTTCCGGGGCGACGCCGGCGGCGCCGCGGTGTCCCATGATACGTGGCAGTTGGAACATGGCTGGCCTTGCTTCCCGTGACTTATCGGCGCGGGCAAAAAACTAGGGCGGACACGCTTAACGCATCCGCCCCTGCTAGATCCGATTGACCGCACGTCCTTTTAGCTGGCTTTAGCGGCCGCTTCCAGGTCTTCGCCGGTCTGTTGGTTGACCCGCTTCATGGACAACTTGACCTTGCCGCGATCGTCCAGCCCGATAACCTTGACGTGGACCATGTCGCCTTCCTTGACCACGTCGCCGGTTTGCCCGACCCGTTCGGACGCCAGTTCGCTGATGTGGACCAGGCCGTCGCGCGGGCCCAGGAAATTGACGAAGGCGCCGAAGTCCATGACCTTCACGACCTTGCCTTTGTAAACCACGCCGACCTCCGGCTCCGCGGTAATGGAACGGATCCAATCGATCGCCGCTTGGCCTTGGGATTGATCGACCGCCGCCACCTTGATGGTGCCGTCGTCCTCGATATCGATCTTGGCGCCCGTGGTCTCGCAAATTTCGCGGATCACCTTGCCGCCGGTGCCGATGACCTCGCGGATTTTATCCTTGTTGATCTTAATGATCGTGATGCGCGGCGCGGTGTCGGAAACATCCTCGCGCGCCCCGGTGAGAGCCTTGGACATCTCATTGAGGATATGAAGCCGCCCGTCGCGCGCCTGCTTCAAGGCGATCCCCATGATCTCCTGAGTGATCGAGGTGATCTTGATGTCCATTTGAAGCGAGGTAATTCCGGCCTCGGAGCCGGCGACCTTGAAGTCCATGTCGCCCAGGTGATCTTCGTCGCCCAGTATGTCCGACAGGACGGCGAAGTCGTCGCCTTCCTTGATCAACCCCATGGCGATACCCGCCACCGGCCGCTTGAGCGGCACGCCCGCATCCATGAGCGAAAGGGACGATCCGCACACCGTGGCCATGGAGGACGAGCCGTTGGATTCGGTGATCTCGGAAACAATGCGCAGGGTATAGGGGAAGTCTTCCTTGGCCGGCAGCAGCGGCCGTATGGCGCGCCAAGCGAGCTTACCGTGGCCAATTTCGCGCCGGCCCGGGGAACGCATGAAGCTGGCTTCGCCCACCGAATAGGGCGGGAAGTTATAGTGCAGCATGAAATTCTCGCGGTACTCGCCGTCCAGGGCGTCGACGATCTGCTCGTCTTGGCCGGTGCCCAGGGTGGTGGTGACCAGGGCCTGGGTCTCGCCGCGGGTAAAGAGCGCCGATCCATGTGTCAAGGGCAGAACCCCGACCTGGCTTTCGATTTGCCGGACATCGGAGGTCGTGCGGCCGTCGATGCGCTGGCCGGTCTTGAGGATATTGCCGCGCACGATATCGCTCTCCAGGGACTTCAGAACCCCAGGCGCGACTGCCAGCTCGGCGTCGTTAGTGGCCAGGGCGCTAAGCCCGGCTTCCTTGGCCGCGCCGACCTTTTCCTGGCGCAGCATTTTGTCCGGCTCCTGGTAAGCCTCGGCCAGTTGCGCCCCGATCTGGGCGCTGAGCTTCTCGCGCACGATGGCGACCTCGGGGGCCGGTTCCGGCACGATCCAGGGCGTCTTGGCGGCGCTTTCGGCGAGATCGATAATCGCATCGATCACCGGCTTCATGCCCGCGTGGCCGAAGGCGACAGCGCCGAGCATGATCTCCTCGCTCAACTCCTTAGCTTCGGATTCGACCATGAGAACGCCGTCCTGGGTGCCGGCCAGCATCAACTCAAGCTCGGACTCCGCCAGCTCTTCCGTGGTCGGGTTCAAGATGTAGGCGCCGTCCTTGTAGCCGACCCGGCAGCCGCCGATGGGGCCCAGAAACGGCAGACCCGAAATGGTCAGCGCGGCCGAGGCCCCGACCATGGCGACCACGTCGGGGTCGTTCTCCAGATCGTGGCTGAGGACCGTGCAGATGACCTGGGTCTCGTTCTTGTAGCCCTTGGCGAACAGGGGCCGGATCGGACGGTCTATCAGACGCGAAGTGAGCGTTTCCTTCTCGTTCGGCCGCCCTTCACGCTTGAAGAAACCGCCGGGGATCTTGCCGGTGGCGAAGGTTTTTTCCTGGTAGTTGACGGTCAGGGGAAAGAAATCGATCCCCCTCTTGGGCTGTCTTTGCCCGACCGCCGTGCACAGCACCACGGTGGCGCCATAGGTGACCAGCACCGCGCCATCGGCCTGGCGGGCGATGCGCCCGGTCTCGAAGGTGAGCTTGCGCCCGCCCCAATCCAATTCTTTCTTAATAACGTCGAACATTATCCGTTCGTCCTTCCAACATGTGGCCGGCAAATAAGAGCCGGACCCGCGTAAGAAGCGCTATCGCGCTGCTTGCGACGGCCCGGCCTGATGGATGCCGCCCCGGCCAGTCGGCGGCATCGTGTTTTTTGAGACAATCTCAAACTTGGCCCTTGCGGCACACGCCAAGCACTCGAGGCCTTGCGGCATCGGAACAGGCGCGCTGCGCGCGACGGGCACATACTTCCTCAGCGGCGCAGGCCCAGGCGTTGAATCAAGCCCGCATAACGGGTGTTGTCCTTACCCTTGACGTAATCGAGCATGCGGCGCCGCTGTCCAACCATGACCAGCAGGCCGCGGCGGGAATGGAAATCTTTTTTGTGGGTTTGCAGGTGTTCGGTGAGGTTCTTGATCCGTTCAGTCAGAACCGCGACCTGGACTTCCGGCGACCCGGTATCACCCTCGTGAAGCGCATACTCACCCATGAGCGCGCCTTTGCGTTCGGCTGTTATCGACATCGTAACTCCATCGACTAGAAGATTAAACGTTAAGGACCCGTACCGGGTGAATATCGCCTGCGTCGTACCGCGCCAGCGCCACGGGTTTACCCCCGGACGTGGCGAAGACGATCGCGCCATTGGTGAAATCGCGTATGCGTTCCCGATTGGCCCGGGCCAGCATGGATACCGCTTGCCCGCATCGCAGTGAATTCGCCTCGGTTTCCGTCAAGGTTAGGGCCGGGATGTCGTCCAGCGCCGCCTCGATCGGAAGCACGGCTCCCGAATCGGCGGCACTATGCCCGAGAGCCTCAAGAGACTCCAGGGAAATCGCATCGGCCTCGCTAAAGGGCCCGACGGCGCTTCGGCGCAGG
Source organism: Kiloniellaceae bacterium (assembly GCA_021776135.1). Taxonomy (GTDB): domain Bacteria; phylum Pseudomonadota; class Alphaproteobacteria; order Kiloniellales; family J153; genus JAJFGN01. The sequence continues at coordinate 80,035 of JAJFGL010000019.1, forward strand.
GCCACCACATGGGCGCAGGTGCCCAGGGCGCGGCCCAGATCGCGGGCCAGGGCCCTCATGTAGGCCCCTTTTCCACAGCGCGCCAGGAAACAAGAGAAATCGGGGCCGGCATGAGGCGGCCCCGGATTTTCCAGCAATTTCAGGTCCGTAATCAGAACCTGGCGGGAATCGAGCACGAAATCCTCGGCCGCGCGGGCCCGGTCGTAGGCCCTTTTCCCAGCCACCTTGATGGCCGAAAATATGGGCGGCGTTTGTTCGATTCGGCCCAGGAAGCGGGGCAGGACGGCATGGATTTCGGCCTCGCCGGGCCTTTTGTCCGAGACTTCGATAACCTCGCCCTCGGCATCGTCGGTGGCCGTGGCCTGGCCCCAGCGCAAGGTGAAGCAATAGGTCTTAATCCCGTCCATGATATAGGGCACGGTCTTGGTCGCCTCGCCCATGGCGATGGGAAGCAAGCCGCTGGCCAAGGGATCCAGGGTGCCGCCGTGGCCGACTTTGCGGGGCTGAAACGCCCGCCGGACCCGGCCCACGACCTGGGTCGAGGTCAGGCCGAGCGGCTTATCGATAACCACCCATCCGTTGATAGGGCGGCCTTTTTGCCTACGTGCCAAGATCGCTCTCCTGTTTCCCGGCTTCCGCTTGGCCGTTTTTTTCGGCGGTCAGATCCCGGCGCACGCGGGGGCGCGCCAAGATCTCGCCCACATGGCCTGCTTCGTCGAAGGAGCGGTCGGCCTCGAAAACCAGCCGCGGCACATGCCGCAAGGCCATCTCGCGCCCGACTTGACCGCGCAGGAAACCGGCGGCGCGGTTGAGCGCCCCGACCGCGGCCTCCATCCCACCGCCGCCGAGCGGCACCACAAAGGCCGTGGCGCTTTTCAAATCGGGGCTGACACGGACTTCGGTCAGGGTCAGGTTGACCCCGGTCAAAGCCGGGTCGCGCAGTTCGCCGCGCGCCAATACGGCCGCGATCACATGGCGCATCTCCTCGCCAACGCGCAGTTGGCGCTGACTGGGCGCTCGGGAAGGTCTTGGCGTCATATTGTAATCTTCACGGCCTGGCGCCGGCGGTACGCTAAAGCTCGCGCGCCACTTCCTCGATTTCATAGCATTCGATACGGTCGCCGACCTTGATGTCGCCGTAGTTCTCGAAAGCCATGCCGCACTCGTAACCGTCCTTGACCTCGCGCACCTCGTCCTTGAAGCGGCGCAGGGTCTTCAGGGTTCCGTCGTGGATCACCACGTCATCGCGCAGCAGGCGGACCTTGGCCCCGCGCTTGACCATGCCTTCGGTAATCATGCAGCCCCCGACCTTGCCGACCTTGGTGATGTCGAAGATCTGCCGGATCTCGGCGTAGCCAAGGAAGTTTTCGCGCCGGGTCGGCGACAACATGCCGGATAGGGCCGCCTTCATGTCGTCAACAACGTTGTAGATGATCGAATAGTATTTGATATCGACGGCGTCGCGCTTGGCCAGCTCGCGGGCCTGGGCATTGGCGCGCACGTTGAAGCCGATAACGGTGGCCCCGGTCGCCCGTGCGAGGGTGATGTCGGATTCATTGATGCCGCCAACACCCGCGTGCAAAACCTGAATTTTGACCTCGTCGGTCCCCATCTTTTGCAAGCTGTTCACGATGGCTTCCAGGGAGCCATGGACATCCGATTTGATAACCACGGGAAGCTGGGCGGCTTCGCCTTCCTGAATCTTGGCCATCATCTGTTCCAGCGACCCGCGCCCGCTGGCCGCTATTTCCTGATCGCGTTTGGAACTTTCGCGGAAATCCGCGATTTCTCTCGCGCGGGCATCGTTTTCGACCACGCTCAGGGAATCGCCGGCCAGGGGCACGCCGTTGAGGCCCAAGACCTCGACCGGGACCGATGGCCCCGCCATCTCGATCATTTCGCCGCGGTCGTCGATTAAGGCCCGCACCCGGCCCCACTGGCTGCCGGCGACCAGGATATCGCCGACGCGCAGGGTGCCGCGCTGAACCAGCACGGTAGCGACCGGTCCCCGGCCGCGCTCCAGCTTGGCCTCGATGATCGCCCCTTCGCCGGGCCGGTTGGGGTTGGCGGCCAGTTCGAGAACTTCGGCCTGCAGCAGGATCGCTTCCTCGAGCTTGTCGAGGTTTGTGCGTTGTATGGCCGAGACCTCGACGTTCAGAATATCGCCGCCCATCTCCTCGACCACCAGCTCGTGCTGCAGAAGCGCGTTTCTGACCTTATCCGGATCGGCGTCCGGCCGGTCCATCTTGTTGATGGCGACAATGATCGGCACCTTGGCCAGCTTGGCGTGATTAATCGCCTCGACCGTCTGCTCCATGATGCCGTCGTCCGCCGCCACCACCAGGACCACGATGTCGGTGACCGAGGCGCCGCGCAGGCGCATTTCCGTAAAGGCCGCATGGCCGGGCGTATCGATGAAGGTGATCTTCTGCCCGGATTTTAAGTTTACCTGGTAAGCGCCGATATGCTGGGTGATGCCGCCGGTCTCGTGCGCGGCCACGTCGGTTTCGCGCAGGGCGTCGAGCAGCGAAGTCTTGCCGTGATCGACGTGGCCCATGATGGTGACCACGGGCGCGCGCGGTTGTTTGTTGGTATCGTCGTCGGGCATGCCGCTAAGGCCGATCTCAACGTCGGCGGCGGCGACCCGCTTATGCTTATGGCCGAATTCCGTGACCACCAATTCCGCGGTATCGGCGTCGATAGTTTCGTTGATCGTCGCCATGACATCCATTTTCATAAGCGTCTTGACCACCTCCGCCCCGCGTTCCGCCATGCGGTTGGCCAATTCCTGCACCGTGATGGTTTCCGGAATCGTGACCTCGCGAATGACCCGTTGCGGCGGTTGATGCGCATGACGTGTTGGCGCCGCGGTGCGCATTTTCTCGCGTTGACGCCGCACCGAGGCAAGGGAGCGTTGACGGCCGTCGCCGCCCTCCAGGGCCTGTGAGATCGTCAGCTTACCCTGACGCCGGCGCGGCTCGTTGGGGGCGCGGCGCGGCGGTGGCACCTTGGCCCCAGGCACGACCTTACGTTTGGATCTGGCATCGGAGTCGCGATCGGAGGTTTTTACCTCGCGTTTCGGGACCGGCGCGTCGGGGTCCGCCCCAGGCAAGGGGGGCGGCATGGCCGGCGCCGCGGCAGGGGGCGTTGCCACGCCTTGCGCTTCGGCCAGCTTGCGCGCCGCTACTTCCGCCACCGAGCGGCGGGCGTCTTCCTCCGCTTCGCGCTTGGCTTCTTCCTCGGCAAGCACCGCGGCCTTGGCATCCGCTATGCGCCGCTCTTCCTCTTCGTGGCGCGAATGCTCGAGCGCCTGGGCGCGGGTCGCGCGTTCGCCCGCCGTCAGCTTGCGGGCTTCCGGCGTTGGCTCTACCGGCTCAACCGGCGGCTTGGGTGTGGAACCGAGCAGCTTTTCGGCCGCCTCGCGCGCCGCCGTAATCTCGGTCATGCGGCCGCTTTCGCCGCGCGCGAAGGTCCGCGAACGTTTCACCTCCACCGCGACCGCCTTGGAGCGGCCATGGCTGAAGCTTTGCCGGACCTGCCCGGACTCAACCGTTTTCTTAAGCTCGAGCTGACCTGGCCGGGACAGCTTCAGCGGCTTTCTCTGTTCTTTTTCTTTGCTTGTCGTCATATCCGAATCGGACCCGGTGGTTTCTGTGGTCATGTGCCTTCGCTCGCCCCCGTGGCCGCGCCGCGCAAACCCTCTAGGCGCGCCGCTTCATCGCAAAATCGCCGCGCCAGCTTGCCACGGCCCAGCACGACGTGGACAAAGGGCCGGTCGCCGAAAACCCGCTCCAAGTCTGCGGCCTCCAAGCATTCAACGGCAGGAACTGGAGGAACCCGCGCGCACGCCATTGTCCGTAACTTCCGGCGGCCGTCCTCGGCCGCGCCGCGCGCCTGTATAAGCACGCCTGCGGCGCCGCTGGAAATACGGGCCGCGACCTTTTCGAAGCCACCGACCGCCAAGCCGGCGCGGCGCGCCAAACCGAGCAATTCCATGCACCGCAGAACCAGCAGACGCTCCACCTGTTCGGCAAGGTCGGATGACGGACGCAACGGCGCCCGTGCGGCCCTGGCAAAAGCATTTCGCGCGCAAGCCGTATGTATCACATCCCGGCGGGCCAACAACCATAAACCGCGCCCCGGCAGCTTCCCGGCCAAGTCGGGCACCACGCTTCCCCCGGGTCCGGCGGCAAAGCGGATCAGCTCATTCTTGGGCCGGATTTCACCCGTTACAATGCAGCGGCGATGGGACTTGGCGCCCGTGCCCGCATCGGCGGGGCGCGGCCCGGAATCGCGGCATTTATCGCCGTGATCGCGCAAGTCCGATTCGCTCTGTGCCGCCAGGAGGCTCATGATCGTTATCCGCTAGGCCCTAGGTTTTAGATACCGGCCGCCGGGCCTTCGCCCTGACCGGCATCGTTTTGAGCCGCCTCGCCCTCCGCCGCTTGCGGGTCCGCTGGGGGAGCCTCTTCGTCGTCGAACCAATGCGCGCGGGCGGCCATGATAACGGCATCCGGATCGGCGATGCCGGCAGCCAGATCGCCGAGCATTTCAACCAATTCGTCGCTGGCCAGATCGCCCAGGTCGTCGAGAGTCTTGATTTCGCACTCGCCCAGCTTGACCACGATCTGGGGCGTCAGCCCAGGTAGTGCCGCCAAGTCGTCGGTCACCTCCAGTTCCTTCCGGCGCGACTCGTTCTTGCGGTCGAGCTCCGTCAGGTAATTGCGCGCCCGCGCCCGCAGCTCCTCGGCGACTTCATCGTCGAAGCCTTCGATGGCGGCCAGTTCCGCGACCGGCACGAAGGCAACCTGCTCCAGCGATCCGAATCCTTCCGCGACCAACAGGTGGGCGATCACGTCATCGACGTCCAGGGCCTCGATGAAGAGTTCCGAGCGCTGCTGCATTTCTTCCTGCCGCCGGCGGGATTCCTCTTCCTCGGTCATGATATCGATATCCCAGCCGGTCAGCATGGAGGCCAGGCGCACGTTTTGGCCGCGGCGCCCTATGGCGAGGGAAAGCTGCTCGTCCGGGACCACGACCTCAATCCGGTTTTCTTCTTCGTCGAGCACCACCTTGGTGACTTCCGCCGGGGCCAAGGCATTGACCACAAAGGTGGCGGTGTCGCTGGACCAGGGAATGATATCGATCTTTTCGCCCTGCAGTTCGCTGACCACCGCCTGAACCCGGCTGCCGCGCATGCCGACGCAGGCGCCGACCGGATCGATGGAGGAATCGTGGGAAATAACCCCGATTTTCGCGCGGCTTCCCGGATCGCGGGCGACCGATTTGATTTCGATTATGCTGTCGTAAATCTCGGGCACTTCCTGCGCGAACAGCTTGGCCATGAATTGCGGATGGCTGCGCGACACGAAGATTTGCGGGCCGCGCTGTTCCTCGCGCACGTCGTAGATATAGGCGCGCACCCTATCCCCGGTGCGGAAGGATTCGCGCGGCAGGGATTCGTCGCGGCGCATCATGGCTTCGGCGCGGCCGAGTTCGATGGTTACGTTACCGAATTCGTTTCGCTTGACGATGCCGTTGACGACTTCGCCGGCGCGATCCTTGTATTCGCGGAACTGGCGCTGGCGTTCAGCCTCGCGAACCTTTTGCACGATGACCTGTTTCGCGGTCTGGGCCGCGATCCGGCCCAAGTCGATAGGCGGCAGATCGTCGACGATGAATTGGCCCACTTCGATCTCCGGCTCGCTGGCCCGCGCGTCGGCGACGGTTATCTGGGTTATTTCGTTTTCGATTTCGTCGGCGACCTCGCGGTAACGCTTCAAGCGCACCTCGCCGGTCCGGCGGTCGATCTCGGCGCGAATGTCGTGTTCGGTGCCGTACTTCGCGCGCCCGGCCTTGGAGATCGCCTGTTCCATGGCCTCGAGCACTTCCTCGCGCTCAATGCTCTTTTCGCGGGCCACGGCATCGGCCACCTGCAACAACTCGGTCCGGGAGGACAGGGCGATCGGTTCCATCGTTTATTCTATTCCTTGCGTCACGTCTGAAGTTGATCTTGCGCCACGCGGGCCGCGGCAAGTAAGTCGTCGGTCAGCACCAGCTTGGCTTTCGCGAGAAGGCGGAACGGCACCTCGATTTCGCCCTGGTCGAACGCCAGGCGAACGTTTTCACCCGCGATCCCGAGCAGACGGCCGCGCCAGCGCCGCCGCCCCTCAACGGACAAGCTGGTCTCCAGCTTAGCTTCATGGCCAGCGAAACGGGCGAAATCCGCCAAGCGCGTCAAGGGCCGGTCCAGACCCGGCGAAGAAACCTCCAGGTCGTAAGAATCGGCGATTGGATCCTCGACCTCGAGAACCGCGCTGACGGCGCGGCTGATCCGGGCGCAATCCTCGACCTGCATGGCCGCGCCGTCGCGCCGTTCCGCCATGATCTGAAGGCGCACGCGGCGGTCGCCCAACAACAGTACCCGCACGATGTCATAGTCCATCGCCTCCAGGGTGCCGGCGATCAGACGTTCGACTTCGGCGGCCTTGCCCTCGCTGGTCTTGGCCAGCACGGGCGCCGCGCTCTCGCTAGCTTGCGGCAACTCGTGGCCCTCCACGGCCCGGTCCTTGGCGGGGACCTTCAAGAAAATAAAAAGGCGGGCCAGAGGCCCGCCGCTTCGGCGACCCGACGAGCACCTGCACTCCGGCACTACGTCTTTTATTCGCGAAGGGACTTTAACGCCGGATATGCGCAGCCCGCAAGGGTTTTCTCACGGCCGCCGCCGGTGGTTTTCTCAAGGCCGCCGCCGGTAACGCAGGTAGACCGGGGGCCGGTCCTGGGCCAGGGCCTTGGCTTCATAGCGTGTCGGCGGCCAATCTTCCGGCCGGCTTCGCCAATCGGCGGGCCCGCGCGCCAGCCACTCGAAACCGGGATGGATCCGCAGATGTTCCAGTATCCAGGCGGCATAGTCCATGTGGTCGGTGGCCAGGCGCAGTTCCGCGCCGCCGCGCATGAGACCGGCCAGGATATCGAGAGTTTCGCGGCAAACGATACGGCGCTTGTGATGCCGTTTCTTGGGCCAGGGATCGGGGAACAAGATAAACACCCGGTCCAGGGATTCCAGCGGCAAGGCCGCGAGCAAATCGCGGGCGTCGCCTTGGTACAGGCGGACATTTCGGAGCCCGGCATCCTTCACCCGGCGCAGCATCCGGGCCAGGCCTTGGGTAAAGTAGTCGGCACCCAAGAGTTTGGCGCCCGGCTGCCGTTCGGCCTGCCAAGCCAGATGCTCGCCAGCCCCAAAACCGATCTCCAGCCAGACCGGTCTGTCTTGTTGCTTGAGTCCTGAAGCGAAAAGCCGACCGAGGTCCAGAGTCTCGCCGTGCGGGGGCAGATCTATTTCGATCTCGGGCAGCAGGGTTTCGAGCAGCGCCCGGGCCCCGGCACGTAACGGCCGGCCGGCCTGGCGGCCATGGAACGCGCGTTTAGGCCGTTCAGGGGCGGGAATTGTTTTGCTCAGCCGTTGAACTTGGACTTGAGTTCATCGGCGAGGTCGAGGCGCTCCCACGAGAAACCGCCGTCCGGCTCCACCGCCCGGCCGAAATGCCCGTAAGCGGCGGTGCGCGCGTAAATCGGCCGGCTTAGGTTCAGGCACTCGCGAATGCCGCGCGGGCTAAGATCGACCATGTCCTGCAAGGCCGCGGCCAGCTGCTGCTCATCGACCCGGCCGGTCCCATGGGTGTGGACGAAAATCGACAGGGGCTTCGACACGCCAATGGCATAGGATAACTGCAGGGTGCAGCTCGTCGCCAAGCCGGCGCCGACCACGTTCTTGGCCAGATAGCGCGCGGCATAAGCCGCTGAGCGATCGACCTTGGTCGGATCCTTGCCCGAAAACGCGCCGCCGCCATGGGGCGCCGCGCCGCCATAGGTATCGACGATAATCTTACGGCCGGTCAAACCGGCATCCCCGTCGGGTCCGCCGATCACGAAGCGGCCCGTGGGATTGACGTAAAAATCCTCATCCGCGCACATCCAGCCCTCGGGCAGCACATCGACTACATGGGGACGCACGATTTCCCGTATAGCGTCGGTGTCCAAGTCTTCCGCGTGTTGGGTCGACACCACGATTGAGGCCGCGCGCACCGGCCTGCCATTGGCATATTCCAAGGTCACCTGGCTTTTGGAATCCGGCCCCAAGCCGGGCTCGGCCCCCGAATGGCGCGCATCGGCCAGGGAATGCAGGATGCTGTGCGCTAGGTGTATGGGCGCCGGCATAAGGTGTTCGGTCTCGTCGCAGGCATAGCCGAACATGATCCCCTGGTCGCCCGCGCCTTCGTCCTTGTTGCCGGCCGCGTCCACGCCCTGGGCGATATCGGCCGATTGTTCGTGGATATAGTTTTCCAGGATCAAACGCTCCCAGTGGAAGCCTTCCTGCTCGTATCCGATATCCTTGACCGCGTGGCGGACGACCTGCTCGATCAATTCGGGCGTCACCTCATCCGGGCCCCGCACCTCGCCCGCCAGCACGACCCGATTGGTCGTGGCCAAGGTCTCGACCGCGACCCGCGACTGCGGATCGCGCGCCAGGAAGGTGTCCACGATGGCGTCGGAGATTCGGTCGCAAACCTTGTCGGGATGGCCTTCTGAGACCGATTCGCTGGTGAAGAGATAGTTGTTTTTGCTCAAGATTCGATCCCTCTCCAAAGGCGGTTCGCGGTAATGCGCGAGACATCGCCATCAAGCCATGAATTGACCGGCCGCCGGGCAAAGACCACCCGGCGGGCATTTGTAAAGAACGGGGTTACAGCGTCAAGGATAAACCCATGTCCCGGACTAAGACTTGTCGCGGTTTATATTTCCTTAGCCGCCGCGTTGCCGAGCGCCTTGGTCATATCGAAGAGCTTTTTGCGGACCGAAGAATCTTTAATCTTATAGTAGGCCCTAACCAGTTCCAGGGTTTCACGCCGGGCCATGGGATCGGCCTCATAGCTGGCCCTGTCATCGGCGGCGCCCTGCGTGGAAAGCTCACCCCCACGCACCTGCGCGGGAGAGCGCGACGAGACGTTGTTGGGCATGTCTTCGAAAAAGAAACCCACGGGAACATCCAGAACCCGCGAAAGGTCGAACAAGCGGCTCGACCCTATCCGATTGGCGCCGCGTTCATACTTTTGCACCTGTTGAAACGTAAGGCCGATCGCCTCGCCAAGTTTTTCCTGGCTCAAACCAAGCAAGGTCCGGCGCAAACGAACGCGCGCGCCAACATGAATGTCGACCGGATTTGGCCCACCGGATCCAGATCTTCCTCTGCGCTCATAACCGGGCGGCATGGTTCCGTTTCCTTTCAATTAAATCCTCGTGTTTGGTTGTATACATACTATCGTATACAACTTCAGGTGCAAAGATAAACCTCAGGACCTTGCCGTCAAGTTATCGGTTTTACGTCAGGGGAATTTTCTTCTCAATACGAAAGTCGCTACAGCGGTCCAGAACAACAGGAAAGCCACCGACCAATTCCCAATTCTGGCAAACAGCGGCATACTGGTCACGGGCCGCGGCAAGACCGCATCGATAACGCCTATTTCGTTCAGGCCCAAGCGGGCGATCACGCGACCGTACCCATCGACTACGGCGCTGATCCCGGTATTGGCGGCCCGCACCAGGGGCAGGCCTTCCTCGACCGCGCGCAGGCGCGCGCTGGCGAAATGCTGATAGGGCCCCAGGCTGGTTCCAAACCAAGCGTCGTTCGTGACATTGAGCAGCCATGCGGGGCGCGGCCCCTCGGCCACCACCTGGCCGGGGAAAATGATCTCATAACACACCAGCGGGCTGGCCGCCGGCGCCCCGGGAATGGAAAAGAGGCCCAGGCCGGGGCCGGGGGTGAAGTCGATGTTTCCAGGCGCCAGTTTCTCGACCGGAAGAAACGAGCGGAAGGGCACGTACTCGCCAAAGGGAACAAGGTGATGCTTATCGTAGGAAGCCAGGATCCGGCCGCGCGAATCCAGTGCCAAGATACTGTTCCATATCTGGGTTTGAGAACCGCGCGGGGCGCCGGTTATCAGGGCGCCGCCCGGCGGCACCGCCCGCGCGATCGTGCGCCGCAGCACGGCATCCCGGTCTAGCAGGAAAGGAACCGCGGTTTCCGGCCATATTACATGGGTTATCTTTTCAAAGCCGCGGCCCAGAGTCAGACGCATTTGATTTTTGACATGTTCGCGGCGCAAAACCGGATCCCATTTCAGCGACTGCTGGATACTCGCCTGCACCAGGCGCAGCCGAATCCCCTCGACCGCGGACTCACCGGCGGCCGGCGCGGCGGCCAGACGCAAGGCGCCGCCCAGCCATAGGGCGGCCGGAAGCGCGAAGACCGCGGCCGCGAAGCCGAGCCGCCCGCGCCGAGCCCCGGAGCCCGCCTCGCCAAGCACCGCCGGCGCGGCGGCCGCCGCGACGCTCAGGAGCGAAAGAATCCAGACTCCGCCGAACGCGGCGACCTGCATCATCTCAGGCGAAAAACTCCAGGCCGTCCCCACCAGGTTCCAGGGAAAGCCCGTCAAAATCCAGGACCGCAGCCATTCCACCGCCAACCAAGCCCCAGCCAAGGCGGCAACCCGCGCCGGGCCGCGGGCGCTCAAGGACCAAGCCAAGAGTACCGACAAGGCCGGAAAAATCGCCATGCCGCCTGCCAAGGCGCCTACCGCGACAGGCAGCAGGAACGCGAAGCGCTCGGCATCGACCAGAAACGCCAACCCGATCCAATAAAGGCCGCTCGCCATATGACCGAAACCGAAACTCCACCCCAGGGCGAGAGCCGCGCGCGGACGCCGGACGCCGGCGAGCAGCCAAAGCAGACCGGTAAAGGCGGGGACAAGCAGCGGAAAAAGATAAATCGGCGCGAAGGCGGCGGTCGTGCAAACGCCTAAGCCCATGGCCAGCAAGTGCCGGCGCCAGCCGCGCAAGGCGCCAATGCCTTGGGCAAGACGGACAAGACCAGCCTGCCATCCGGTGATGGCGATCGCCGAGGCGATGGGTTCAGCTGTCATCCTTGGCCGGATCGGGGTTTCGCGGCACATCGCGCAGCCGTAAGCGCTTGACGCGGCGCGGATCGGCTTCGAGAACTTCGAAGGTCATGCCGGAATGCGGGTGGCGGACCAATTCGCCGCGGGTCGGCACCCGGTCCGCCAGGTAGAACACCAAGCCCCCCAAGGTATCGATGTCTTCCTCGCGTTCCTCTTCGGACAGGACGGGACCGCAAAGCGTCTCGAACTCCTCGATCTCGGCGCGGGCATCGGCGACGATCGAGCCGTCGGGCTGATCGACCAGTTTCGGGCCTTCGGCCACGTCGTGTTCGTCCTCGATTTCGCCGACGATCTGCTCGACCAAATCCTCAATCGTAATCAGTCCGTCAATGCCGCCGAATTCATCGACGACGACCGCCAGATGCAAACGCGTCAGACGCATTTCCAACATCAAATCCAGGGCCCGCATGGAAGGGGCGACAATCGAGATATCGCGTAGGACCTTGGCCAGATCGAAGCCGCCGGGTTTGCGGGTGAAGGGCAGAACGTCCTTGATATGAACCAGACCCACGACATCGTCGAGATTCTCGCGGTAAACCGGCAAACGCGAATGCCCGCCACCGATTAAGGTGTCTAGAACTTCATCCATGCCAGCCGCGATGTCGATCGAGACAATATCCGCCCGCGGCACCATGACGTCATAGGCCGTGAGATGGCGAAGCTTTAGCAGATTTGAAAGCAAAACCTTTTCATGGCTGCCAATGGGCCCGGCATGGTCTTGCTCGAGGGCTTGATCCTCGACGTCGACAATAATTTCCTCGATCGCCTCGCGTAACATGGAATCGCCGTTACGGGCGCCGAACAAGCCGCGCAGCCTATGCCACAGCCCCTGCAAGGAATATTCCACGTTCTCGATTCTGTCGCCGCTGCGCTGGCCCGGCACCTCGCTCATGGCCTGCCACCGGCTTCTTCTAGGGCGGGAACATAGGGATCGGCGATGCCAAGGCCGGCGAGCACCCGTGCCTCCAGGCGCTCCATGCGATCCGCGTCGCTGGCCGCGCCGTGATCGTAGCCGAAAAGATGCAGCACGCCGTGCACGGTGAGGTGGCTGAGATGATCGCTTAGGGGCTTGGACTGCGCCTCGGCTTCGCGTTCCAGGGTTTCAAAGGCAAACACCACGTCGCCGAGAAGTTGGGGCCCGGTGTCGCTATGCGCCGTCGCGGGATCGGTTTCGCTGTCCCCGGCCGGAAAGGATAAAACGTTTGTGGGCTTGTCCTGGCCGCGAAAATCCCTGTTTAGCCGCCGCACCCGGGCATCGTTGGCAAGCAGGAAGCTGACCTCGAGGGAACCGGATGCTTGCACGGTAATCAGCGCCGCGCGCGCCGCGCGCTCCACCACCGCCGCCGCATCGGGCAAGCCCGCGCGCCATAGCGGGCTGTGGCTGCGAATCTCGATGGCGATCTTAGCGGCGTGCAAACTACTAGGTTCTGGGTCAGGGTCGTCGGTCATTCTCGTTATCGCCGGTATTAACCGCCGCTTCCATCCTTATTCGGCTCACGCGCTTCGTAGGCCCGGACAATGCGCGTGACCAGGGAATGACGCATGACATCCCGGTTCGTGAAGCGCACGAAGGCCAGACCGTCCATATGCGACAACAAATCGGTCGCGTCGCGAAGGCCGGAGCCTTGCTGAGCCGGCAGGTCCACTTGCGAAAGATCGCCGGTTACCACCATGCGGCTATTCTCGCCCAGGCGCGTTAAGAACATCTTCATTTGCACGGGCGTCGTGTTTTGCGCCTCATCCAGGATGACAAAGGAGTTGGCGAGCGTTCGGCCGCGCATGAAAGCCAACGGCGCGACCTCGATTTCGCCGTTCGATAGCCGGCCGATAACTTGTTGCGCGGGAAGCATGTCGTAGAGTGCATCGTAGAGCGGCCTAAGATAAGGGTCCACCTTCTCGCGCAAGTCGCCGGGCAGAAAACCCAGGCGTTCGCCCGCCTCCACCGCCGGGCGCGACAGGATTATGCGGTCAACCCGGCCTTCCTGCAGCAGCGACACGGCCATGGCCACCGCCAGATAGGTCTTCCCGGTGCCCGCCGGCCCGGTCGCGAAGACCAGCTCATAGCCGCGCAAGGCCCGGATATAGGCGGCCTGATTGGGCGATCGCGGCGAAATCGGGGCCTTTCGGGCCCGAATAACGATGTCGTCGGCATGGGGGTCTCCGGCTGACTTCCCACCGGCCACGGTCATGGGCGCCTTGGCCGCCATGCGCGCGGCCGCGTCGATCTCGCCATCGCCGACTTCGAGTCCTTCGCGCAAACGCTCGTACAGGGCGATGAGGGCGAGTTCAGCGATATCGACGTCTTCGGGGGGTCCTGAAATCGATAAACAATCCCCGCGCGAGGCCAGGCGCACGCCAAGCAGTTGTTCGAGGCGCGCCAAATTCCGGTCGTGCTCGCCGAATAACAAGGGCTGCAAGGTATTGTCGTCGAAATGCAACTGCCGTGGGGCCGTTTCGGTTTCTACGCCGGCGCCATTTCTCTTCCGGGGCGTCTTTGAAACCGGCGTCAAGGCGCAACCTCGGCCGCCGCGGCCCCGGAAGCCCAGCGCCGCGCCACGGCCGGTTTTTCGGCCAAGACCCCGCTCAGGCTCTTTGGCCCGGCGGCGGCGATGCGCACCTTTACAATCCGGCCCCGATAGTGAGCCGGCGCCGCGACATGCACCGCCTGCATATAGGGACTGCGGCCAAGCAGTTGCCCGGCCTTGCGCCCCGGCCGTTCCAAGAGCACCGGCATAGCTTGTCCTACACTGCTTTGGTTAAAACCTTCCTGCTGTGCATCAAGCAGCGATTGCAGGCTAGCCAGGCGCTCGGCCTTCACCGCTTCGGGAATCTGGGCCTCCAAGGCCCCGGCCGGCGTGCCCGGACGGGCGCTGTACTTGAAGGAATAGGCCTGGGCATAGCCGATATCGGTCACCAGGCGCAGCGTTTCCGCGAAATCCCGGTCGGTTTCGCCCGGAAATCCGACGATAAAATCCGACGACAGGGCGATATCGGGCCGCGCGCGGCGCAGACGCTCGACCACGCGGCGGTAGTCGTCGGCGCCATGGCGCCGGTTCATGGCCGCCAGGATGCCGTCTGAACCGGATTGCACCGGCAAGTGCAAGTACGGCATCAGCTTGTCCAGCTCCCCATGCGCCTCCAGCAACTCATCGTCCATGTCGCGGGGGTGGGAGGTTGTATAGCGTAAGCGGTCCAGCCCAGGGATTTCGGCCAAACGCCGGATCAGGCGTCCCAGACCCCAGGTCCGCGACCCGGCCGGGGCATCGCCGCGATAGGCATTCACGTTCTGGCCCAGCAAGGTGATTTCGCGGGCGCCGGCGGCGGCCAGGCCTTCGGCCTCGGCGATCACCGCGCCGGCGGGGCGCGAGAATTCGGCCCCGCGCGTATAAGGCACGACACAAAATGTGCAGAACTTATCGCAGCCCTCTTGGATCGAAAGAAAGGCGCTGGGCCCTTGCCCGGTCATGGTTTCGGGCAAGAGATCGAATTTCGATTCCATGGGAAACTCGATATCGAGAACCCCGCGCCCCGGCGCGGTGCGCGACCCGGAGCGGGCGCGCCGCACCTTGGCCAGTAGTTCCGGCAAGCGGTGATAGGTCTGCGGCCCGAACACGAGATCGACTTGGGGGGCCCGGCGGAGCATGACATCGCCTTCCGCCTGGGCGACGCAACCCGCGACCGCGATGGTCATGTCCGGCGCCCCCGCGCGGGCGCGCGACTCGCGCAAGTCGCGCAGGCGGCCGAGTTCGGAATATACCTTCTCCGCCGCCTTTTCCCGAATATGGCAGGTGTTAAGGATGACCAGATCGGCGCCTTCGGGATCCTCGGCCGGGGCATAGCCCAGCGGCGCCAGGACATCCGCCATGCGCGCCGAATCGTAGACGTTCATCTGACAACCGTAGGTCTTGATATAGACTGTCTTGGTCACGGCGTCTTCATCTCCCAGTATCCTTTTTCTCCGCGCCGGCACGAGCGGTCCCGTGACCGGCCAGGGCCGCCGCGACACCCCTGGACACAACCTCATGGCAGTGCGCGCTGAGGGCCTTGCGGGAAGCGAACTCGCCCAAGGTCACCGGCCGATGGAATTCGACCACGACCGTGACCTGGCCAAGGCCGAGCGCGTGCCACAAGTGCCCCGGTAATTCCATGTCGCCGAACCAAGCGAAGAAAGGCCGCAAATACCGGCCCATGGGGACATCGTCAAGGCGGGTATAGGAAATCGAGACCGGTTGAACGCACAGCGGCCGGTCCTCGGCCATCCCAGCCGCAACCGCGAACAGTGCGCTTTTGAATGGCAAAACCCGGTTGCCGTCGCTGCTGGTGCCTTCCGGGAACAAGACCAGATCGCCACCGCTTCGCAGGCGGGCGGAAATCTCGTCGCGATTGTTTCCGGCATGGCGTCCGCGCCGGGCCACGAAGACAGTACGCTGCAACTTCGCCAGCCAGCCGAACAGAGGCCAAGCCGCCACTTCGCTCTTGGCGACGAAGGATCCCGCGATCAGGGAGCCGAGTATCGTAATATCGAAATAGGAAACATGATTGGCGACAAAAAACGTTGGATTGACGCGCGACTGCTGGCCGCGCACCTCTATGCGGAATCCCAGAATTCGGCAGCATTTCCCATGATACCATCGCGGCAAGGTTTCGCGCAAAGGCAGGGCGAGCCCCAGCGCCGCGGCTTGAACCGGCATCAGCGGCACGGTCAGGCACAAGTAGGCCAGAAGGCGCCGGCCGGCACGTAAAGCCGACCCCATGCCGGTATCCCCAGGGCGCGCGGCAAGCACCCCGCCAGCCGTGACCGCGCGCGCGGTTTCAGGACTTGCCGTTTTCATCGCGGCTTTCGTTTTCCCCACGGATGTAGTGCCGGAAGTAACGGCCGGTCACCCACTCCGTCTTAACCACGACGCACACATCCGTGGTCCCGAAATCGCGGTCGACGACCGCACCCTCGCCGACAAACCCGCCCAGGCGCAAATAACCCTTGATCAGAGGCGGCAGCATTTTTAGCGCCTGGCGCGGCACCGCTTCGCCAGCCGGCAAGCGATCCATGGAGACATAGCGTGCATCGAGGGCGCGGGGCCGAAGCGCCGGCAGCGCGAGGTGATTGCGATACAGATAAGTCAAAGGCGCCGCCAAGGCATCGGGATCCGTGCCGGCGAGGCTGGCGCAGCCGAACATGAGTTGAATATCGTGACCCAGTACATAGTCCGCGATACCCCGCCAGAGAATCTGCATGGTCGCGCCCGTGCGGTAGGCCGGATCGATGCACGAGCGGCCCAACTCCAAAACCTCGCCGGGAACCGCGACCAGCTTGGAGATATCGTATTCGTCGGCGGAATAGAACCGCCCGCGCCGGGCCGCGCCGGCGCGGCGCATGGCCCGGTAGGTGCCCACGACCGCTTGGGGTCCGCCGCCGCGCGATTCGTCGAAGACCAACAAATGATCGCAGAAGTCGTCGAAAGTATCGAAGTCGCGCCCGGACGCGGTCATGCCGCGGGTCGCCTTGGCCGCCGTGCCCTCGTAAAAAACCCTGAAGCGCAGGGCCTGCGCCGCCCTGACCTCCTCGGCGGTTTCGGCCAAGCGCAGATGAAGACCGCCGATTCTGACGTCGACCAAGCGCGCGGGCTTCGCTTCGATCAAGGACATGACCAGGGACTCTCTCGGAGCCGCCGGCGTGCGCCGCGCCGTATCGGCCGGGAGGACGGCAAGACGATCACGTCCCGGCCTTCACTTGTCTCCCTCCGCCTTACTGGATCGGGATTCAAGCGGTACGCCATAGAGTTCAAGCCGGTGACCGACCAAGCGGTAACCCAGTTTCGCCGCCACCTCGCGCTGGAGACGTTCAATCGTGTCATTGCTAAACTCTAGAACTTTGCCGGATTGCATGTCGATCAAGTGATCGTGGTGTTCCTCGGCTGTTTCTTCGTAGCGCGCGCGTCCATCGCCGAAATCGTGCCGATCGAGGATATTGGCCTCCTCGAACAACTTGACGGTGCGGTAAACGGTCGCGATCGAGATCCGCGAATCGACCGCGCTGGCCCGGCGATAGACCTGGTCGACATCCGGATGATCGTTAGAATCGGACAGAACCTGGGCTATAACGCGCCGCTGGTCCGTCATCTTTAGGCCGCGTGTGCGGCAGATTCGCTCAAGTTTCGAGGCCATAACTCCAATATCTAACGCTTCGCGCGCGTGCCTAGCCCAATTTCCTTGGCCAACTTGCTCCGCTGTTTCGCGTAGTTGGGCGCCACCATGGGATAGTCAGCGGGCAGGCCCCAGCGCTCCCGGTAATCTTCCGGCGTCATATTATAAGACGTCTTCAGGTGGCGTTTAAGCATTTTCAATTTCTTACCGTCTTCCAGGCAAATAATATGTTCCGGCGTCACGGAGCGGCGAATTGGAACCGCCGGCGTCGGGCGCTCCTTCTCGCGCGGCGCCCCGGATCCAACGCTGACCAGGGTATCGTGAACTTCCCGAATCAGGCGCGGCAGGTCGGTCAGGGCGACTGAGTTATTGGCGACGTGCGCGGAAACGATGTTAGTTGTTAATGCCAACAGATCGCTGGACTTAGATTGATCAGACATTGCCGTTTTCTTTGCCTTAATTTAAAGCCAGTATTTATATAAGTACTTACATGAGCAAGCGCAACAAAAGAAATTCAAAAAATTACTTCGATATATCGGGTTTTCTATGATTCTAGCTATTCGGCGCCAAGACCGGCTTGGGCTTATCAAGTTGTTCGCGAAGGGTGAAATTATAGGTCTGCAAATAAGAAATAGCGATGCGATGCCTGCCCTAAACGGCTTCCCAGGCATATACCAGGGCCGTGGCAGGGCCAGTGGGGCGCCGGTAGTAGCCCGGCCGCCGCCCAAGTTGCGAGAATCCGGCGGCCAGGTACAGACCTTGGGCCGCGAGATTGTCTTCCGCGACCTCCAGGAATAGGCGCCTGATTCCGGCGATCGATCCGCGTGCCACGATGGCGCGCAGAAGGGCCCGGCCGACACCCCCGCGCCGCGCGGCCGGGGCGACGCCGAGCGACAATATCTCCGCCTCGCCGGCCGCGTTCCGGCATAAAGCGAAACCTAGAATGCTTTCCGGCTCTAGCGCGCTTTCCGGCCAAGCCAGAAGCCCATATGTCCCCGGCAAGTGGAGGATCTTGGCGATGGCCGCCTCGCTCCAGACTTCACCGCCTAGTCCGCCGGCGAAACACTGGACGTGCAGGTCGGCGATGACCGGTGCATGAGCGGCGCCAGCTTCCTGAATTATCACATCGGCCGCATCGGTCATGGGGATCGGCCGGGGGCCTGGATCTTGCGCCCATCGGGCAAGGTCACATCCGGGCCGCGCAGGTATATAGGCTGGGGTTGGCCCACCCCAGCGCCGGGCAAGGACCGCGCGGCGGCCAAGCGGGCGGCCAAGGCGGCCAGGCAAGAGCCGGGCGCGGGCGCCAGCTCCGCCTCTCGTCCGGCGGCGCGCAAGGCCGTGGCGGCGCGCGCGGCGCCGTCGCCCACGAGCAAGAGCGGGCCCTGGGGCAGATAGCTTTCCAAGCCGTCCTCGAGAACCGCCGCGCCCGGCCCCTTCGCCGCCGCCGCGCCGGTTTCCGACCGGCGAAAGACCTGGACAAAGATTTCCGCCCGTTTGGACTCGATCGCGGCGACAAGATGGCTGCCCGGTGGCACCTCCGGTATTGAGGCCGCGAGGGCCTCGAAATTGCTAATTCCGATCAGGGGCCGCCCCAAAGCGAGGCCGAGGCCTTGCGCGGCGGCCAAGCCGATACGCACGCCGGTGAAGCCGCCGGGACCACGGGTGACCGCTATGGCGTCCAACTCGCCGTAGTCCATGGCGGCCAGGGTCATGGTTTCCCCGATCATGGGAATCAAGCGTTCGGACTGCCCGCGCGCCATGGCCTCGCCAGCTTGCGCCCGGATACCTTCCCCGGCCCAGACCGCCACGGAACACGCGGCGCCGGCGGTATCCAGGGCCAGGATGATTTTAGACAACCTGGCAGGCTTCGGAGAAGTCGAGGCGCGGTGAGCGCGGATGCAGCTTTTCGCGGTCGCCGTGCCCCAGGTTACACAAGAAATTCGATTTGACCCGGCCGCCGGGGAAAAAGGCGGCATCGGTCATGGCTTTATCGAAACCGGACATGGGGCCGCAATCGAGGCCCAAGGACCGCGCCGCCAGCATGAAATAGGCGCCCGCCAGGGTGCCATTGCGAAACGCGGTTTCTTCGATCAGCGCCGCGTTGCCCTCGAACCAGGACCGCGCGTCGGCCTGTGGGTATAACTTGGGCAGATGCTCGTGAAATTGGGTATCGTAGCCGATAATCGCGGTTACCGGCGCCGCCATGGTCTTGTCGACATTGCCTTCGGCCAGGGCCGGCCGGAGCCGTTCCTTAGCTTCCCCGGAGCGCACGAATACCACCCGCATGGGACTGCAATTGGCGCTCGTCGGGCCCATTTTGGCCAGATCGTAAATGGCCTCGAGAAGCACGCCGCCGACCTCGTCATCGCGCCAATAAGAGTGCGTTCGCGCGGCGCGAAAGATAGTGTCCAAGCCTTCGTCGCTCAATATTTTATCCATCGTGTAAACCTTTCTTGACGTATTTGACCCCACCATGGGGCAAGCTCGACCGGAATACTCGGCCGCGCCGGGACTTTTGTGAAATAATCTCTTGGGACTGGCTATGCAATACGTGAGGGCGCTGGCCTTGACGGCCGCGATAGTTTCTTGCGTCGCATTGGCGCCGCGGGCGCGCGCCGTCGAGGCGCCGAGCGGCAATGGCGCCGCGGTAGTCATGTACCACCGCTTTGGCGAGGCCCTGTATCCCTCGACCAATATCCGCCTCGAACAGTTCGAGGCGCACATCGCCGAGCTGACGTCGGGCCCCTACACGGTGCTGCCCCTGCCCGAAATCGCGTCCGCCTTGGCCGAGGGCCGGCCCCTGCCCGAGCGCACGGTCGGGATCAGCATCGACGATGCTTTCCTTTCCATTTACCAGGAAGCTTGGCCGCGCCTGCGCGCCGCCGGCCTGCCCTTTACCGTTTTCGTGTCGACCCAGGCCCTGGACAGCGCCCTGCCAAGCTACATGTCCTGGGATCAACTACGCGAGATGGCCGCCGACAGCGGCGTGAGCGTGGGCAACCACGGCGTCACCCACGGCCATATGGTTCGCCAGGGATTGGAGACCGTGCGGGCCGAGATCGCGGACGGAAACCGCCGCCTGCGCCAGGAACTTGGCGAAACGCCGAGCGTCCTCGCCTATCCTTACGGGGAATATGGCTTGGCCATACGCGGCATTGTACGCGAACAAGGCATAACCGCCGCTTTCGGCCAGCACTCGGGCGCGATCGGGCGCGGCGGCGATCTCTTCGCTTTGCCGCGCTATCCCATGAGCGAGAATTACGGCGACATGGAACGCTTTCGCCTAGCGGTAAATTCGCTGGCCCTGCCGGTCACCGGGGTAACGCCCGCCGATCCGCTTCTAAGCGCGGCCACCAACCCGCCGTTCTACGGCTTTACCGTGGCCGCGGGCGTCGCGGGCCTGGGCGCCTTGAATTGCTTCGCCAGCCGCAACGACTTGACCATGGAACGCCTCGGCGACCGGCGCATCGAAATCCGCCTGGGCCAAGCTTTCGGGCCGGGACGGGCGCGCATCAACTGCACCATGCCGGGCCCCGATGGGCGCTGGCGCTGGCTCGGCCGGCAGTTCTACATCCCGGCCGAGACCACGGCCCAGCGCTAGAGCATGATGCTCTAAAGAACCGCGCGGACCTCGACAACCTCGGGGATGTAGTGGCGCAGCATGTTTTCGATGCCCATCTTGAGGGTCACGGTTGAGCTGGGGCAGCCGGAGCACGCGCCCTGCATGGTCAAGTACACCACGCCGTCCTCGAACTTATGATAAATAATATCGCCGCCGTCCTGCGCGACCGCCGGACGAACCCGGGTGTCCAGCAGTTCCTTGATCTGCGAGACCACCTCGGAGTCCTCTTCGCCGTCCCCGGCGCCGTCCGGCGCGGTCTGATCTAGATCCAACATAACCGGCCGTCCAGCCGTGAAGTGTTCCATGACCACGCCCAGGATGGCGGGCTTTAGCAAGTGCCACTCGCGCTCGTCTTCCTTGGTCACCGTGATGAAGTCGGCGCCGAGGAAAATCCGGGTAATGCCTTCGATCTGAAACAGGCGTTGCGCCAGGGGCGAGGCCTCCGCTTGCGCCGGACTGGGAAAATCGGCGGTTCGTCCGCTTAGGACCTCGCGCCCGGGAATGAATTTAAGAGTCGCCGGGTTCGGCGTTTCCTCTGTCTGAATGAACACTGTTGTTTCCTCCTGTAAAATCCCGCTTCGGGCCCGGCCCGGGGATATCTAAATATGGTGACCGAAACGGGCCGCCTTGGTCGCCAAATAAAATTCGTTGTGCCCATTGGCCGGAAAAGCGTGGGGAACCCGCTCATCGACCGTAATGCCACAGCGGCTGAGCGCGCTGACCTTATCCGGATTGTTGGTCAAGAGGCGCACGCGGCCCAGGCCCAGGTGCTGAAGCATGCGCGCGGCCGGCAGATAGATCCGCTCGTCCGCTTCGAAGCCGAGAGCCTCGTTGGCCGCGGCGGTATCGGCGCCGCCGTCTTGAACCCGATAGGCGCGCAGCTTGTTCACCAGGCCGATGCCCCGGCCTTCCTGGGATAGATAAAGCAAGACTCCCGACCCGGCGCGGGAAATCGTCTCGATGGCGCCGCGCAATTGATCCCCGCAATCGCAGCGCAGACTGCCCAGGAGATCGCCGGTAAAGCATTCCGAATGAACCCGGACCAAAGCAGAATCGCCGGCCTTGGGCGTGCCGATCACGATGGCGAGGTGCGCCTTGCCGCCGTCGCTGGGGCGAAAAGCGGCGACCCGCGCATCCTCCGCCCCGGCCAGAGGCAGACGCGCCTCGGCGACCTGAGTCACGGCGCCCATCCCGGCGAAGCGATAGGCCGCGATATCGACGGCGCTGACCGTCAAAAGGTCATGTTCCGCCGCCCATAGCCGCCATGACGCGGGCCCGCCGGCGCCCGCGATCCGCAGCGGGACGAGCGCGGCGGCCGGGAGCAGGCGCGCCAGCTTGACCAAGTCCACGGCGGCCCCGCCCAAGGCGGGGGGCGATACCGGGTCCGGCAACCGCCGTGGCGGGCTTTCGCGCACCGGATCCGCCAGATCCATGAGGGCGGCAAGATCGAAGCCTTGGGCGGGCAGGGCGGCCGGACCCCCGCCGTCAGGCGCGAGGCCGATCGCCGCGGCCCGGCGCCCGGTCAGAATCAGGAACGCCTCCCCGCTTCCGGCGACGGTCATCCATGCCCAGGTCTCCGCCTGCGCCGCCTCAGCAGCCAGAATCAACGCCGCCTCGCCGTCGGGACCGTGCAAGAGAACCGGGTCGCCCCGGCGCAATTCTCCGATTGCCCGCTCAACCGACCGTAAGGCGGCAGCGGGCACGTCTTTGGGAACTACTGCTTCGAGTTTCATAGCTGCCTACTTTACGCCCTCGACCGCCGCGTGTCATCGTCCCCCTAAGCTCTCTAACATGGGGGCCGCAGGGTACAAAACAACGCGGGAATAAAGCCATGGCGCCAGTCCTATACCAAGGCATGAATCGGGCGGAAATCGATCATCAGTTCAATTTACGGGCCCGCTGGCCGGATCATCCGGCCTATTTCACCCGCTGGGCCCGGGAAAGCGCGCAAACCCGCGCCCGCCTGGACTGCCGTCTCGACTTGGCCTATGGGCCATCACCCGGATGCCGCCTGGATTTCTTCCCGGCGCCCGGCGCCCGGCCGCCCCTGCTGGCCTTTATCCACGGCGGTTACTGGCAAAGTCTCGATAAGAGCGATTTCAGCGCCCTGGCGCCGGCCTTTATCGAGGCGGGGATCGCCTTTGCCTCGCTCAACTACGACCTGGCCCCCGGCGCCCGCTTAGGTGAAATCGCCGCCCAGACCGACCGGGCGCTCGCCTGGCTGCACGGCGAGGCGGCGGAGCTGGGCTTCGATCCCGGCCGGCTGTTCCTTGCCGGCCATTCGGCCGGCGGGCACCTGGCGGTCATGGCGGCGGCCGGTCAAAACGCGGGCCTGATCAAGGGTACCTGTTCGATTTCCGGGGTTTACGACCTTCGGCCGCTACGCTTCAGCTATCACCAGGACGTGCTAAATTTGACCCAGGAAGAGGCTGAGACCCTGAGCCCGGTGCTGCGGGTTCCGGCCCAGGCGGGACCTTTAATCTGCGCGGTCGGCGCGGAGGAAACAGAGGCGTTTCTGCGCCAGCAGGACGAGTTCGTCGAGGCTTGGCGCGCCGGCGGGTTAAGTGTGCGCACCGTCGGCCTGCCGGGACGGCAGCATTTTTCGGCCGTCGACGCCTTGGGCGAGAAAGATCACGCCCTGTTCCAAGCGGTCCACGCGATGATTAGGGACGGGTGCGTCGCTTGAAGTGCGCGCATGGCGATGTTATCTGACAGCCAGTGCGGTGGACAGCGGCAAAGGCCCAGGATAGATGACTTCGACGGCGGCTAAAAAAATTCTGCTGGTCGACGACGACGATGCCTTGCGCCAGTCGCTTGGCGAACAGCTTCGTCTGCACGAGGAATTCCTGACCGTCGAAGCCGATAGCGGCGGCAAGGCCCTGGATGCGACCAAGCACGAATATTTCGATGCGATACTACTCGATGTCGGCTTGCCCGACATGGATGGGCGCGAGGTGTGCCGCCTGCTGCGCCGCAATGGGGTCAAATCGCCCATTATCATGCTGACCGCGCACCAAAGCGACGCCGATCAGATTCTGGGCCTGGATATGGGCGCCAACGACTACGTGGCGAAGCCGTTCAAGCTTTCGGTTTTGCTCGCGCGGCTGCGGGCGCAGTTGCGCCAACATGAACAAAGCGAAGATGCGGTCTTTACCATCGGCGCCTACACCTTCCGGCCGAGCGCCAAGATACTTATCCACGGCGAGACCAAGAAAAAGGTCCGCCTGACCGAGAAGGAAACCGCGATCCTGAAGTATCTGTATCGCAGCGGCGCGACGGTGGTCGGGCGCGATACGCTTCTGGGCGAAGTCTGGGGCTATAACGCGGGCGTGACGACTCACACCCTGGAAACCCACGTTTACCGCTTGCGCCAGAAAATCGAGGAGGATCCCTCGAATGCGGAATTGCTGGTGACCGAACCGGGCGGCTACCGCTTGGCGCCGTAACCGCGCCGGCCCAACCATAAGGCCAGCCAAAGCCCCAAGACCGCCGCCAGAACCGCGACGGTCCCAAAGACCGGGGCCGATATGTCCCAACCGCCGCTGAGCTTAAAAGCCTGGGCCAAGAGCACGGGCCCGACTAGAACCCCCAGGTTTCGTCCGGTCATGATGACGCCGAAGGCCCGCGCCGCCGCGGCGCCGGGTCCGGCGATCACACTGGGCATGGCGAAGAGGCAGGTTGGGCAAATCCCGGCGCCTATGCCATAGACGACGAGGGAAACGATCCCCGCCGCGCCACCGCCGACGAGAGGTATCGACCACCACACCGCGGCCTGGGAGACCAAACCCACCAGCAATACGGGGCCGAGCGGAACCCCCGTGCGAAGCACCAGTCCGACCACCAGGTTGGTGAGGATCAGCACGATCACCGGAATGACATAACCGGCCACCGCCAAACCGGGCGCCAAGCCATGGACCTCGACCAGGTATTGCGGCAGCCAGGTCATGTAGGCGAAATATTGACAGGACCACAGAGTGAAGACCGCCGCCGCCAGAGCCAGGCATCGGCGCTGGCGGGGATCGGCATCGCGGACCCCGGATGCGGGGGCGCTGGCAACCGTAAACGCGAGCGCGCCGCGCCGCTTCAAGACCCAGGTCCAGAACGCCAGGGCAAGCGAGGCCGCGATGGCAGCCAGCCAGAGCAACTGCCAGCCGGCCCAAGCGAAAGCCACGGGGGCCAGCGCCGTGGCCGCCAATTGCCCGGCGGGAATCCAGCTCGCGGTCAGGCCAACCGCGATCGGCAGATGGCGCGCCGAGGCATTGGCGTTCACCAGGACCGGTCCGGCGATCGCCAGCACCGCGAAGCCCGCGCCCTCCAAGGCGCGTCCGGCAAGAACCGCGGCTTGAACCGACGGCGCCGCCAGAATTAAAAGATTGCCAAAAATCATCGATGCCAGTCCGGCCCAAATCGGCCCGGCCAAACCGCGCCGCGCCAGGGCCCGGCCCAGGGCCAGGGACATGGTCAAGCCCGCGACCGCGTAGACAGACATCAAGCCGCCGGCCAAGGTCCGGTCGTAGCGGTAGCTGTCCAGCAGAACCGGCAAGACCGGCGGCAGCTTGAATTGCTGATAGGCCGCCAAGTAGGCCAGACTCAGGCCGAAGGCGATCATGGTCAGATTGCTGCGCGTCGGGGTCATGGCTGGGATCGGCTGTTAAGGGCAGGGCGGGCGGCAGTCTCGCCCATGAACTCACCATACTCTAGAGCAGAAATCGTTTGGGCCCGGCCCGGCGACCCTCTACATATGTGACAGGGAGAGCCAAGAAACGGAAAGTACCGGCGATTGTGAACGACGGGTCGACTTTCTCGGTTAAATTTTGGGGCGTGCGCGGCTCGATCGCCTGCGCCGGCGATTCGCACCGGCGTTACGGCGGCAATACCCCCTGCCTGGAAGTACGCTGCGGTCCCCACCTTTTGATCTTCGATGCCGGGACCGGCTTGCGGCCCCTGGGCGAGGCCCTGGCCAAGGAGCCATGGGTGGCCGGGGATCTGTTCCTGACTCATACCCACCTGGACCACACCGTCGGCTTGCCTTTTTTCGCGCCCATGTACGACCCCAAGAACCGCATTCGGCTATGGGCCGGGCATCTGTTGCCCGAGTTAACGCTTCAAGACACGATCGCCAAGTTCATGACCCCGCCGCTGTTTCCCGTACCGCCGACTGTTTTCTCCTGCAATGTTAGTTTTCACGATTTCAAGGCCGGCGAAACCTTGATGCCGCGCCCCGATGTCGTGCTGCGTACCGCGCCTCTCAATCATCCCAACGGCGCCACCGGATACCGGATCGAATATGCCGGCAAATCGATCTGCTACATCACCGATACCGAGCATGTCGAAAACCAGCCCGACAAAAACATCCTGGACCTCATCGAGAACGCCGACATCGTGATCTACGATTCGACCTACACGGATGAGGAGTTTCCAAAGTACCGCACCTGGGGCCATTCGACCTGGCAAGAAGGGGTTCGCCTCTGCGACCGGGCGGGGGTGGGGCGCTTGGTCATCTTTCATCACGACCCCGGGCACGACGACACCTTCATGGACGGGGTCGCGGCGGCGGCGGAGGCCGCGCGGCCCGGTACGATAGTTGCGCGCGAAGGCATGGTGTTATCTCCCTGAGGGCGGGATTCGGGACCAAGATATTGAGGTCATGAACACGACCACGACACCCAGCTTATCCCCGCCGCCCGAAAAGCCGGCGCCCTCGCCTTCGCTTATGCGCCGTTTGCGTGGCGGGGACATGGAAAGCCGCCTGCCGGAACGGGTGCGCGAGGCCATTCAGCGGCAAGGGGACGCGACCGAGCGGCTGATCGGTTGGATGCAACTCGCCGTGGTTTCGATATTCGCGACTCTCTACACCGTCGCCCCCAAGACCGCGCCCATGGACGGTGGAATACAGCCGGTGCCCTGGGCGATCGGGGCCTACTTCCTGTTCACCTTGCTGCGCCTCGCCCTGGCTTACAAAATCAGCCTGCCCGGCTGGTTCTTGCTGATGTCGATACTGATCGACATGGGCCTTCTCTTCAGCCTGATCTGGAGCTTCCACATCCAGTACGGGCAACCGGCATCGTTTTATCTGAAGGCGCCGACCCTGTTGTACGTCTTCATCTTCATCGCCTTGCGCGCCCTGCGCTTCGAGGCCCGCTTTGTGATCGCGGCCGGGGTCGCGGCGGCCCTGGGCTGGGCCGGGTTGGTTTACTACGTGATCTCCGTCGATCCCGGCGACAACATGATCACCCGCGATTACGTGGCCTACATGACCTCAAATAGCGTCCTTCTGGGCGCCGAGTTCGACAAGATTATATCGATTCTGCTGGTGTCGCTGATCTTGGGAGCGGCGCTGATTCGGGGCCGGCGGCTTCTGGTGCGCGCGGTCTCGGAAGGGGCGGCGGCGCAGGAATTATCGCGCTTCTTCGCCCCGGAAATCGCCAAGAAAATCCGCGGTTCCGACCGCCAGATCGCGGCTGGCAGCGGCGAGGCGCGCGACGCCGCGATTGTCAATTTCGACATGCGCGGTTTCACCCGCTACGCCGAAAGCCATGCCCCGGATCAGGTGGTGGGCTTGCTCGGCGAATATCAAAAGCTGATCGTGCCCATCGTCCAAAAACACGGCGGCAGCATCGACAAGTTCCTAGGCGATGGAATCATGGCGACCTTCGGCGCCGCCTCGCCGTCCCAAACCTACGCGGCGGATGCCGTGCGCGCGGTCGAGGAAGCGGTCGCGGCGGCGCGGGTCTGGCAGGCCGGTAACGAAGCGCGGGGCTTGCCGGCGCCAAGCGTAAATGCCGCGGTCGCATCCGGGCGTATCGTGTTCGGGGCGATTGGCGACGACACCCGCCTGGAATACACCGTGATCGGCGATGCGGTGAACCTCTCGGCCAAGCTGGAGCAGTACAACAAGCACCTGAAAACCGCGGCCCTGTGCGACACGGCGACGTATGAACTCGCCCAGGCCCAGGGCTATGGGGCGGATAAGGGCGCGGCGAGCGGGCGGCGGGAAAATCAAGCCCAGGTTCCCGGCATCGGGCACCCGGTCGACGTGATCGTCTTGGCGTCCTGAACCACCGGCCCGGGATACCGCGACGCGCGCGTTATTTCGCGCGGGCCGTCTTGGTTGAGGGTATATTGGCGCTTCCTTCCAGAAAGGCCTGAAGGTCGCATGGGGAGACCCGCCATTCCTTGCCGATCTTGAAACCGCGCAAATGTCCCTTGCGGAGCCACTGGGTTACCGTGCGCTCGTTTATTTGCAGGCGCTCCGCCACTTGCGGCGGGGTCCAGAGCTTGTCGTCGTTCATGGAATGCTCGCGGGCTATCTCTGCCGGTTAGCCAAAATGCCGGATAACGATTAAATCGCCGTTAATGGGCGGCAAACCGCTGAATAGAACGTTATCCACCCCTTAACATCCCTTTAGCTAGAGGGCTTTTCGCTGGGGCCGGGCGCCACTTGCTCGCCATGGGCGTCAATACCTAAATCCAGCAAGTTACCGGCCGTGGTCTCGTCCAAGGCGATGCGGTTGTCGCGTGCCGCCTTGGTCGCGCGCCAGGCAATGTCCTCGAAACCCTCAAGACTGGATTCGAGCGTGAGCGTGGCGCCGGCGCCGCTTAATGTAAGCTGCATGAAACCTTCGCCTTCGCCCCGGGCGCGCTGCCGCCTGCTGCCGTAGTAGCGTAGTTTCAATCGTTCCAAATCGTGCCAAGGCAGGGCGACAACCCCCAGAGCCCGGCTTCCTATGGCGTCGTCGCCGACTGAGATGGCGGTGAAATGACGCCTGAGCGTGCGATACCCGAAGACACCGAAAATCGCGCTGATGCCCCCGAAGACCAAGAATACGATCGGGCCGGGCGGCGCGGTAACCATCACTCCAAGGCCGACGATCAGGCCGGTGCCGGCGCGAAAATAATCGGCGGCCAGCGACTTAATGGGGTAGCGGACGATCTTCACGCCACGCCTCGGGAGCTAGCGTGACTCTCGCAAGAGCTAAGCTCATGGGCTTGCGAAAAAACTTCGCGGGGAGCGGTGAAATCCACGGCCGGGTGCGCTTGCAGGAGGCCCAAAAGGCGGTCGAGAAAGTCCCAAGCCGGCGCGTCGTGGGCCAGGTGGTGAGTCAGAATTCCGCTCGGCTCCGCCGGGTCGGCACGGCCCAGACGACGGTCCTCCAGGTGCGCGCGCAGCTGCTTCAGCGCCGCCTCCACCCCCAGGAAGCCGCGCGGCGCGCGCCAGCGCATGATGTCGAGGTGGGTGTTCACTTGCAGGACGCCAGGCCCGGCGAAGACGCGCCCGCGCGGCCCCAGCGCCGATAATCCGCCATAGCCCAGACCGCCGAGCGCGGCGGCGGCCTCCGGCGCGATGCGGTTCCAAGGCGGCACCATGACCGGCAGCCAATCCCCGGCGAAAAGCGCGTCCATCCGCGCCCGGCCACGGGTCAAATCGGCCAACACCGCGTCCAGGGGCCGATGGGTCCCCAGTTCCCATTTACGCGCGCCGGCCGGGGCATGGTTGAGATGCGCGAAGCCATGCTGAACCGGGACCGCGTCCGGGCCGGCCATGGCGATCCGCCGCGCCAGAGCCGGGGTCGCGCGGGCTGGAATGACCGCCAGCATCAAAATCGCCCCACGGCGCCGCGCGATCTCTAGAAGACGGTCAAGGGCGGCACTCGGCTCAACCGCGTCGTCGTCGCGCCACCATATGGCGGCGCGCCGCCCCGCTCTATGCCAGGCATCCAATTCCGCCGCGAGATCGGACCAGGAGTTCATGGCCCGACTATATCAGGATCGCCCGCCGCCGCCACACAAGGCGGTCAAGATACGCGCCGTCTCCCGCGCGCCCTCGGTCCCGATTCCCTCTAATCCGCGCGGCGGCGACGCCAAGGCCGCGCCCACGCCACGGGCCAAGGCTTCGCCGGTCAAGGGGTCGTCCTCCACGATATGCAGCAGCCCCCGGGCCGCGAAAACCCTGGCGCGCAGGGCCTGTTCCGTCTCGCCCCGGCTGCTAAAGGGCACCACGACGGCGGGAATCCGGGCCGCCAGGACATCCATGACGGTGTTGTATCCGCCCTGACTGATCGAGAGGCGCGCTTGGCCGAGCAGCGCCCGGAAATCCGGCCGCGACCGCTCCACGACGACCCCTTGGGGGGCGCGCGCCACGGCGCTGTTAAAATCCGCTTCGGGAAAATTGGGTCCGGCCAGAACCCGCCAGGGCGCCGACGCCAAGGGGCTTAACGCGCGGGCCGCCAGGGCCGCTTCCACCAAGGGCCCGGCGACCGCGCCGCCGCCGGTCGAAACCAGAACTTCGCCGCCGCCCTGACTGGCGCCAGTGGCCGGCGCTTCCGCGCCCAAAACATAGCCGGTATAGCGCAAGCGATCGGCGACTTCGCGAACCCGGGGCAGACTGCTTTCCAAGGGCAAAATATCGGGATCGCCATGCACCAGGGCCAAATCGTAAAGCTGGGCGAAGGTATCCAGCATCCAATCGGTCTTACCCGGCTGTTTATGGGTGGTCAGAACATCGCGCAGGGAACACAGGATGCGGGGGCGGGGACGCGCCCGGCGGGCGTGCTCGATCAAGGGCAGCAACTCAAAACGCATCTGGCGGCGGCCGAAGGGAAACATCTCCGTCATCAGAATGCGCGGGCGAAGCGCATCGAAGAGGCGCAGCAATTCATCGCGCCGCGCCGCCTTAAAGGGCTCGTCAAGGGGGTGTCCGTCCCGATCCACCAGAACCGAGAACGTCTCGTCGCGGGTGCGTATCGGGGTGAGTTGTATCAAGCGCGCGCGGCCTGGGTCGAGATCGGGGGCCGCCATGCCGCCCGTGACCAGCACCGTCTCCAGCCCGGCGTCGGCGGCCGCGCGCGCGACCGCCACGGCGCGCTGCAAGTGTCCGGTGCCAAGCAGGTGCTGGACGTAAAACATGACCTGGGCGGGGCGCTGAGATTCGCTCATGGCGTCAACTCCAGATTGAGGTCTTCGACATGGGGGCGGCCATGGGCATCCAGCGTAAAGCGATGGGCACAGGCATCGCGCATTTTTTCCGGCGGGCGGCCGGTCATGTCCCAGCCGCGGGCCCAGGCATAGAGAGCCCGGATCGCCCCCTTGTGGGTCACCGCGAGACAAGGTGCGCCGGCCGTGGCCAGGGCCGCGAGCAGGGACGCCAGACGGCCCTGAACGTCGCGTGGCGATTCGCCGCCCGGCGGCCGGAAGTCCAGCCCCCGCGCTTCCGCCGCCGCCATGGCGGTGCCATCCGCCGCCCGCAGCTCGGCGAGGAGGCGGCCCTCCCAGGCGCCCCAGTTCATTTCGATCAGCGCCGGCTCCGCGCCCCAATCGCCTTTGGGATGGAGCAAGGCCGCGGTCTCGCGCGCCCGGATCAAGGGGCTGGACCGCAAGACCCAGTCCGCGCCGCCTATCCCGGGCGGCAGACGCCAAGCCCCGGCGGCGGCGCGGCCTTCCGGCGACAGGGGCACGTCGCTACGGCCCTGGATACGGCCTTCGGCATTCCAGGCGGTCGGACCGTGGCGGATGACAACAAGCTCGGTCATGGCGTCAGGGCCGCGCGCAGAATTTCGTCGAGGCCGGCCGCCGCACGGTTCAAATCGTGGTGCGCTTCGACATGGGCGCGCGCCGCTTCGCCCATGGCCCGGCGGCGCGCCGGCGCATCGAGCAGATGGCCCACGGCATGGGCGAAGGCCGCCGCGTCGCCGGGCGGCGTCAGCAGGCCGGTCGCGCCGTCGCGCAGGGTGGCGGCGACGCCGCCGCTAGCGCCGGCCACCGCCGGCAAGCCCGCCGCCTGGGCTTCCAAGAGAGCCATGCCGTAAGCCTCGTTGATCGCCGGCCAAATCAGCAGGTCGCAGGCGGCATACAAGTTCGCTAAGTCGCCGCCTGACACCGCGCCAAGGAAAACCACGCGCCCAGGTGGGGCCCAGAAAAAGGCTTCCTCGACCTCTTGGCGCGCCGGTCCATCGCCGGCGATGAGAAGCCGCCAAGACCGGCCCGCCAAGCGCTTAAGCGCCTCGGCCAACAAACGATAGGACGCGAGCTTGTCGCCGGGACGCATCATCGCCACCGCGAACAGCCAGGGTTGCGCCGGGTCGAGGCCCTGGGCCGCCGCGAGTTCCCGCCGGTGGAAATCGCGCCGGGCGGCCGCGGCCCGGTACGGCCCGGCATCGAGGAAAGGGGCGATCCGCCGCACCGGAGCAAAATCCGCCAGGGCCGGAACATCGGCGGGGTTTAGAGCAACTATGGTTTTAGCCTGGGACAAGGCGCCAAGCGTGGCCGCGTGGCTTCTGGCCCAAGGACCCTGGGCGCGCTTCATGGCCACGGACGCCTCGGCGGCGATATAGGGAATATTCAGGGCCCGGCTGACCGTCGGACCGATCCAATCGGGGGCCTTGTAATAGAGGTGATAGGTGAACCAGAGATCCGGCCGCATGCCGGGATCGGCCCGGTAGCGGCGCAGCAGGCGCGCGGCAAGCCGGTCGCCGAGGCGGGCGAGGCGGGCCTGGCGCGCATCGTCCCCGGCGCCGTCCCAGGACCGCAGGCGGCTGGCCAGTTCGACCCGGTGCCCGGCCATTGCCAGGGCGTCCATGAGCAAGCGCGCCATGCGCCGGTCGCCCGAGGGGATCGGGTGATCCGGCGGCTTCAGCGGGGCATAAAACGCTATGTTCACAGGGCGCCGGCCCGGCCTTATTGCGCGGCCGCTTGAGCCGCACCGGCCTTGAGGCCGGATTCCGGCCCGGGGCCGAAATAAGTTTGGAGTGCATCGATTCCGGCGCTGACATCGAAGTGCGTGCGGACCCGGCGCGCGCCGGCGGCCCCCAGCGCCGCGCGGGCCTTGGGATCGCGGATCAGGCGCTCCAGGGCGGCGGCGAGCGCCGCCGGATCGCCGGCGGGAGTCAGACAGCCCGTGACCCCGTCCTCGATCAATTCGGGAATCGCGGAAACGCGGGTCGATAGACACGCCAAGCCCTGAGATTGCGCCTCCATAAGGACGTTAGGCAGGCCGTCGCGGTCGCCGTCGCCGGCGATCCGGCTCGCCAAGACGAATAGCTCTGCGCGGCGGTACTCAAGCAGCACCCGCTCCTGCGGTTGCGCCCCAAGCCAATCTATCCGGGCGGCCAGCCCCAAGCCCCGCGCCCGTGCCGTCATGGCGGCGCTGAGTTCGCCGCCGCCGATATGCGTTAAATGCCAGTGCAAATCCGCCGGCAGGCGCGCCAGCGCGGCCAGCAGATCGTCCGTGCCCTTCTTTTCAACCAGGCGGCCGACCGATAGCAGGCGGATCGGGCACGCCGGATCGGCGCCATAGTTATCGGGGCGCGGAGTCATGAGCGCCGGAAAACGCGCGAAGTCGAGGCCGTGATAAACCAGCCGTACCTTGTCTTTGTCCCCGGCCAGGGCCGCCAGGTGGTCGCGCCCGCTGGCGGTGCAGGTCACGGCCCAATCGGCATCCATGAGCTTTTCGCGCTTTTCCCACGCCGGCGTTGTCCAGATATCCTTGGCGTGGGCCGACACGCACCATGGCAAGCCGGTCATGAGCGCGGCATAACGCGCGACCGAGGCGGGGGTGTGCAGGAAATGGGCGTAGAGGCGGCCAACCGAAACCGGAAGTTCCGCCGCCAGGGTGCAGGCCTGGCCAAAACGGCGCCAGCGGTTGGCGCTTCGCTCGCGGGCCAGATCGCGCAGAAAAACACGCCGGGCGCGCGGATAACCGGGCAGGCGCCGAACCCAGCGCCAGGCCCGCCAGACCCGGCCCGGATCGTCCTTAAGGTATTCCGGCAAGTAAACCACCGGCGCCGTAATCTCACGGTGCACGGGGTGTGTCGCCGGATCGGTCGGATGGCGCAGGGAATACAACCGAAGCCGGAACCCGCGCCGTTCTAAGGCGAGAATTTCCTGGGCGATGAAGGATTCCGACAGGCGCGGATAACCCTTGAGAACAATGGCGATCTCGCCGTCCGGCGCCGCGTGATCGTGATTTGAAGACATGGCGGCAACGTTAGGGACGTGGCGCGTCCGGCGTCAAGGTGCCGCGGGTCGAATCAGTCGCCGCCTTACCCGGCAATGCGCGGCATATCCGGCGCCGCCGCGATACGGGTATCGCCGCGTTCCAGCCATTGCCGGGTCAGCTTGATGACATTGGCGCGGCCATCCAGCAGGCCCGGCACCACGACGCTGGACGGTGCGGCCTGTTGCGGCAAGTTACGCAAGGCCGTCGCCATGGCGTAGGGGTCGCGGACGCCATCGTCGCTAAGCATCCGCACCAAGCCCAAGTCCTGGGCCCGCGACGCCCGGATGTGCTGCTCCAGGCGCGGCGCGGTGCGCGGTATCACCAAGGCCGGCTTATCGAAGGACAAGACCTCGCAAAAAGTGTTGTAGCCGCCCATGCACACGACCCCCACGGCACGGGCCATGAGACTTTCTATATGCGCGTCGAAGGTGATGGCCTCGACCTTGGGCAGCTTGCTGGCGCGGTGCAGAAAATCCGCCTGATGCTGGGAGCCCATGAAGGGGCCCAGCACGACCAGCGCCGGATGCGGCAAATTAGGATCGCTCTCGTAGGCCGACAGCACCCAATCGATGATTTCCTCGCCATCGCCGCCGCCGCCGACGGTCACCAGAATAAAGGGATCGGCGATTTTCTCCGGCACGAAGAGGGGCGCGGTTTCCGGCACATGACGATTTAGATAGCCGGTGAAGGTGGTTTTATGGCGCAGGGAATCGGGGACGTCCAAGCCTTCCAAGGGGTCGCATATCTGCGGCAGACCATAGACCCAGATGGAATTGTAGTAGTCGACCAAGGCCGGTATCGCTTTCTTGCGTTGCCATTCGGCCGCCAAGACGCCCGGATCGTCCATGACGTCGCGCAAGCCCAGAACGCAGGGCGTTCCCCGCGACTTAAGCATGTCCAGGGTGCTTCGGACCTCGCCGCGCAAGCCCAGGGGCTCCTTATCGACCAGGAAAAGATCGGGATCGAAAATCTTGGCCGTGTGCTCGACGATCGAGCCGCGGATAGCGAGCGTATCCTCGATGTCGATGTGCAGATTCAGCGGCGTGTATTCGCCGTTCCGCAGCTTAATGACACCGGGAATGCGCACAAAATCGACCCGCGAGCGAAAATCGAAGCTGCCGATGATCGGCGAGCCCGAAAGGATCAGCACGGTCAGATTGTTGGTCGCGCCAACCAGGCTGTGGGCGATTTCGCGGCACCGGCGCAGATGCCCCAGACCGAAGCTATCGTGGCTGTAGATAAGAACACGCTTGTTTTTACGGCCAGGCGCCATGCCGATCTTCCCCCCTTGGATTTTACGGACCTCAGCCCGGTTTTAAGAAACACTAGGGCACCAAGGCCCGTGAAAGCAAGCCCCGGAACCCGTCTCGTGAGCCCGTTTACCCCCCGAACACAATGGGATAAGGTCGCGCGAGGCGGCTTGGGCCGCCTTGGCACCTTTAACGGCCGTACCCCATGGAACCGAAACTTTTCAAGTACATTTGGCACCATTCGAAGCGG
This sequence comes from Kiloniellaceae bacterium, assembly GCA_021776135.1. Lineage (GTDB taxonomy): Bacteria > Pseudomonadota > Alphaproteobacteria > Kiloniellales > J153 > JAJFGN01. The sequence continues at coordinate 115,310 of JAJFGL010000019.1, forward strand.
GAGCAGCTCGCGATTCTGCTGCTCGTTTTGCTTTCCATGCCATTCTATTTCTTGTCGCTGGATCTACCCAAGATGATCGTCAACCAGGGTATCTTGGGCAAGGGCTTCTCGGATCCTTTGGACAGCAAGTCATTCCTCGCCATGGATCTTCCCTTCGGCGAGCTTCTGACCGGCGCCCCGGTAACCCTTTTCGAGGGTTTTACCTTGCAGCAACAGGGGTTCCTGTTGTCCCTGACCTTCTCCTACGTGCTCCTGTATCTCATCAACAGCGGCTTCAAATACTGGATCAACACCGGCAAGGGCCGTTTAGGCGAGCGGATGCTGCGGCGCCTGCGCTATGAGCTGACCGACAGGCTGTTACGCTTTCCGATTCCCCACATGCGCCGGGTCAAGCAGGCCGAAGTCGCGACCATGGTCAAGGACGAGGTCGAACCCCTGGGCGGTTTCATCGGCGACGCCTTCGTCACACCCGCTTTCCTGGGCGGGCAGGCGATCACCGCCATGGCCTTTATCCTGGTCCAGAACGTTTATCTGGGTCTGGTCGCCGCCGCGATTGTCGCCATACAAGCCTACCTGGTGCCGAAAATGCGGACACCGATTCTGCGCCTGGGCCGGCAAAGGCAGCTGACCGCGCGCCAGTTGGCGGGGCGCGTCGCCGAGGTGGTGGACGGGGCGGTTGAAATTCACGCGCACGACACCTCGAACCTGGAGCGCGCGGATTTGGTTAGCCGCCTGGGCCGGATTTTCGATATCCGCCATGAAATATTTCAGCGCAAATTCATGGTCAAGTTCGTGAACAATTTTTTGGCGCAGTTGACGCCCTTCATCTTCTACGGCGGCGGCGGCATCCTGGCGATTCGCGGCCACCTGGATGTTGGCGCCTTGATCGCGGTTATCTTCGCCTACAAGGACCTGCCCGGCCCGATCAAGGAATTGATCGACTGGGAACAACAGCGCAATGACGTGCAGATCAAATACGACCAGGTGATCGAACAGTTTCAACCGCCAGATATTTTGGACCCCTCGGCGCAGGACCCGGACCGGGATGCGAGCGACCCTCTAGACGGGCAACTTTCACTATCGGGGGTTTCCCTGGTCGATGACTCGGGGAACCACCTGATCAAATCGATCAGTTTTTCCATCGCCTGCCGCGACCACATCGCCATCGTCGGGCCCTCGGACTCCGGCAAGGACCACTTGGGACTGCTCCTGGCGAGCTTGTCGGAGCCCACCTCGGGCAGCATCCGAGTGGGGGAGCGGGACCTGACCAAGCTGCCGCAGTCGGTCACCGGGCGGCGCATAGGCTATCTTGGACAGGATACGTACTTGTTCCCTCAATCGGTGCGCGAGAACCTCTTGTATGGCCTCCGCCACAAACCCTTGCGCGAGCCAAAGGAGACGCCGGAACGGCGCGCGCGGCGCAAGGCCTGGGTCGCGGAAAGCCAGCGCGCCGGTAACCCGACCTGGGACTTCGAGGCCGACTGGACCGACTACGAAGCGGCCGGCGCCTCGGGGCCCGAGGATATCGACGAACGAATCCTCGAGGTTCTGAATTTGGTCGATATGGATGATGACGCTTACCGCTTCGGCCTAGGCGGCTTCATCGACGCCGAAGCCCACCCCGAAATCGCCGATGCCATCCTGCGCGCGCGGGCCGAACTGCCAAAGCGCCTGGCCCAGGACAAGGCCGAAAACCTGGTCGTGCGTTTCGACCCCGACGCCTACAACAAGAATGCGACCTTGGCCGAAAATCTCTTATTCGGCACCCCCAGGAAGCAGGGCTACAAGCTGCGCGATCTTGCCAATAACGAGCTTATGACGAAGGTTTTGGACGAAGCCGGCCTGCTGGATACGATCATTGACATGGGGGTCTCCATTGCCCGGACCATGGTCGAAATTTTCGCCGACCTGCCGCCGGGCCACCCCTTCTTCGAGCAGTTCAGTTTCATCGACGCCGACGACCTGCCGAATTTTCGCGGCTACGTCGTCAAGGTCGATAAACAAGGCACCGAAGCGCTCGACCCGCCGGACCGCTTGGCCTTGCGCCGTCTGCCGCTCAGTTATTCCGAAGCCCGCCACCGCCTCGGCTTGATTGACGAGACGATCGAAACCCGGGCCGTGGCCGCCCGCAAATTGTTCGCGGCGAGGCTGAACAAGTTGGATCCCGGGGCGGTCGCGATCTACGATCCGGAGGCCTATAATTCCGCCGCCTCCCTGCAGGATAATATCCTGTTCGGTCGTATCGCCTATGGCCAAGCCAGGGCGCGCGACATCGTCGGGAAAGCCATGACCGAACTTTTGGACACCCTGGGCCTGCGTAATATCGTCATTGGCGCCGGTCTGGATTATCAAGTCGGTGTCGGCGGCAAGCGCCTAAGCGCGACCCAGCGCCAGAAACTCGGTCTCGCGCGCAACATATTGAAACAGCCCGACCTGCTGATCGTTAACGATGGCCTGGCGGTCCTGGATACCGCGACCCAAGACAAACTGCAGCGCCGGGTACTGGAACGGCGCGTGGGCGGGGGTGTGATCTGGATCTTGCAGCGGCCCCAATCGTGTGAGCAGTTCAGCCGCGTCCTGGTCATGCAAGACGGACGTATCGTCGAGCAGGGTAGCTTCACCGACCTCAATAAACCGGGGTCGGCCCTGAGCGATATTATGGCCGCCGAGTAAACGAAAGATCGGAGACCGACCATGAGCATAGATGAGGAAGTGGAAGTCCTTCGCAAAATACCCCTGTTCGCGAACATCGAACCGGCCAAGCTGAAACTCATGTGCTTCGCCAGCCAGCGCATGACCTTCAATCCGGGACAAGTTCTCTGCGGGCAGGGCGATGTCGGCGATTCCGCTTACATCATTCTGGAGGGCAAAGCGGAAGTGGTGGTTGAAAACCATGCCCCCCTGGTGGTCGCGCAGATCGGCAAGAACGACATTATCGGCGAAATCGCCATACTGTGCGATGTGCCGCGCACCGCCAGCGTGATCGCGACCAGCGAATTGACGGCCCTGGAAATCACCAAGGATCTCTTCTTCCGCATGGTCACGGATTTCCCCGAATTGGGCGTGGAGGTCATGCGGGTTCTGGCCCACCGCCTGGAGCACACCACGGCCCTGCTACTCGAAGCGCGAAAAGGTGCGAAGTGATCCGGCGCGCCAGCCCGAGCATGGGACCGGCCCCCTCGTGAGCCGTCTCGACATCAATATCCGCCGTCTCAAGGCCCAGCGGGCGTGTCTGAATCTGGCCGCCGAGACGATCGGCGGGCTTGCAGGCCCGGTCTTCGAACTGGGCCTCGGCAACGGGCGCACCTACGATCATTTGCGCGAAATCCTGCCGGCGCGCGGCATCTTCGTGTTTGAGCGCGAGGTCGCCGCGCACCCGGACTGCATCCCGGACGAGGCGCACCTTTTTCGCGGCGACTTTCACGATAGCTTGCCGCGCGCGGCCGAGCGTTTTGCGGGCCAGGTGGCGCTCGTGCACGCCGACTTCGGCTCCGCGAACCCGGAACGCGATGCGCGCCTGGCCGCCTTTATCGCCGAATTCCTGCCCCGCGTCCTGCGGGCAGGGGGGGTGGTGGCCGCCGACCGCGATGTCGGCTTCGCGGCAAGCGAAGCGCTCGACCTTCCCGATAGCGTGGCGCCGGGCGTGTATTTCCTCTACCGCCGGACAGCTTGATCCGCCATATGAGCCGCTTGGACAGCGTGATACGCCGCTTGCAGGCACAACGCGCCTGCCTCGACAAGGCGGCGGCGCTGATCGCGGCGCTGCCGGGGCCAATATTCGAGCTCGGGTTGGGTCAGGGCCGCACCTACGATCACTTGCGCAGGATTTGCCCGGAGCGCGAGATCTTCGTATTCGAGCGCGAGGTCGCGGCGGGAGCCGAATGCGCGCCCGATTGCGAGCGCCTGATCCTGGGCGATATCCGCGATACCCTGGCCGCCGCCCCCCGCCGCTTCGCGCGCGCGGTTCCCCTGGTTCACAGCGATATCGGCACCGGCGATGCGGACCTGAACGCGGAGCTGGCCGCTGGGATCGCGGAATATCTTCCGGCACTGTTATGCCCCGGCGGTATCGTGGTCTCCGATCAAGACTTGGCGTTTCCCGGCACGGCGCCCATCGAGCTGCCGGAAGGGGTCCGCACCGGGCGTTATCACATCTATCGCGTTGAATAGGGGTGTCCCATGGACCTGATCGTTACGCGGGACAAAAACCGGTGGCGCGCCCGCGCGGGCACACGGTCCTGGCGCTGCGCCATTGGCGAGGGCGGCCTGCGGCCCGAGGCGGAAAAAGTCGAGAGCGACGGCGCGACCCCGGCCGGCTGCTTTATGCTGCGCCGTCTGCTTTACCGGGCCGACCGGATTTCCAAGCCCCAAACGCAGCTGCCGGTCGCAGCGCTAGCGCCCGAAGACGGTTGGTGCGATGCCTCCGGAGATCCGGCCTATAACCGCCCGGTACGCCTGCCCTATGGCGCCAGTCACGAACGCCTCTGGCGCGACGACGGGATCTACGACGTGATCGTGATCATAGGCCACAACGACGACCCGCCGGCGGCGGACAAGGGCAGCGCTATTTTCCTCCACGTCGCCCGCCCCGGCTACACGCCGACCCAAGGCTGCGTCGCGCTCGCCCTGCCGGATTTGCTCGATTTCCTGAAAGACGCCGATACCGCGACGCGTCTCTGCGTCGAGGCGGAATGAACCCGGACGGGATTACGACTCGGTCAAGTCGTCCCAGAACTCTTTCACCCGGGTAAAGAAGCCTTCGGATTCCGGGTGGTGCTTACGGTCTTTGCTTTCCGAATCGAATTCGCGCAGGAGTTCTTGCTGGCGTTTGGTAAGATTAACCGGCGTTTCGGTATTGACCTCGACATACATATCGCCGCGCGCTGTGGAGCGCATGACGCTCATGCCCTTGCCCTTGAGGCGAAAGCGGCGGTTGGTTTGAGTGCCCGCCGGGACCGATATCTTGGTCCGGCCGCCGTCGATAATCGGCACCTCCATGGACCCGCCCAGCGCCGCCGTGGTCATGGGAATCGGCACCTGGCAATAAATGTCGGCGCCGTCGCGTTGAAACAGGCGGTGCGGCTGTAGCGCCAGAAAGATGTACAGATCCCCCGATCCGGCGCCCCGCACTCCGGCCTCGCCTTCGCCCGATAGGCGGATGCGCGTGCCGTCCTCGACCCCAGGAGGAATGTTGACCTGCAGAGTCTTTTCTTTTTGCAGGCGCCCGGCGCCGTGACAGGCACGGCAGGGGTCGTCGATAACACGGCCGCCGCCGTGGCAGGTCGGACAGGTGCGCTCAATAGTGAAAAAGCCCTGCTGAGCGCGGACCCGGCCATTCCCCCGGCAAGTGTTGCAGGTGGTGGGGGCGGAGCCCTTGGCCGCGCCGGACCCGGTGCAGGCATCGCAGGTCACGCTGGTCGGAACCCGGATCTGCGTGGTCTTACCGCTAAAAGCGTCCTCCAGGGTTATTTCCAGATTGAAGCGCAGGTCGGCGCCGCGCGCGGCGGTGCCGCCGCGCCCGCCCATGAAATCGCCGAACATTTCATCGAAAATATCGGCGAAGCCGGCCCCGAAGCCGCCGGGACGCGAAGCGCCAGGACCGCCGCCGTTTTCGAACGCGGCATGGCCAAAGCGGTCATAGGCGGCGCGCTTATCGGCGTCCTTCAGGACGTCGTAAGCCTCGCTGACCTCCTTGAACTTGTGCTCGGCCGTGTTATCGCCCGAATTGCGGTCCGGGTGATACTGCATGGCGAGCTTGCGATAAGCCTTTTTCAGATCCCCGGCGGCGGCGTTCTTCTGAACGCCCAGGGTCTGATAATAGTCTTGCTTAGCCATCGCGCCCGGCCCTTATAAGACGTCTCGTCCGTCCGGCTAAGCGGTTTTGCCCTTCCGGTCGTCATCGACCTCCTCGAAGTCGGCGTCGACAACGTCCTCGCCCTCCGGGGACGCGCCATCGCCGCCCGCGTCGCCGCCGGGGCCAGGGCCGCCGTCATCGTTCGCGCCCGCTTCGGCGGCTTGCGCTTCTTTATAAAGGGCTTCACCCAGTTTCATGGAAACCTCGGCCAAGGCCTCGGTCTTGGCGCCGATCTCCTCGGCATCCTCGCCTTCGGCGGCAGTCTTTAAGGCGGCGATTGCTTCCTCGACCGCTGACTTATCCTCCGGCGGAACCTTGTCGCCCGCCTCGGCCAGGGTCTTTTCCGTGGTGTTGATCAGGGCCTCGGCATGGTTCCTGGCCTCGACCAGGGCGCGCCGTTTCTTGTCTTCCTCGGCGTGAACCTCGGCATCCTTGACCATTTGGTCGATGTCGCTGTCGCTCAAACCGCCGGAAGCCTGAATCCGGATCGCCTGTTCCTTGCCGGTTGCCTTGTCCTTGGCGCCGACATTGACGATGCCGTTGGCGTCGATATCGAAGGTGACCTCGATCTGCGGCACCCCGCGCGCGGCGCCGGGAATGCCGACCAGATCGAACTGGCCCAGCACCTTGTTGTCCGAGGCCATTTCGCGTTCGCCCTGGAACACGCGGATGGTAACCGCGGTCTGATTGTCCTCGGCGGTGGAGAAAACCTGGCTTTTCTTGGTCGGTATCGTGGTGTTGCGGTCGATCAGCCTCGTGAACACACCGCCCAGGGTTTCGATACCCAGCGACAGCGGCGTCACGTCGAGCAACAACACGTCCTTCACGTCGCCCTGCAGAACACCGGCCTGGATCGCCGCGCCCGCGGCCACCACTTCGTCCGGATTGACGCTGCGGTTCGGCTCCTTACCGAAGATATTCTTCACGGTTTCGAAGATTTTCGGCATGCGGGTCATGCCGCCGACCAGGACGACCTCGTCGATCTCGCCGGGAGAAACGCCGGCATCCTTCAGCGCCGCCTTCACCGGGCCAACCGTCTTTTGCACCAGCTCGTCCACCAGCGCCTCGAGCTTGGCGCGGGTGAGCTTGATGTTGAGATGCTTGGGCCCGCTTTGATCGGCGGTGATGAAGGGCAGGTTGATTTCGGTCTGGTTCGCGGACGACAGCTCGATC
>JAJFGL010000020.1 GCA_021776135.1 Kiloniellaceae bacterium
TCTAAAATCAAGAAAACAGGCCGAAACGGGGTCAATCCGCTAGGCCAAGCAGGCAATTCAACCGCCGCAACCCCGCTCAATACAAATATCCATCGAATACCGGCTCTCAAGGCGCGCCGCGCAAAGGTCTCCATCCTGAGCTTGCCGAAGGACGCACCGGCGGGACTGCCACGTCAAATGCGTTTTCCCCGGCCGGGGCGGTCTTGCGTATTCCGCTTTACGTGCGCCTCTGATAGGGTGCCCGCTGTTGGATGCCGGGTTAGCACAGTGGTAGTGCAGCGGTTTTGTAAACCGAAGGTCGGGAGTTCGAATCTCTCACCCGGCACCAGGCCTCCGCCCAGCCCTCACACCGTCATGACGCCGCCCAGGTGTTTGGCGAGGTCGTGGACCGGAACCTTGGTCAGGTCTTTGTTGAGTTCGCCCGTGACCTTGGCGGCGAGGGGTCCGGAAAGTTGCGCCCGTAGGGTGCCCAGGGCCGTGGGCGGGGCCACCAGAACCAGGCGGTCGAAAGACTTTTTCTCACCCGCCTTTTCGATATAGGCCACGATCTCGCGCAGGAAATTGACCTGTTCGTGGGCGTGCGGGTCGCTCGGCTGGGCCATGGTGTGGCGGCCTGGGCCGGCGGAATCGAAGGTCCGGCCCGGCCGGTCCGAGGCGATGTCGCGGCTGAGCGCCGTGCTGCCTTCGAAGTCCTTGACCGTATCGCGCTCGATCCCGCTTCCAGGGCCTAGATTTCGAAGAATCCGCGCCCGTGCTCCGTCCGCCACCAAGATCCACGTCGTCAACTTTTTCATGCGGTTCCCCTGCTCAATGTTTCCACTGTCACGACTCACGTATTCGCGGTTAGCTTACTATACAAGTGGTGGACGCGGCCTTGATATATCGCATGGCCGTGACCGTGAGGGGGCGTGAGCGGCGTGGCGAAGGAACCGGGTTTAAAGCGGGTACTGTCCTTACCGATTCTGGTGCTTTACGGCCTGGGCACCACGATCGGGGCCGGGATTTACGCGCTGATCGGCGAGGTGGCGGGAAGCGCCGGGACCTATGCGCCGGTGTCGTTCCTGGTCGCCGCCCTTTTGGCCGGTTTGTCCGCCCTGAGCTTCGCGGAACTGGGCGCGCGCTTTCCGACCAGCGCGGGCGAGGCGCGCTATGTGCGCGAGGGTTTGAATTCTGCCAGCCTGGCCTTGATAGTCGGCTTCATGGTCATCGCCTCGGGCGTGGTGTCCTCGGCCGCCGTTTTGAACGGTTTCACCGGCTATTTCATGGAACTGACTGGTGCGCCGCGGTCGCTAAGCGTGCTTGGGATCGTCCTGATACTCGGCGGCCTTGCCGCCTGGGGTATCGGGCAATCGGTTGGCGTCGCCGCGTTTTTGACCCTGGTCGAGGCCGGCGGTTTGATCCTGGTTATCTGGGCCGGGCAGGGCGGATTGCTCGATCCGCCGCCCAGGATCGGCGACCTCATGCCGCCCTTCGAATTGGCGGCCTGGAGCGGCATCATGGCCGGCAGTTTTCTGGCCTTTTTCGCCTTCATCGGCTTCGAAGACATGGTTAACGTGGCGGAGGAAGTAAAGGACGTCACCCGGGTCATGCCGCGCGCCATCGTCATTACCCTCAGCGTGACCCTGGTGCTTTACGTGGCGGTCGCCCTGGTCGCGGTGCGCAGCGTACCCCTGGCGGAACTGGCCGCTAGTAAAGCGCCCTTGGCCCTGGTGTTCGAGCGCTCGACCGGCTGGTCGCCGGTGCCGATAAGCCTCATCGCGGTCATGGCCACGGTCAATGGGGCGCTGATCCAGATTGTCATGGCGACGCGGGTTCTCTACGGCTTGGCCCGGCAAGGGCAGGTTCCGGCCGTCTTTGGCCGGATTAATGCCCGGACCCGGACCCCGATCCTCGCCACGATCATGGTCAGCGGCGCGGTCCTGATATTGGCCATGGCCTTTCGCACCGCGCCCTTGGCGCAAGCGACCTCGTTCATTGTCTTGACCATCTTCGCGCTGGTGAACCTGGCGCTGTGGCGGATCAAGCGGCACGGGGTAGCGGCGCCCGAAGCGCCCAACATGCCCATCTGGATACCGATCCTCGGCTTTCACGTCAGCACCGCCTTCGCCGGCGTCGAGGCGGTGCGTTTGATATTGGGCTAACCGGGACAACATTTTATTGGGATATTTTAAATCGGCTTATAGATCCATAAGCGACAAGAAGGGCGGTTCAGAGGTTATCCAGTCATGCGGGTTGGCGGCGGAAATATTTTGATGGGCGGCGTGGCGGGGCGTTTCGACGGACACGCTCATGTATTCGACATGCGCCATAAGATGATCGAAGGGCGGCGCTATACGCCGCGCGGCGATGCGCGTTTCGACGATCTGTGCGTGCACCTCAAGAAGCACGGCTTGGCGGGTGTCATCCTCATACAGCCCAGCTTCCTGCGTTACGACAATACCCATTTGCTGACCAGCCTGGCCCGGGCGCGGGAGCGCGGCGGTGTCTTGTGCCGGGGTGTGGTCATGCTCAAGCCCGAAACGCCCCTGCGCGATCTTGTGGCTCTGCGCGACCAAGGCGTGATCGGGGCCCGCTTGAACCTGCTCACCCGCCGCGTGCCCGATTTCACAAGCGCGGTCTGGCGCCAGCATCTCAAGTTCTTAAACCGGCTCGACATGCACGTTGAGTTGCATATCGAGGGCGAGCGCTTGCCCACGGCACTGCCAAGCTTGCTCGATCATTGCGACCGGGTGGTTGTCGATCATTTTGGCCGCCCGGACATGGAACGGCCCTTTGAATGCGAGGGTTTCGCGGCCTTGCTTTCGGCGCCGCCCGACCGGCTGATGGTCAAGGTGTCCGGGCCCTACCGGATATTCCCCGACCGGCCCGTCTGGGAGGCCGCGCAGGCTTGCGCGCCGCTCTTTCACGCCCTGATGGACCGCCTGGGGCCGGAAGGCTTGATTTGGGGCAGCGATTGGCCCTGGACCCAGCACGAGCAGGGTCACAGCTATGGCGATACCCTGTCCTGGCTTGAGCTTTGGGGCCGTAAGCCGCCGGAACGCAAACGGACCCGCGCCGCTAAGGCGAGTTAACGCCATCCAAGGTCGTGAGCGGCCCGTAGAGCTCCGGCCTGCGGTCGCGGAACAGGCCCCAGGCGGCACGGGCGGCGCGGAGTTCGTCGAGGTTGAAGCTTGCCGCGATAACCGCCTGGGCGTCGCGTGGCGCCTCGGCCAGCTTGGCTCCATCCGCGCCGGCGATGAAGGAAGACCCGTAGAAGGTGAGGGCGCAAGTCTCGCCTTCCTCCGTCCCGATGCGGTTGCTGGCGACCAGGGGCATGAGGTTGGCGGCGGCGTGGCCTTGCATGGTGCGTTGCCAGTGATCCCTGCTGTCGATAGTGGCGTCTTGAGGTTCAGAGCCGATAGCGGTCGGGTAGAACAAAATCTCCGCCCCTTGCAAGGCCATGGCGCGGGCGGTCTCGGGAAACCATTGGTCCCAACACACGGCGGCGCCGATGGTGGCGTAGCGGGACTTGAAAACCTTGAAGCCGGTGTCGCCGGGATTGAAGTAAAATTTCTCCTGATAGCCCGGCCCGTCGGGAATATGACTCTTTCGATAGAGGCCCAGATTCGCCCCGTCGGCGTCGAGTACCACTAGCGAGTTGTAATAGGCGTTGTTGGCACGCTCGAAAAAACTGACCGGCAGGACAATCCGTAACTCGGCCGCCAGTTCGCTCATGCGCTCGATTACCGGATGGTCCTTTACTGGATGGGCGAGGGCGAAGTGTTCCTTCTTCTGGTCCTTGCAGAAGTAGGGGGTTTCGAAGAGTTCCTGGATCAAGACGATCTGGGCGCCCTGGCCGGCGGCTTCGCGCACCAGGGCCTCGGCCCGCGCCACATTGGCGGCGCGGTCCCAAGTGCAGGCCATCTGGGTGGCGGCGACGGTGACTTCGCTCATGGCGCAACCCTGGTCACGCGACGCCCACATCCTTGGCGGTTTGGTCGAGCGACTTGCGTAAGATGCCGATCAACTTGTCGAGCTCGGCCTTGGTGATCGTCAGCGGTGGGGACATGACCATGCTATCGCGCACCGCGCGCATGATACCGCCGTTGGCGAAGCAGTGGTCGCGGCAAATACCGCCGGCCTTGCCGAGGTTGTCGAAGTGGGTACGCGTAGCCTTGTCCTTGACCATCTCGACCGCGCCGAGCAGACCCTGGGAGCGGACCTCGCCCACCAAGGGGTGGCCGCGCAAATCCTCCAGCAGCGCCGCCAGGTGGGGACCGGTTTCCTCGCGGGTGCGCTCGACCAAGTTCTCGCGCTCCATGATTTCGATATTCTTGAGCGCGACGGCGCAGCACACCGGATGCCCGGAATAGGTATAGCCGTGGTAAAACTCACCGCCCTTGTCGTAGAGGGTTTTAGCGACCCGATCGCCGACCATGACCGCCGATAGCGGTAGATAGCCCGAGGTAATGCCCTTGGCCAGGGTCATGAAATCCGGCTCGATGCCATAAGTGTCGCAGCCGAACCATTGTCCGGTGCGGCCGAACCCGCAAATCACCTCATCGGCGATCAGCAGGATATCGTACTTGCGGCATATTTTTTGAATCTCGGGCCAATAGCTCTCGGGCGGGATGATGACCGCGCCGGCGCCCTGAATCGGTTCGCCGATGAAGGCCGCGATGGTATCGGCGCCGAGTTCGAGAATTTTGTCCTCGAGCGCTTGCGCCGCCCGGTGGCCGAAGTCCTCTGGCGTCTGGCTGCCGCCATAGTCATACCAGTAGGGCGGCATGATGTGTTCGAAGCCGGGTAGGGGCAGATCGGCCTGGCCGTGCATGGCGCTCATGCCGCACAGGCTGACCGCCGCCATGGTGCTGCCGTGATAGGCGTATTCCCGGCTGATGAAGGTCTTCTTGCTCGGCTTGCCTTCCAGGTTCCAGAAATGACGAACCGTGCGCACGATGGTGTCGTTGGCGTCGGAGCCCGAGACGCCATAGAAGACACGGTCCAAGCCCTTGGGCGTCAGCTTCGCCAGGCGCTCCGATAGCTCGATCGAACTCGGCGTCGCGGTTCCGAAAAAGGTGTTGTAGTACGGCAGTTCCAGCATCTGCTCATACGCCACCTTGGCCAGTTCCTCGCGGCCGTAGCCGACATTGACGCACCACAGCCCGGCCATGCCGTCGATCAGCTTCTGGCCTTCTGAATCGGTCAGGGTGACGCCCTGGGCGGCGGTGATGACGCGCGAGCCTCCGGCCTCGGTCAATTCCTTGGTGTCGGTGAAGGGATGCAGATGATGGGCTGAATCCATCTGCCGCCAATGGGCGGTGGTGTTGCGGAAAGGGGTACTGTTCATGGTGCGGTTTCCTTGCGAAGATCGGCGTTAGGGGAGAACTTCAGGCTTGGTTCGGTGGAACCAGCGGGCCCGCCCTAAGGGTTGAAGCCAATGCGCGCGCACAGACGCATCATCTCGGCAAAACCCGACAGCCGCGATTCGCCCGATAAGTCCGGCATAATCTGCGATCTATGGTTCATTTCACCGAGCATGGCGGTTTTCCGGTTAATGCTTTGTTATACGTTGAGCAAGAGGTGTTCGCGTTCCCATGACGAGATCACCTGCTGATAGGCCTCCAATTCGGTCTCTTTCACCAGGCTGACTGCTTGAACGAACTTTTCGCCAAGCACGTCCTTGATCGGCCGGCTGGCATTAAAGCGGCCCAAGGCATCGTAAAGCGTGCGCGGCAGGGTGTGGGCCAAACGATAGGCGCTGCCCTCGACCGGCGGCCGGGGATCGAGCTTTTCGACCATGCCCAGATAACCGCAAGCCAGCGACGCGGCCAAGGCCAAATAGGGGTTGGCGTCGGCGCCGGCCATGCGGTTCTCGACCCGGCGCGCCTTGGCGTCGGAATGGGGCACGCGCAGCCCGACCGTGCGGTTGTCGTAACCCCAATGGGTGTTGATGGGGGCATCGGAATCGCGCATCAGGCGGCGGTATGAATTCACATTCGGCGCCAGTAAGGGCATGACCGCCGGCAGGTGTTTTTGCAGGCCCGCGATGTGGCTGTGGAACAGTTTGGAATCCTTGCCGTTCTTATTGGCGAAAAGATTTTTGCCGGTCTTGGCGTCGAGCAGGCTTTGATGGATGTGCATGGAGCTGCCGGGCTGACCCTGCATGGGCTTGGCCATGAAGGTGGCGTAGACCTTGTGGCGCAGGCCGGCCTCGCGAACCGTGCGCTTGAACTGAAAGGCTTGATCGGCCAGGTCCAGGGGCGCGCCGTGATTGAAGTTCATCTCCATCTGCGCCGCCCCGGCCTCGTGAGTCAGGGTGTCGATGTCGATGTTCTGGGCCTCGCAGAAATCGTAAACGTCCTCGAACAGGGGATCGAATTCATTGACCGCATCGACGCCATAGGCTTGACGGGAAGTCTCGCGCCGGCCCGAGCGTCCAATGGGCGGGACCAGGGGATTGTCAGGGTCGGCATTCACGTCGACCAGGTAGAATTCCAACTCGGGGGCCACTTCCAGGCGCCAGCCGCGTTTCTCGTACAGGGCAATGATCCGGGTGAGGACATTACGGGCTGAAAATTCGACCGGCTGACCATCGAAATAATAGGCGTCGCAGATTATTTGCGCGGTTGGGTCCGGGTACCAGGGAACGACCCGAATCGTTCTTTCGTCGGGCACTAGATAGACGTCCTGGACCGCGTGACTGGTAACCAAGCCGTCATCCGGGTAGTCGCCGGTGACCGTCTGGACGAACACGCCCTCGGGGATGCGCAGGTTCCTGCGCGCCATGCCCTCCAGAAAACGCTGTGCGGGCAGGATCTTGCCGCGCGCGATGCCGGCCATGTCGGGGACCAGAATCTCGACTTCGTCGATCTTGTTCGCTTTAAGGAATTCTTCGATCGGACCCATAGGAAATCCATTTGTTGCCGATCCCCCGGCCCGCGCGGGATTGAAGGGGAGGGGATCAATCTGCTAGCTCTAAGCCATGTTAAACAAGACTGACGAAGATTCTTTTTACGCCGCGAGCGCGAACGCACGGCCAGATTATCCTGGGCTGGACAGCGATACCAGGGCGCAGGTCTGCGTGATCGGGGCAGGATATACCGGTTTGTCGGCGGCGCTCAACTTGGCCGAGCAGGGCATGAGCGTCGTGGTTCTCGAGGCCCAGCGGGTCGGCTGGGGCGCCTCGGGTCGCAATGGCGGTCAAATTTGCACCGGTTTTGCCTCGGGCAACGAAAAAAACGAAGCCTGTCTGGGCCAAGACGGTGCCCGCAAGCTGTTCGAGATAACCGAAGAAGGTAAGGCGATAATTCGCGAACGGGTCGCCCGCCACGGTATTGATTGCGACCTGGCCTGGGGCTATTTCCACGGCGCGGGTAAAAAGCGGCAACTCGATGATTTACGGGCGGAGAGCGACTCCCTGGCCCAGGACTACGGCTACACGCAAACGCGGTTGGCCGAAACCCCACAGAGCGTTGAGGAATTTGTCGCGACTCCAGCCTATGTTGGCGGGCTCTATGATGCCGGGGCCGGACATTTGCACCCTCTGAACTATTGTCTCGGTCTGGCGCGCGCCGCAGAGGATGCCGGGGTCAGGATCTTCGAGGGCACTGAGGCCCTGGCGATCGAGAAAGACGCCAAAGTCCGGGTCCGGACCGCGAAGGGGCAGGTAAGCGCCGATTTTCTTGTTCTGGCGGGAAATGCCTACATGACCGGGCTGGAGCAGCGTATCCAGTCCAAGATCATGCCCGTGGGAACCTACATCGCGGCGACCGAACCGCTGGAAGTAAATCGCGCCGAGGCCCTGATAAAGAACAATGTCGCCGTGGCTGACTGCAATTTCGTGCTCAATTACTTCCGCCTGTCCCGGGACCGCCGCCTACTGTTCGGCGGCCGGGTCAGTTATTCGACCCTTATGCCGCCGAACTTGTCCAAGGCCATGCGGCGCAAGATGCTGGAAGTCTTTCCAAGTCTTGCGGACCTGCGCTTCGACTATACCTGGGGCGGTTTCGTGGCTATAACCATGGAACGCACGCCCCATCTAGGCCGGCTTGACGGTAATATCTACTTCGCCCACGGCTTCTCCGGCCAAGGCGTGGCCTTCACCGGGGTCGCCGGCAAGATTCTGGCCGAGGCCATCGCCGGTCAGGCCGGGCGGCTCGATCTTTTGGCGCGCCTTCCCCATACGGCCTTTCCCGGCGGACGCCTGTTCCGGACTCCGACCTTGGCTCTGGCCATGATGTGGTATCGCATGAGGGACATGCTGTAGGTATTTGAATTATTTAATTGTTAAAGCGTAGAGAGCAACCGCGGCGGCGTTCGATACGTTGAGCGATTCGATCGGTGGACGGGTCGGCAGACGGGCGATGAGGTCGCAATGTTCGCGGGTTAGGCGGCGCAGACCGGGACCTTCGGCGCCTAGAATCAGGGCCAGCGGCCCTCCGGGATCGGCCTCCGCCAGGCTGCGTTCCGCCTCGCCGGCCAGGCCCAGGCTCCAAAACCCAGCTTGCTTCATGGCTTCCAAGGCGCGGACCAGATTGGTGACCCCGACATAGGGGACGGCCTCCAAGGCCCCGGAGGCGGCTTTGGCCAGGACCCCCGACTCGGGCGCGGCGTTGCGCCCCGGGGCGACCACCGCTAAAGCCCCGAAAGCGGCGGCGGAACGCAGCATGGCGCCGACGTTGTGGGGGTCCGTCACTTGGTCGAGGACCAGGATCACGGGCCGGACCGACGGCGCTTGGCGCGCATATCCCGCGAGAACCTCTTCAAGATGCGGCTGAATCAGCGGATCCGCCAGCAGGGCCAAGCCCTGGTGGACCGAATCCGGGGCCAGGAATTGTTCGAAATTTCCGCGTTTGACCCTTTCAGGAACCGGTTTGTCGCCGCCGGAAAGGGCCCGGAGCCGGGCGCCGTGGCGCTGCTCCGCCTCCGGGGTCAACATCAAGCGGTGGCATTTCCGGCGCGGATTGGCCAGGGCCGCCAGGACGGCATGGGCGCCAAACAGCCAAAATGGGCCGTTTGGCCGCGTTTTTCCCGGTGAAACGCGGCTGGAATTTGGCGGCTTGGGGGGCTTGCGCTTGGTCATGGCCGTCCTTTAGTATCACGCACAGGCGGGTGGGTTCCGCAAGTATCGCTTTCAGCCGGGCGGAATTCTGGCTGCGGGTGGTGCTGTCCGTTCCTAATGAGTTGACAGGCCGAACGAAATCAACATATTTCGCATCTCCGTCGCATCGCGCCGCGCGAGCTTGGGAGGGGTGCCCGAGTGGTTAAAGGGGACGGGCTGTAAACCCGTTGGCTTAGCCTACGTTGGTTCGAATCCAACCCCCTCCACCAAGGACCCCCATGGGAACTTGTGTGCTGGCGAGACACGGCGAGGTAAGCGGGTGTAGCTCAATGGTAGAGCTCCAGCCTTCCAAGCTGGCTACGCGGGTTCGATTCCCGCCACCCGCTCCAAGCGGAAGGCGGAAATCGAGGTGCGGGCCAAATGCAGATAGGCCAAGTTAGAAATAGGGACTAGGCGATATGGCAAAGGCGAAGTTTGAGCGTACGAAGCCGCATTGCAACGTTGGCACTATCGGCCACGTTGACCACGGTAAGACGACGCTGACGGCGGCGATCACGAAGGTTTTGGCGGAGGCTGGTGGCGCGACCTTCACGGCTTAC
>JAJFGL010000003.1 GCA_021776135.1 Kiloniellaceae bacterium
CAGCGCAATGCCGTCGAGTGCTTCTTCAACAAACTCAAACATTTCCGCGCCGTGGCCACGCGCTACGACAAACCAGACGACAACTATCTCGCTTCCCTTAAACTCGCTTCACTGAGAATATGGCTGCGATTTAATGAGTCGGTGACCTAGTCAGGCAGGACTGAAAGCTTACAAGAATAGCAAAACCCCGCCGTAACCCGGCGGGGTTTTTGTCTTTTTAGCTGCGGTACGAGGCCCTAGAAGCCTTCGCGGTCCATGCGTTTGCGCAGGAGCTTGCGATAGCGGCGCACGGCCTCGGCCTGTTCGCGCTTGCGCTTGGCGGAGGGTTTCTCGTAGCTGCGCCGCAGCTTCATTTCCCGGAAAACGCCCTCGCGCTGCAGCTTTTTCTTCAGCGCCCGCAGGGCTTGATCGACGTTGTTATCGCGAACCTGTACTTGCACGGTCTGGTCAGGGCTCCTCTAGGCACCACGCGCGGCCCAACAAACCGGGCGCACGCAAACACCCGCGCCACCACGATTGGCTGCGGGAGCAGTGTGATAGCATAGTCCGGCACCTATGGGAAGGGGTCAGAATCGGCTCATATTCGTAATTTCCGGCCGCCTGCCGAACCAGGGCCGGGTTTCTTCGAACTGGCTGGCCAGGCGGATCAGGGTGGCTTCGCCACCGGCCCGGGTGCCGATCTGAACCCCGGCTGGAAGGCCCTCGGGCGTCCAATGCAGGGGTAGGGAGGCCGCCGGCTGCCCGGACATATTGTACATCTGGGTATAGGGAATAAAGGCCCAGATCGCCTCGTAGAAGGCGTCTAAATCCCCGATCTCGGCATCTATCGTGCCCAGGGACACCGGGGGTTTCGCCAGGGTCGGGGTCAGCAGCACGTCGTAGCGGGTGAAAAACCGCGCGAGACTTTGGCCGATTCTCTGGAAAGTCAGAACCGCCCGGATATAGTCGGCGGCGCTGTGGCGGCGGCCGCGTTCGGCCATGGCCCAGGTGGTGCGCTGGACCAGCTCGGGGGTCGCGGGGCGGGGCAACAAGGCCGCGCCGGGAGCCAGGGCCTCGGCCATGTGGGATTCGACCAGGGTCATCATGGCTTGGCCCATGGCTTGGTAATCCAGGTCCGGCGCCGCCGCTTCGACATCGTGGCCCATCTCCTCAGCCAGTTCCGCCGCCTCTTCGACCGCCGCGCGGCAGGCCGGGTCGAGCACGACCCCATCCGGTTCCGGCGCCGCCAAGGCGATCCGCAGGCGCCCCGGATCGGCGCCCACTTCTTCCAGGAACGGCCGCTCCGGCGGTGGCGCCGTGACCGGGGAAAGCCCGGCGAGGCCGTGGGTCGCGTCCAGAAGGGCGGCGCTGTCGCGCACGCTGCGGGTAATCGCGTGGCGCACCGACAGGCCGGCCCAGCCCTCCCCATCCGGGTTGCGGGCGCGCGAAGGCTTGAGCCCGAAAAGGCCGCAGCAGGATGCCGGGATGCGGATCGAGCCGCCGCCGTCCGAGGCCTGGGCCAGGGGCAGCATGCCGGCGGCGACCGCCGCCGCCGCGCCGCCGCTCGACCCGCCCGTGGTTCGCGTTGGATCCCAGGGATTACGGGTCGGACCGTGGGCTGCGGTTTCGGTGGTGACCGACAGGCCGAACTCGGAGGTGCTGGTCTTACCCAGGATGACGAGGCCGGCGCGCCGGTACCGCTGCGTCGATTCGTCGTCGAACTCGGCGGTGTAGCCATCGAACAAGTGGCTGCCGTTG
Source organism: Kiloniellaceae bacterium (assembly GCA_021776135.1). Lineage (GTDB taxonomy): Bacteria > Pseudomonadota > Alphaproteobacteria > Kiloniellales > J153 > JAJFGN01. The sequence goes on from JAJFGL010000003.1 coordinate 1,738, forward strand.
CCCAAGGGCGCCCCCTGACAAAAGGAATAGAGGTCTTTCAGCAGAAAGGGCACGCCGGCGAAGGGGCCATCGCCGAGGCCGCGCTCGATCTCCCGTCTGGCCTTGTCGTAGAGCCGGTGAACGACCGCGTTGACCTTTGGATCGCGGGCTTCGATCCGTTCTATGGCGGCTTCCAGCACTTCTTCGGCGCCGATCTCGCCCTGGCGAATCAGCGCCGCCAGGCCCAGGCCGTCGAATGTTTCGTACTCGGGAAAGACCGGCATGATCCTAGTGGAAAGAAATCACGGACAGATATCAAGCCGTTTGAGGCCGCGCGCTTTACGCGCTGGCTTACGGGCCCCATATTGAGGCCATGGCCATACTCAAGATCGCGCGCATGGGCCACCCCGTGCTCAGCCAAGCCGCGGCGCCGGTCGAAGACCCGGCGGCGCCCGAGGTCGGCCGTTTGATCATGGACATGCTGGAAACCATGGAGGACGCGCAAGGGACCGGCTTGGCCGCGCCGCAGGTCTATGCGCCCCGGCGCATCGTGGCCTTCTTCGTCTCCGGCGCGCGGGCCGAGCGGGAGGACGGAGCCGAGGGAGAGACGCCGCCGGAAGATGTGCCCCTGACTGTTCTTATCAATCCGGTGGTTGAAGTCTTGAGCGATGACATGGCGCTGGGTTGGGAGGCGTGCCTCTCGGTGCCCGGCCTCATGGGCGAGGTGCCGCGCCATAGCGCCATACGCTATCGCGGTTTGAACCCCAGGGGCGAGGAAATCGTGCGCGAGGCCCATGGCTTTCATGCCCGGGTGGTGCAGCACGAATGCGATCATCTGGACGGCATTCTCTATCCGCGGCGCATGACCGATCTATCGACCCTGATCTTTACCAGCGAGCTGAGGGCGATGGGCCGTGCCGAGGCCGAGGAGGATTAAGCGTTATGGATATGGATGCCCTGCGAGGGAAACTGCTTGAGGCGGTGTTGCCCCATGTGGCCTTCGATGGTTGGAGCCATAAGGCGCTTAGGACCGCCGCCGCCGACCTCGGTATCGATGAGGCGCAGGCGCGCAACGCCTTTCCCGGCGGCCCGGGCGAGTTGATCGAGGCTTTTAGCGCCCAGACCGACCGGCGCATGTTGGCGGAGTTGGAAAAGCGCGACCTGGCGGGGATGCGGGTCCGGGACCGGATAACAGCGGGGGTGCGGGTACGGCTGGAGCTGCTGGCCCAGCACCGCGAGGCGGTTGGGCGTGGCTTGAGCTTCCTGGCCTTGCCGGTTAATGCGCCCTTGGCGGCCAAGTGCCTCTATCGCAGCGTCGATGCGATTTGGCGCGCCGCCGGGGATACCTCGACCGACTACAATTTCTATACCAAGCGTTTGCTGCTGTCGGGCGTTTATTCCTCGACGGTGTTGTTCTGGCTCAACGACCGCTCCGTGGAGCGGGCCGGGACGTGGGCATTTTTGGACCGGCGCATCGAGAACGCCCTGCGCCTGGGCGGCACCTTCGGGAAGTCGGTGGGAAAATTGCTCGATCTTCCGGATCGGATTATCGCCGGCGGCTTTGGCCGCAAAGCGCGCCGTCATTGGCGCCAAGCCGCGCCTTAGGCCCTAACGGCGGATAAGCTTGGTTGTGTGGCCCATTTTGCGGCCCGGCCGGGCTTCGACCTTGCCGTAAAGATGCAGCTTCTCGTTGGGGTCGGACCAGGCGGCCTGGGCGGCCGCCGCTTCCTCGCCAAGTAAATTCTTCATGACCGCGTCCGTCAGGCGGTCCGGCGCGCCCAGGGGCAGACCCGCGATGGCCCGCACAAGCTGTTCGAACTGCGAGGTCACGGCGGCGTCCAGGGTCCAGTGACCTGAATTGTGCGGGCGCGGCGCCATTTCGTTGACCAGCACCTGACTGTCCGCGGTGACGAACATCTCGATGGCAAGCAGGCCGGCGAGGCCGATCTCCTCCGCCAGGTGGCGGGCGATGCCTTCGGCCTTGTCGGCGACTTTTTCCGAGACCCTGGCCGGGACGATGGTTTGATCGAGGATGTGGTTCTTGTGCTGATTTTCAACCGGCACATAGGTCTGGCGGGCGCCGTCCAGCCCGCGCGCGACGATGACCGAAATCTCCAGGCGGAAATCGACGAAACTTTCCAGGACCGCCCCGGCGGTGGCCGCCGCCTCGGCCACCTTAGCCCAGGCAGCGTCCAGGTCGGTATCGCGCTCTATAGCGACTTGTCCCTTGCCGTCATAGCCGAGTTCCGCCGTCTTCAGCACGCAAGGCCGCCCGAATTCCGCGACCCGGTCATGCAGGTCCTGGGCGCCGCGAACCGCCGCGAAGCGGGTGGTGGGAACATCGGCGCTCCGGCAGAAGTCCTTCTCGCGCAGCCGGTTTTGGCAGATACGCAGCACCTCCGGGCCGGGGTGGACCGGCACCAGCCGGGCCAGGGTTTCGGCGGCGATGAAGGGCACGTTCTCGAATTCGTAAGTCACCACATCCACGGCCTTGGCGAAATCGGCCAGGGCGGCTTCGTCCCTATAGTCCGCGATGCTGGTCAGGGAGGTGACTTGCGTGGCCGGCGCATCGGCCTCGGGACAATAGATATGGCTGCGGTACCCCAGTTGAGCCGCCGCCAGGGCGGTCATGCGCCCCAGTTGGCCGCCGCCCAGGATGCCGATCGTGGCGCCGGGGGAAAGCGGGCTAAGTGTCGGCATGAGGGCTTTCGGCGACCGCGCCGGTTTGCCCGGCGCGAAGCGCGTCAAGGGCCTTGGCGACATCCCGGTCCGAAAGGGCGAGAACCGAGGCCGCCAGTATCGCCGCGTTGGCGGCGCCGGCCGGGCCGATGGCCAGGGCGCCGACGGCGACCCCGCTGGGCATCTGCACAATGGACAAAAGACTGTCCAAGCCTTTGAGCGCCTTGCTTTCCACCGGCACCCCGAAGACCGGCAAGGGGGTCAAGGCGGCGATCATGCCCGGCAAGTGCGCGGCGCCGCCGGCGCCGGCTATAATGACCTTCAGGCCGCGCTCGCGCGCGGTTTCGGCATAGGTTACCATGCGCCGGGGCGTGCGGTGCGCCGATACGATCCGCTTCTCAAAGGCAATGCCGAGGGAATCGAGTATCTTCGCCGCCTCGCTCATGGTTGCCCAGTCGGACTGGCTGCCCATGATGAGGCCGACTTGTGCTGGGGCGTCCGCCATGGTCCGTGTTTCCTGCTTGGCCGGGTATCGGGCGGCGCATTATCCGGACAGCCAGGGCGCGAAGCAAGCATGGCGGGCGGTGCGGCTGTTTTTAGGGCCGGAATGCAGTCAAGGTTCTGTTTACCATAGCGGCCTATGATTTGCGCGCTTTAGCGGCGTATCCGCCGATGGCCGCTTGCGGTAGCGATAGGGAAAGTATCTTGTCATGAGGGTCCGGAATTCGACACGGCCCGCGGCGCCAAGCGCCACGCGCAAGGCGGAAGCCAAGGCGTCCGCCCCGGATATAAGGCCCGGCGAAGCAGGGCCGGCCGCGCCCCCTGCCGTGCCCTTGGATATCGCGACCATCCAAGGCATACCGCAATCGGAGTTGACCCCGCGGGTGCGCATGGCGCTCGACGGTCTGATGGCCGAGGTTCAGGATTTGCGCGGCGCCTTGAGCCAGGCCAGGAAACGGATCGGTTACCTGGAAAATCTCGCCGATCAGGATACCCTGGCGCCGGTTCTCAACCGGCGGGCTTTCGTGCGCGAATTGGCGCGGATGATCTCCTTCGCTGAGCGTTACGAGGCGCCGGGAAGCGTGCTTTATTTCGATATCGACGGCATGAAGGCGCTCAACGACCGCCACGGCCACGCCGCCGGGGATCAGGTCGTCAGGCAAGCCGCTGAAACGCTGCTTGGATCTCTGCGCGGGTCGGATCTCGTCGGGCGCCTGGGCGGCGATGAATTCGGCGTGATCCTAGCCCAGGCCGACAAGGACGCCGCCTTGTCCAAGGCGCAAAGCCTGGCTCAAGCCATCCAGGCCGCGCCGGCCGAGTGGAACGGCGAGCCGCTGGACATAAAAGTTTCCCACGGGGTCTATACCTTCGCCGGCGGCGAGGCGGTGGAAGAGGCCCTTGAGCGGGCCGACAAGGCCATGTACGCACACAAGCGGCGAAGCGGCGAAACCAGCGGCGCCGCTTAAAGGCGCCCTTCAGGCGATAATGTTCAGGCGATAATGTCGGGCAGCAACAGGTTCTCGACCCGCGCCATTTCGTCTTTCAGCATCAGCTTGCGTTTTTTTAAGCGTCTTAGTTGGATCTGATCGAACGGCGCCGTTTCCTCAAGCCGGGCGATCACGTCGTCAAGATCCCGATGCTCTTGTATGATTTCCGAGAGCCGTTGCCGCAGGCGCACTGAGTCGGATTGGTCTGTCATTCGGCGCCATCTATAGTGAAGCCAGTTCGCCCGGACCCGAATCCGGATCGCAATTATACCATAACCTCAAACACGGAGGGGGAAACTTGGCAGTGCCCGAATCGCGTATCGAGAGGATAGGCATATTGACCAGCGGCGGCGATTGCGCCGGTCTCAACGCCGCCTTGCGCGCCGTGGTTTTGCGCGCCGCGCAAGGCGGGGTGGAGGTGGTCGGCATCAAGCAGGGCACGGCGGGCCTTCTCGCCCGCCCGGTCGATGCCGAGGTCTTGGACCCCGCCATCTTCACGGGCACATTGCTGCGGCGTGGCGGAACCATCCTGGGAACCACGAATCGCGGCAATCCTTTCGCCTATCCCATGGCGGACGGCCGTCTTATCGACCGCTCGGCGGAGCTGATCGAGGGCTACCGGTCGCTGAACCTCGACGCCCTCATCGGGATCGGCGGCGATGGCAGCCTCGCGATTTTGCGCCGCTTCGCGCAGGCGGGCGGCATCGATTTCGTCGGCATACCCAAGACCATCGACAACGACATCGGTCATACCGAGGTATCCATCGGTTATGCCACGGCGGTCAGTGTCGCGACCGACGGTCTCGACCACTTGCAAGCGACGGCGGCCAGCCACTCGCGGGTCATGGTCTTGGAGGTCATGGGCCGCGATGCCGGCCATATCGCCCTGAACGCGGGCATCGCCGGGGGCGCGGACGTGATCTTGGTTCCGGAAATTCCCTACACCATGGATCGCGTCGCAGCCAAGATCGAGGCCCTGAAATCCAAGGGGCGTAATTTCGCGCTCGTCGTCGTGGCCGAAGCGGTCAAGACCGAATCGGGCGAGGCGGTCACCCAGAGTCAAGCGGGCGGGGCCATGACCTATGGCGGCATCGGCTATACCATCGCGGAAGGTATATCGAAGGCGACTGGGGCGGAAACGCGGGTCACGGTGCTCGGCCATTTGCAGCGGGGCGGCATGCCAACGGCGCGCGACCGGATAATGGCGTCGATCTTCGGGGTTCACGCGGTCGAGCTGGTCTTGCGCGGCGCCTTCGATCGCATGGTGGCTTGGAGCGGGCGGAGCGTCATGGACGTACCCCTGGCCGACGCCATCGCCAAATGCAGGGCCGTCGATCCTCAGGGCCCCATGGCGCGCACGGCGCGGGGGCTTGGCATCTGTCTTGGCGATGCCTAGAACGCGGATACCGCCGGGCGCTTAAGCCATGAAAAGCGCCAATGGTCGGATTTGGGAGTAATTGGTTCATGCCCTGGCTAGGCAGTCTGGACCCGGCTCGCGGCATAGCGGACTCTCATCGCCAGTACCCCTAAGTAATATTTCTCACTGCTTGGTCATTAACCGGTTGTCTAAATTGGTTTGCAATTGGTATGCTTGGGTATAGCTTCGCAGGCCAGACGGTGTCATGCGAGTAAAAAAAGCGGCAGGGAGTGGCAAGCCCCATGACCATGGATATTGAACGTTTCGTCGAGCAAGATGGCCGGGCCGATATGGTCAAGCAGGTTCGCAAGCAGATCGACGCGCAGGGCATCGAGTACCTCTATCTTCAATTCGTTTCCATAACCGGGCGCATCTGCGGCAAGGGGATTCCCGCCGATCATTGGGAATCCATCGCCGAAAAGGGCTTCCAGCTTGTCTACGGCGCGACCGTTAATTTATTTCTCAACCGCCACGGCGAATACCTGGGCTATGGGCCCCAGGATAAGGAACTGGTCGGCATTCCCGAGCCGGAAACCTTCATGCAGCTGGCGTGGGACAAGCGGGTCGCGCGGGTCTGGTGCACCCTGTTCCGGAATCGCGAGGAGCGCGAGAATCCAGGCACCTTCCTGACCTCGGACAGCCGCGGCAATCTGCGCCGTATCCACGAAGAATTCCAAAAAGACCACAAGGGTTTACATCTGCGCGCCGGCACTGAGCCGGAGATGATGTGGTTGAAGCGCGGCGAAGACGGCAAGCCGGACGGCGGCTTTTCCAATCCCTATTGCTATCACATCGATCAGTTCGAGAGCCTGCGCCCCGTCTACATGAAGGTGCTCGAATATAGCCGCAAGATGGGCCTGGACATGATCCAGGGCGATCACGAGGACGCGCCCGGCCAGTTGGAGCTCAATTGGACCTACGACGACGTGCTCAGGAACGCCGACCGCTTAACGACCTACCGTCAGATTTGCGCCCAGGTCGCGCGCGAATTCAATTTGATCGCCTGTTTCATGTCGAAGCCCTTCATGGGCGTCTCGGCTTCTGGCTGCCATCACAACATCTCGTTCTGGCATGGCGGCGAGGATAAATTAAACAGCCTCGGCAATGACGTTAAAAACCTGCCCGGCATGGCGAACAACTTCATGTACGCCAAGGGCGGTGAGAATACCTTCATGCCCGATACGGACGATCCGCAAATGCCGGGTAAGGTCGGCCTCCAAGTGGTCGGTGGCATCGTCAAGCATCTGGGCGCCCTGACCGCCATCGGTTGTTCGACCGTCAATTCCTACCGGCGCCTCTGGGACACCGGCTTCTGGGCGCCGATCTTCGCCGATTGGGGCTATCAGAACCGCACCACCGGCCTGCGTATTTCCGCCCCCGGGCGCTTCGAGTACCGCGCGGTGGATTCCATGGTGAACCCCTATCTGATGGGCGGCGCCATCATCAAGGCGGCCGACGACGGCATCAAAAACGATATCGATCCGGGCCCGCCCGAGAACCGCAACATCTATCAGGCCATGGAGGAGGGTAAGGAAGTCCGCCGTCTGCCCATGACCCTGGGCGATTCCTTGGCCGCGCTGAAGGACAACGAGGTGATCCGCTCGGCCATGCCAGGCGAAATGTACCGCCTCTACGACGAATACAAACGCGACGAGTGGGAAAGATTCCTGCACACCACGACCGAATGGGACGTGGAAACCTATATGGACTGCTTGCCGTAACCAAATCACGGCGGTTCGCCGTAACCAAACGGTAGCGGCGTAACGCCACGTTTTTGCAAGGAGATTGGGATCGCATGTGTGGAATCGCAGGGCTAATTCACCGTCAGGGAACGGGCGGGATCGGCCAGGAAATGACCGACATGTTGCAGGCCTTGAGGCACCGTGGGCCCGATTCAACGGGCTTCGCGATCTATGGCGTGCCGGTGCAGAATCAATATGTATTGCGCTTCAAGGTGGCCGAGCAGGAAGACTTAGCCAGCGGCTTCAAAATCCACGATGAAATAAAGGCGCGGCGGGTAAGCGTGGATGAGCGCCTAAAAACCCTGGATGTCGAAATCATCGAATCGGAAGCAGCGACCGAGTACGCCTTTCGTTATCTGATTTCCTATAACGGCGATATGAAGCGGCTGGCGGACTATGTGGAGGATGTCGAGGGCGCGGAAATACTCTCGGTCGGAAACGCCCTGGAATTGATCAAGGATCTGGGCGACGCCGGCGTGGTCTCCGGGCAATATAAGCTTGGCGGCTTTAACGGAACCCACGGCATCGGCCATACCCGCATGGCGACGGAATCCGATGTCGATATTCGCTCCGCCCATCCTTACTGGGCCTATCCCTATAACGATATCTCGGTCGTCCATAACGGCCAGATCACCAATTACTGGAACATGCGCCGGCAGATGGAACGCGCGGGACAACGTTTCGTATCCAATTGCGATTCCGAACTCCTGGCCGTTTACACCGCGTCCAACTTGGAACAGGGCGCCAGCCTGGAAGACTCGCTCAAGCGGTCGATCGAGGAAATCGACGGCGTTTTCACCTATCTGGTGGCGACCAAGAACGAACTGGGCATGGCCAAGGACACCATGGCGGCCAAGCCCATGGTCTTGTACGAATCCGACGATATCGTGGCCCTGGCCTCGGAAGAAGTCGCGATCCGCAGCATTGTCCCCCACGAGATCGATACCTGGGATCCTTACGACGAGGAGGTACGGGTATGGCGGACGTGAGCGCGAAGGAAACTTCGTCCCATGAAATGGGCATGCATACCGAGCAGCTTTCGGGCCGCGATCAGCAGGTCTTTTTCGACCTGTCGGACGAAGGCGGCTTCACCTATCCAGATGCCTACGAGGTCGATTTCAACAAGCGCGCCGAATTCGACGTATCCGGGATGGACGCCAAGCAGATAAACCTGCACCTGCGCGAACTCATGGCGGCGGGCAACGGCACGATTGTCATAAAGAATCCCGGCGCCAAGCACTCGGTCGCGGTCGGTATCCTGAACCGGCTCAACCTGATTATCGAAGGCAGCCTGGGGTATTTCGGCTGCGGCCTGATCGATGGGCCGAATGTGCGGATCCTGGGGCGCGTCGGCTGGTCCTTCGCCGAAAACATGATGGCCGGCACCATCGTGATCGAAAAGAACGCGGGCAGCACCTTCGGCGCCGCCCAGCGCGGCGGCGATCTGGTGTGCCGGGGCAGCGTCGGATCGCGTACCGGTATCGACATGAAGGGCGGCACCATACTGGTGGGCGGCGACACCGGCGCTTTCTCCGGCTTCATGATGCAACGCGGGCGCATGGTCGTGTGCGGAAACGCCGGCAAGAATCTGGGCGATTCCATGTACGACGGCACCATCTTCGTCGGCGGCGAGATCAAGGACCTGGGCGTCGATGCGGTGCCCGGAGAGGTGAGCGATCTGGACCGCGCCTGGTTGACTCGCAAATTGAAAATGTACGACCTCTTGCCGGCCGGGGGTGTCGATCACTTCACGAAGATCGTCGCCGGCAAGCAATTGTGGAACTACGACAATCTCGAACCGACCGAGAAGAAAATCATTCTTTGAAATCCAGGAAATCGGCTTTCCACGGATAGAGGCGGAAAATGGCAAAAACCAAGATCACAGAAAAGGGCGCGCGGCGCTTGGCCGAGGAACAGAAGTATCGCCTCGGCCAAAGCCGCATCTTCACCCCCGAGGTCATCAACGATATTCACATAAAGTCGGAGCTCGGCCGCTACCGCATGCGGGGCTTTTCGCTGTTCAAGAAGATTCCGCACTGGGACGACTTGACGTTTCTGCCCGGCACCTTGACCCGCTTCGTGATCGAGGGCTACCGGGAAAAATGCGAGACTCAGACGATCATCGGACCGCGCGCCAAGCGGCCGCTGAAGCTGGATATCCCCATCTATATCACCGGCATGAGCTTCGGCGCCCTCAGCTACGAGGCCAAGATGGCCCTGGCCCGCGGCGCGACCATGGCCGGGACCGCGACCTGTTCCGGCGAAGGCGGCATGATCCCCGACGAACGGCGCTATTCCATGAAGTGGTTCTACCAAAACATCCAGTCGCGCTACGGGTTCAATCCGCACCATCTTCGTCTTGCCGACGGCTGCGAATTTTTCATCGGCCAGGGCTGCAAGGTCGGCCTGGGCGGCCACCTCATGGGCCAAAAGGTGACCGATCAGGTGGCCGAAATGCGCTCCTTGCCCGCCGGTATCGATCAGCGCTCTCCGGCCCGCCATCCCGATTGGCTGGGTCCGGACGACCTGGCGCTCAAGATCGAAGAAATCCGCGAGGCGACTAACTGGGAGATCCCGATCCAGCTCAAGCTCGGCGCCGCGCGGGTTTACGACGATGTGCGCATGGCGGTGAAGTGCGACCCGGATTCGATCTATATCGACGGCATGGAAGGCAGCACCGGCGCGGGGCCCCATCTGGCGACCGAGGAAACCGGCGTGCCGGGCATGGCCGCGATCCGTCAGGCGCGGCGCGCCATCGACGATCTCGGCAAGCGCGGCGAAATTTCCCTCGTTTACGCCGGCGGGATCCGCAATGGCGGCGATGTCGCCAAGGCCATCGCCTTGGGCGCGGATGCGATCGCCATCGGCCATTCCTCCATGATGGCCTTGAACTGCAACAAGGATATTCCCGAAGCCAACTTCCCCGAGGAAATGGGGGTAGAGGCGGGTTTTTGTTATCACTGCCATACCGGGCGCTGCCCGGTGGGGGTCGCGACCCAGGATCCCGAGCTGCGTAAGCGCCTCGATCCCGACGCGGCGGCGGAGCGGGTTTATAACTTCCTGCACACCCTGACCATCGAATGCCAGATGATGGCCCGCGCCTGCGGCAAGACCAAGGTTCATAGTCTGGAGCCGGAAGACCTGGCGGCCCTGACCATGGAGGCCTCGGCCATTGCCCAGGTTCCCTTGGCGGGCACCGACTTCACGGTCGGCGTCGCCGATTATCACCACATCTAAGACGCGCGAAGAGAGCAAGCTCATGGCTGGAACGAGTTACAAGGGATCGCAAATCACCGATGTCGACCAATTCATCAAGGGCGGCGGTGAAGAATCGGATCGCGAGAAGGAAATCGGTCAGCACATCGGCTATCGCTACGATGTCAATATGCTGCCGGATTACGAGCGGCTAACGCCCTTCCTCAAGGATTATATGGAGCATATGGGTTGGGACGATCTCAACTGGCTCGAGGATATCCACATGGGTTACGAGGAAGGCGCGCCGGCCGTGTTCGACCGCAACATCAACGGCTGGGTGACGATCCCCAAGGACATGACCCTGCCCGACAATCAGCAGGACCGCGACATGATGGCGCGCGAGCTTCTGATCAAGTTTCAGATGTCGCCGAACCATCCCCTGGTTCAACTCAACAAGGCCTACCGGAAGTTTTAGCGCTACGGCTCGGCCTGGGCGGAGGTCCAGTCCGGGTGTAAGGCCAGTACCGTTACGTCGCCCGGCATGGCCGGGTTGAAGATGCGGTTGTGCCAATAGGTGGCCTCGAAGGCCGGGTCGCCCTGGGCGAGCAGGCGCACAGTGCAAGGCAAGCCGTAGCGCTGGCTGAACTGATCGAATTCGAGAACGCAGCCGCCCATGGCCAAGAGGTCCTCCGCCAGGGGCGCGCCGGTATTGAACAGGGCGGTCAAGTCATCGCTGAAATTTTTCGGATGCTGAAAGTGCGTCGCTTGCAGATATTCCAGGCCTTTTTCGTAAGTCTGCTTAGGATCGCGCGTCTTTAGCGACTGGAAGCGGAAAAAATCGGTGCTTTCTTCCGGCGCCGAGGGCACCAGCAGCACGGTCATGGCCGCCGAGATTTCGCGCCCATCGCCGGCCAGCACACGCGGCCGCATGCCGGGCGAGGGGCGTCCCTCATCCTGCCGCATGGCGATTTGCCGAATCCGGCACTGCCACCCAAGAAAGCGATCGCGTAAGGTATCGTTGCTTGGCTCGGTCATGGCCCTCGATATAGTCAAGTTTCGCGCGCTTCGGAACCGCGGCTGGATTTTATAATTGGGCACATATTAGAACATATTGGTATGGCTTTGGACTAAACCGGTTTACTTTTTCACCCGATTAAGTGCAAAGTTTGTTCCGATTCGGGCGAATCGCTCTTGGCCGCGCCAGAATGGCCGGCCGCTACGGTGAAAAGTGGCGTGACCTGACCGCTTGGCGTGGGTTTCTTGAAACTCCTTCTCAAGCCGGTCCAGGCACTCAAGCCACGGATTTAAAGGGGAAGGAGATTCCATGGGAAATAATCTCGATGCCATAACGACGATCTTCACCGAGTTCTATTATTGGGTGACGGTAGTCTTCATGTTCCTGATCCATGTCGGATTCTGCATGTACGAGGTGGGGGCGAGCCGCTACCGCAATCACCTGCACACCCTGATGAAAAACACTATGCTGATCCCGCTGGTCACCATCACCTTCTATTTCTTCGGCTGGTGGATCTATTGGGCCTTGCCGAACGGGCCGGGCTTTGTTCCCGGCGGTATCCAGTGGGATGCCGGTGCGGCGAATGCGCCCTGGTCGCAAAACATGGCCACCGATCTTAGCGACCGTATTACCGGTGTGTTCTGGGCCGCGTTCCTGCTGTTTTCCTGGACCGCCGCCTCGATCGTTTCGGGCTCGGTAATCGAACGTATCCGTTCCGGCGCGTTTTGGATTCACGCGGTTCTGATCGGTTCGGTGTTTTGGATCATCGATGCGTCCTGGGGCTGGCACTGGGACGGTTGGATGGTGAAACTGCTGGGTTATCACGATGCCTATGCCTCGGGCGTGATTCACGCCATCGCCGGCGGTTACGCGCTCGGTGTGCTGGTGGTTCTCGGGCCCCGGCTCGGCAAGTTCGCCGCCGATGGCACCCCGCGCGATATCCTGCCTCACAATCCCTGGCTGGTGAGTATCGGGCTGTTCCTGATCTACACCGGGTTTTGGGGTTTCTACGCCGCCTGCAACGTGCCGCTCATCGCGCCCTCGGGCATCGACGGCCTGATTACCGGCGAAACCTGGACCGCGACCAACATCTACCTCGGTCCGACCACCCTGGGCGCCATCACCTTCAACTTCCTGATGTCGCTGTCGGGCGGGCTCTTGATGGCCTACGTGGTCTCCAAGGGCGATCCCTTCTGGACCTATTCCGGCGGTCTGGCCGGGATCATCACCGCTTCGGCGGGGAACGATCTCTATCACCCGATTCAGGCCATGTTCATCGGCGGTTTCGGGGCCTATTGCGCCTACAAGCTGCATTATTTCGTCGAGCGCAAGTTTAAGATCGACGATGCGGTCGGCGCGGTGGCGGTCCATGGTTATGCCGGCTTTATCGGCTTGGTGATTTGCGGGTTCGTGCTTTGGGGCTATCCGAGCTCGCCCTACGATGGCTACGCGGCGATCAATCCGCTGGGTATGTTCATCGGCGCTATCATCATGTTCTTCGTGCTTGGGTTCCTGCCCGCCTTCATCGTGTCGAAGATCATGGCCGGGGCCGGTATGTTGCGTATCCCGCGCGAGGTTGAACTCATGGGTCTGGACTTCAAGACCCTGGACGAGGCCGAAGCGGCCCGCGACGAAATCCGTAACGCCGAGAAGGCATTGGTCTGAAGCGAAATTATCTCGTAAGGGAGAAATATCATGGAAACTTGGGCAGTGGATTTAGCCGATGTCAGTGCCGTCTATCCCTGGCAAGGCAGCGAGGTCATCATGGTGGTGGTCGCGGTTGTGTTTTGGCTGCTATGGCACGTCATGCAGCTAAAGGCCGAGAAAAAGGAGTTTGCCGAGGACTTGGAAAAATACGGCAACGCCGAGAAAATCAAGGCGGCCCTCGACAAACACCCTTAATTGCCACATGACGAACTATTTTTGGCGCCGGGCTTGCCCGGCGCCATTTCTTTTTGTCTGCTAGGGCCTGTGGACAATAAGGATATCGTCGCGGTTGAGCCAAAATGACGCGAGGTTAGGAGCGCGGACGCAGGACATGCAGCGCATATTCAAGGACAAGCGACGCGGCCTCGCGTCATTCTGGCCCAATCCCGTTGGGACGGGTCGTCTTATCCCACCCGCC
>JAJFGL010000021.1 GCA_021776135.1 Kiloniellaceae bacterium
CATCGCGAGGCGTGCGCGACGCCGTCCGAAAGCCTTGGTAAGCCGCCGTTCCGGTCGCCTGGGCGGATCGCCGGAGGGCGTCGGAAAGCCTTGACGATGTCCCGCATCGCCTGCGGCTTCCCTCCTGCCCGGCGAACCGCCCAGGCGATCTCTATGGGTCATTATCAACGATCCTTGGTATAAGCGGCACCCCATGGGCTTGGACTTTAAAACCGACGATGGCATGGGGAAACGCGCCACCCTGGGCGTGATCGTTTTACAGAGCGATGAAACCCTGGAGAACGAGCTGCGGCAGGTCTACCGCGATCCCGCCATCGCCCTCCATCACGCCCGAATTCGAAGCGATCCCTTGGTGACCAAGGAAACCTTGGCGCGCATGGCTAAGGACCTGCCCGATACCGCGGGCCTGTTGCCCAAGTCCCTGTCCTTCGATGCTATCGCCTATGCCTGTACATCCGGGGCGACGGTGATTGGCCGGCAGGCGGTCGCCGGCTTGGTCAGGGTGCATCATCCGGGCGTGCCGGTCACCGACCCGATCACCGCGGTCATGGCCGGGTGCGAAGCGCTCCAAGTCAAGAAGCTCGGTTTTCTGTCGCCCTATGTGCCCGAAGTCTCTCAGGCCATGCGCGGCTTGTTGGAAGCTCAAGGCTTCGCGATTACCGGGTTCGGATCCTTCGAGCAGGTTCAGGACCAAGTGGTCGCGCGAATTACCGAGGCTTCCACGCTCGAAGCAATCGTCGAGATCGGTGCGGCCCCGGACTGCGAGGCGGTCTTCGTTTCCTGCACCAACCTGCGCACCTTCGGAATTCTGGCGCGGGCGGAAGAGGTCTTGGGCAAGCCGGTAATCTCCAGCAATCAGGCGCTCGCCTGGCATTTGTCGCGGCTCGCGGGAGTGAGCGAAAATGTAGTGGGGCCCGGCCGGCTCTTCGCCGTTTAGCAGAAGCGGTCTTCGAGCCGGCAAGAAGGCGGGGCTGGAATCGCTCCAGTTGCTGAGCGAAAGGGCGCTTCCGCAACTGCCGATGATACAGGCAGTCACGCACGGGTTCTAATCATCGCGGGTTTTATTTACTGTAATTACACAATTTAAAGATATTGCTATAGCGTTTACCTATTTTCTGGGGGAAACGATATCCAGTTTGGCCAATCGGCTTTACCCGCTCCAAGGCATGAGAACGGCGGCGATGGGTCTAAGCGAATTTTTTTGGGATCGAAACGGCAAGGTACTTAGATGACTCGCGATTCTTCTGTTTCCGCACAGGGAGAAAATGGCCGCCATCATGAGGGCAAGACCGCCAATGTCTATCGCTGTTTACCGCTGCGGCCGCTACCGGAAATCGAAGGCTACGCCTCGATTCTGCGGTTATGGGATCTGAAGCGTGGCGATCGCCTCATGCCGAGCCGATCGGATTTCAACTTCGAGGATTTTCAAGGCTGGTACGGCTCGACCGCCATCTCCGTGGTGGAAGACGACGATCTGCGCTTCACACTCTACGGGGATAAATACGTCGAATTACTGGGGGTCGATCTTACCAACAGGCTTCTATGCGCCTCTATGGATGAGGGCTTGATCGCCCGGACCAAGAAGTATTTCGCGGCGCTTATCAATGGCCCCCGTATCGGTCATTTATCCGGTGTCGCACCGACCGCGGGCCGTGACTACATGGCTTTCAATGTGCTCGACATGCCCCTGTCCGATAACGGCCAAGACGTGACTCAGTTCATCCACAGTCTGTCCACCGCGGTCACGCCGCCACCGCCCCCGGCCGATACCTAGGGCCGGCTTAGAGCCGCGGCGTCGCGCAAGATTTTCACGGCGGCGCCCGCCTAGAGAACAGCCCTCGGCAGAATCGCCAAAGGGGCAAGGGCCTCTTGATCGAAGCCTTTCAAGGCAGCGGGTTCGGCCGTCACTACCCGTGTTTTTCTAGACTGTCCTTCGGCGCCTGTTCGCGCGCGTCTTTACCGTAGTCGCGGATCACGCCGGCGATCCGCAAGCGGTAGTCTTCGAACAGCGTTTCGCGGCCGGCGCGCTGGGCCGAGCGGTGCGCCTGCAAGTTGCGCCATTGTTCAATGGCGGCCTCGTCGCGAAAGAAGGACAGCGACAGAATTTTGTTTTCATGGGTCAAGCTTTGAAACCGCTCGATCGAAATGAAGCCGTCGATCTTTTCGAGTTGGGGTCTGAGACTGGCCGCGATATCCAGGTAGGCTTGCTTGTGTTCCGGCTTGGGTTCGACTTCGAAAATAACCGCGATCATGGCGCCACCCGGGGCCCGTGCGGCGCGGAAGCGAGCTTCAGGAATGTCCGGTCTTCGCGCAGCAGGAACTTTTCCCGCTGGGCGAAGTCGTAGTTCTCCTGGCCCAGCGGGTCGGCCGCGAGCCGCGCCCGGTAGGCCTCGTAAGCCGCCAGGCTTTCGATGTTGTAGACCCCGTAAGCCAGGGTACTGGAGCCCTCGTGCGGCGCGTAATAGCCGATCAAGTCCGCCCCGCACCGGGGGATGGCCTCGCCCCAGTTACGTGCGTAGTGGGCAAACTCATCCTTCTTGGCCGGGTCGATACGGTATCTGATAAAGCATGTGATCATGGGCCGCCTCCTGGTTTGAAGGCGCCATGGTTACATAGAACCGCACGTAAATGCTTCGCTTATTGTCGAAGTATGAAAGATAATTGGCGGCCTTAGGTCTTAGGCCACCCGCGCGCTTATCTCCGGCGTTTCGTCCACCAGGCGATTCATCAGAGCGACGGCGCCCGGCGCGTTTTCTCCGTAGCCGTCGGCGCCGATGGCTTCGGCATAAGCCTCGGTCACCGGCGCGCCGCCGATGACCACCGGATAGGGCAAGGACTTTTCCTTGAAGGCGGCGACGGTCTTGGCCATGGCCGGCATGGAGGTGGTCAAGAGGGCCGAGAGCCCGACCACGTTGGGCTGCAACGCCTCGGCCTGGTCTATGATTTGCTCCTTGGTCTGATTGACGCCCAGGTCGAAGACCTCGTAACCGGCGCCTTCCAGCATCATGCCGACCAGGTTCTTGCCGATATCGTGAACGTCGCCCTGGACCGTCGCCAGCATGACCCGGCCCTTGGGCGGCAGCCCGGTCTGGGTCAGGATCGGACGCAGGACATTGAGGCCCGACTTCATGGCCCTGGCGGCCATGAGCATTTCCGGTACGAAGATGGTGCCGTCGCTAAACATGCCGCCGATCTCGTCCATGGCCGCGATCAGGGCGTCGTCGAGGATCTTGTAAACGTCGATACCGTCGTCGAGCGCTTCTCGCACGGCGGGCGCGCAAGCCAGGTCGTCGTAATCCATGACCGCGTTGTAGATGGCGTCCAGGCGTTCTTCCTTGGCTTCTTCCTCGGGCGTTAGTTCCTTGGCGGGCGCGGTAACCGTGACTGTTTTTTCTTTTTTGAGCGTTTCGCCGCGCGCTTCCGGCATGCCGGCGCGGTGCAGTCCGGCCCAGGGCCGCTCGCCGGCGCGGAATTTACGCACCGCGGCGACTGCGGCCTCGACGAATTCGGGCGGGGTGACCGCCGAGAGGCTGCAAAAATAAACCACGCCCTTGCCGTCGCTTTTCTCGATCGCCGCCATGTATTCATGAACGCGCTTTTCGATCTCCTCCGCCGGGCCGTTCTGGAATAGGTTATTGTCGATACCCAGGACCACCGGCTTGCCCTTGCGGTGCGCGAAGTCCATGGGCCCCTCCAAGCCGACCTTCCACAAATCCGGATCCTGGATCTTGAAGTAGGCGGGCACGGCGCGCAGCTTGTTTTCCCAGAACCGCTCCTTGTTATCGGTATAGGAATCGCCCCACCAGTTATCGACGTAACACGGCAGGTCGAGCTGCTTTTGCAGGCGCATGATAGGGCCGAGGGCGAATTCGTCCTGCATGTCCTGGGTGATGAAGGGCAGGGAGGCGGTGGCGTCGGAACCTTCAAAGCCGGGCAGGTCCGGGAACTGCTTGGCCATGTGTTGGCAGTAGGGCGCCAGAACCTCGTCGACGATAAAGTTCATGACCTTATGAACGAAGGCCGGGTCGCGCTTGATCTGCACGATCAGGTTCTCGAAGGTCATGAGATGGGCCGCCATGGTGAAGGGCGCGCAGAAACCCAGCGCCGGGCGGTGGCCGGTATAGACCTTCGCCAAGTGCAGAACCTCGGCCACGAAGGGCATACGCCCGGCGGTGGCCGGGTCGGGCCCCTTGAGCTTCGCCAAGCCGGCCTCGTCCCGGATCAGCGGCACGGCGTTGCTCAGCGCCGGGGCCATGTCTTCGAAGGTCACCAGCTCGACCCCCAGGGCTTCGGCCTCGACGTTGTAGGCATCCCAAATGAAAGACGGGGTGTCGAAGCCCAGATCGCGCGCCGCCGTGCAGATGCCGTTCACGAAGGTCTCGGCATGGCTGTAGAAGACGTGCCCAGGCGCCTTCATGTAGGCCATGGAGAATTCGTGCATCTGGGCGATCAGGGCCACCACGCCGGATCCGGTGGTCATGGCGGCAGCGTAGCGCCGGTCTCTTGCCCTTGACAAACGATGTTTCCCTGGCCTAAGCGATAGAAAAACTAATCCTATGCGAGTCAGCGCCATGCCGGCAAACAAACGCCGTCTGCCCCCTCTCAATTGGCTGCGCGCTTTCGAGGCGGCGGCCCGGCACACCTCTTTCGCCGAGGCGGCCAAGGAACTGAACGTGACCCCCGCCGCCATCAGCCAGCAGGTCAAACACCTGGAGGCGGCGCTGGAGACGGCGCTGTTCACGCGCCGGCCGCGCTCCCTTATTCTTACCGATGCCGGTTACGGCTACCTGCCCATTGTCCGTCAGGCTTTCGACCACCTGGCGGCGGGTACTCAGGACCTCTTCGCCAGCGGCCGCGGCGGCCCGGTTTCGATCCGTGTCAGCACCTCGCTCACTTATCTGTGGCTGGTGCCGCGCCTGGCCCGCTTCCATGACCGGCACCCGGAGGTGGGATTGCGCCTGACCACATCCGCCGACGGCTCGGGTTTCGGCCAGGCCGGCACCGATATTGAGATACGCTATGGCGGCGGCCAGTGGCCGGGTTACCGGGCCGAACGCTTATTCTGGGAAGCTCTGTTCCCGGTGTGCAGTCCGGCCTTGCTGAAGCGGGGTGTGCCGCTTGCCACGCCGAAGGATCTGGCGGAACACACCCTGATCCACATGATCGGCGAGCCGGAGAACTGGCAGATATGGCTTCAAGCCGCCGGCGTTTCGGGTCTGGCGCTCGGCGGCGCCCTGCAATTCGATCTTCACATGATGACCACGCGCGCAGCCATCGGGGGCATCGGGGTGGCGCTCGGCCTCTCGCCCATGGTTGACGACGCGCTTGCCGATGGCCGTCTGGCCGCGCCTTTCGAGATCGCGATTCCGGCGCGCGACGCTCATTTTGTCGTCACACCGGAAGAAGCGACGGAGCGGCGGGAGGTCGGCTTGTTCAAAACCTGGCTGCTGGAAGAAGCCCGCGCCCACGACCGGCCCTTCGACCCCAAGGCCATGCGGGACCTGGACAAGCAGCGCCGGAAGTCGCCGCTCAAATAAATAAGAAAATCGCCCAGATTCACGGTGCGCGCTTCTTGCCGGTTATCATCGCGCGGGCCAGGTTTTCCCGGTGGACGACACTGGTAAAGCCGACACTGGATATGTGGATAATAACCAGTGTAAGCATGAGGTTGGCCAGAATCTCGTGGACGTCTTCCCAAAACTCATCGCCTTCGCCATCGTTATGTTCGCGTTCGGACTCTTCCCCCTCTTCATGCTCATCCTCGCTACTTGCGAGGAGGGTGGGAGCGGACGGCAATGCCTTTGCTTGCGCGCTGCCGACAACCCTTGAACTGGCGAGTGGGCCGGCATTCTCTTCGACCGCGTAGGTCTCCAAGCCCGACCACACAGTCGCAGCAAGACCCATGAGTAGGGCGACGGTCATGGCACCGCCCGCCGGGGTATGACCGATATATCGCTCGGCGCGGAAGTTAACGAGATCCACCAGATAGCCCCAGACTTTCCAAGGCCCGAAGATGAAGTCGCTGAAGCGTGCGTACTTCGGCCCGACAAGCCCCCAAAGCACGCGCAGCACCACGATGAGTCCCACAAGGTAACCGGCCCAGGCATGAAGGGTCATCAGGTCGTCATCGGTGAAATAGGCGACGAAGAACGCGGCAACCAAGGACCAATGGCACGCCCGTACCAGAGGGTCCCAGGCCTTTACGGTTTTCAAGTTATCGGTATCCAAGAAATCACCATGAGGCGGCAAGACAATGGCCAACGTCCTAGCAGCCGTATGACGTGGATGGTCTTCAAGTACGATGATCTAAATCAAATGACCCCGCCCCTTGCGGATCGCGTCGTCGCCCAGTTTCGCGCGTACCGCGTCCATGGCTTCTTCGACCTTGGCTTGGCGGTCCCGCTCCGGGTTCAGCAGGTCGGGCGGGTCGGCCAGGGCGCCGTCCACGAGGCTGGCGGCGCCGATGCCGATGAGACGGAAGCGGCGGCCGTCGGCCTCGCGTTCGATCAGCGGCTTGGCGGTCCGGTAGAGGATCTCGGCCAGGCAGGTCGGCTCCGCCAGGCGGCGGCTTCGGGTCAGCAGCTTGAAGTCGCCGGTCTTGAGTTTCAGGGTTACGCCTCGCCCCGCCAATCCGGCTTTTTTCAGCCGCCGGGCGACCTTTTCGCACAGAGGCCAAATCTGGGCGGTCAGGGCCTCCGCTCCGGCGATATCCTGGTCGAAGGTGGTCTCGGCGGAGATGCTTTTCGCCGGTGCGTTCGGCTCGACTTGGCGCGCGTCCTGGCCCCGTGCGAAGCGGTACAGGCGCTTGCCGATGACGCCATAACGCGCCATGAGGGCGATTTCCTCGTGCTGGAGCAAGTCGCGGATGGTGCGGATGCCGTCGCGTTCCAGGGCCCGCTTCAGGGCCTTGCCGACGCCCCAGATAATGCCGACCGGTTTGCCGATCAGAAATGCTTCGGCCTCGGCCCGGCCAATCACGGCGAAACCGCAAGGCTTGTCCAGGTCCGAGGCGATCTTAGCCAGGAACTTGTTGGTGCTGAGGCCGATCGAGACACTCAGGCCAACGTCGCTTTCGATCCGCTTGGCCAGGCGGGCCAGGGTCGCCGCCGGGCTGCCGCCATGCAGCGCCGCAGTGCCGGTCAAGTCGAGGAAGGCCTCGTCGATGGACAGGGGTTCGACTAGGGGCGTGGTCTCCAGCATGATCTCCCGGATGCGGCGCCCGGCGCGCTGGTATTTCGCCATGTCGGGGTAGATCACCGTGGCCTCGGGACACAGCTTTTTGGCCTTGAACATGGGCATTGCCGAATGGACGCCGTAAACCCGCGCCACATAGCAGGCGGCGGTGACGACGCCGCGCCGGCCGCCGCCGACGATAACCGGTTTGTCGCGCAGCTCCGGCCGGTCGCGCTTCTCCACGGAGGCATAAAAGGCATCGCAATCCAGGTGCGCGATACTCAGATCGTGTAACTCGGCATGGCTCACGAGGCGGTGGCTTCCGCACGCCGGGCAGCGCGCCCTATCGGGGGTGACCGCGAAACAACTTCGGCACAGGGCGCTCATGGCGCCGCCGCCTCAAGGGCGCGGTCCATTTCGTCCTCGGCCCACAGCCAGGCGGCGCCGCGCACGCCGCCGGAATCGCCGTGATGGGCGCGGACAATGGCGGTATCGACCCGGTCGGAAAAAACATAGGCCTCCAGCAAGCCGGGCAGGTTTTCGGTCAGGCGGCCGATGTTGGACAGGCCGCCGCCCAGGACCACCGCATCGGGATCCAGGATATTGATGACATGGGCGACGCCGCGCGCCAGGCGGTCCTCGTAGCGCGCCAGGGCGGCTCGCGCCCGTCCCTCGCCCTCTTCGGCCCGCGCGGCGATGGTTTCGGCGCTCAGGGTTTCTCCGCCAGCGGCGCTATAGTCCCGGGCGAGGCCCGGGCCGGACAGGAAGGTTTCGATGCAGCCCTTCTGGCCGCAATAGCAATCCGGGCCGGGGCGTTCGCCGTCTTGGGGCCAGGGCAGGGGGTTGTGGCCCCACTCGCCGGCGATGGCGTTGCGGCCTGCGAGCGGGCGCTTGGCCACGACAATGCCGCCACCGACCCCGGTGCCCAGGATGACCCCGAAGACAACCTCCGCCCCGGCGGCGGCGCCGTCGGCGGCCTCGGACAGGGCGAAGCAATTGGCGTCGTTCGCCAGGCGCACCGGGCGGTCCAGGGCGCGGGCCAGGTCGCGGTCGAAGGGGCGGCCATTGAGCCAGGTTGAGTTGGCGTTCTTGATCGAGCCGCTAGCCGGGGAGAGCGCGCCCGGCACCCCGACCCCGAGGCTGCCCCGGCGCTCCAACTCAAGCTCCAGGGACCGGACTAAGCCCGCCACCGCCTCCAAGGTGGCCTGGTAGTCTCCCTGTGGGGCCGGCACGCGGCGGCGGAGCAGGGCGCCTCCGCCCGACTCCAACGCCAGGGCCTCGATCTTGGTGCCGCCGAGGTCGACGCCGATGCGCATGGTCGCGGATTCGGTCATGGCCCAAGTCTATACCACTTGCCTGGCTCCTGGCCCGGAGGGAAATCCTTACCAATCGTTAACAATATTCTCCTAGTCTCTAAGCGGTTGAATCCAGCGGATTTCGATCCTGGGTTCCGCGCGGTGTCCATGGATGGCGATGGCCCACCTATGAAAGGCTATGACTTGATGTCCAAAGCAATCAACGGTTCGGCCAAGACTGTCCTTGTGGTCGAGGATAACGAACTGAATATGAAGCTCTTCCATGACTTGCTGGAGGCGCACGGGTACAACATTCTGCAAACCAAAGACGGCATCGAGGCTCTAAAAATCGCCCGTGAGCATCATCCAGACCTGATCCTGATGGATATCCAATTGCCCGAGGTTTCGGGCTTGGAGGTCACCCGCTGGATCAAGGAAGACGACAACCTGAAAGATATCCCGGTTGTGGCGGTGACCGCTTTCGCCATGAAGGGCGACGAAGAGAAGATTCGCGAAGGCGGCTGCGAAGCTTATATTTCCAAGCCAATCTCGGTGGCGCATTTTCTCGAGACCGTGCAGCGCCTCCTGGTTTAAGAGACGTAACGGCGGGAATTCATGTCGGCTCGTATTCTTGTTGTTGACGACATTCCCATGAATGTCCGCTTGCTCGAGGCAAAACTCAGCGCCGAATATTTCGAGGTCGTGACCGCGACCGATGGGCCCGGCGCCCTGAAGGCGGCGGCCGAGATGGCGCCGGATCTGATTCTTCTCGATGTCATGATGCCGGGCATGGATGGCTTCGAAGTCTCCCGGCGGCTCAAGGCGGATCCCAAGACCCGTCATATACCCGTGGTCATGGTGACCGCGCTTAGAGATACCAGCGACCGGGTTCGCGGCTTGGATGCCGGCGCCGACGACTTTCTAACCAAACCGGTCAACGATGTCGCCTTGTTCGCGCGGGTGCGCTCGCTCACGCGCCTAAAGGTTATGATGGATGAGCTGCGCTTGCGCCACACGGCCTCCGGGCAAATCGATGCCTCGAATGACGCCCTGGACAAAGCGGCCGGAGATGAGCCGGCCCGCGTTCTATTGCTGGAAAGCCAGGATATCCTGGCGGCGGCCATCGCCGATGGCCTGAGCGACGCCGGGCACGTTATCGAACGCGCCCGCACCGGCGCCGAAGCCGGCACGCTGCTGGAGGGGGTGACGCCGGATTTGATCATCGTCAATCTGCGCTTGGGGGACGAGGATGGGCTCAGGCTGTGCTCGCAGTTTCGCACCAAGGATGAAACCCGGCATGTCCCGATTCTTCTTATCATCAACGCGGACGACCTGGAGGAATTGGCCAAGGGTCTCGACCTTGGCGTCACCGACTATTTGATCCAGCCCTTTGACAGCAACGAACTCCTGGCCAGAACCCGCACCCAAATTCGCCGGCGGCGCTATCACGATCTATTGCGCGATCTCCTGGATAAAAGCGTTTCCATGGCCTACACGGACGCCCTGACCGGGGTTTACAACCGGCGCTATATGCAAGCCCATCTCGACCGGCAGGTCATGGAGATCGCCGACACGCGAAAATCCGTCTCCGTTATCATGCTGGACCTGGATCGTTTTAAGTCCGTGAACGATAGCCACGGGCACACGGCCGGCGATAAGGTCCTTAAGGAGGCCTCCCGCCGCATAAGCGCCAATATTCGCGATTTCGATATGGTGGCGCGATACGGGGGCGAGGAATTCGTCGTCGTCATGCCGAATACCGACCTGAACGTCGCCACGGCCGTCGCGGAACGGCTGCGTCAGGGCTTGGAGAGCGCGGTCTTCGCGGTCGATGAAAGCGAAACGCGGCTTAAGGTCACGGCCTCGCTCGGGGTCGCCACGACCCGCGATCCCATGGAAACGGCCGAAAGTCTGCTCAGGCGGGCGGACAGCGCCCTATACGCGGCGAAAAACGCCGGCCGGAACCGGGTATGCAAGGCGGAAACGGAGGCGAAAGCCGACGCGGCCCCGGGCGATTCGGTGGCTTTGAGGCGCTAGAACCGATACCGCGAGGCGGTTTATTTCATCTTCGATTCTTTGAACACCACATGCTTGCGCACGCGTGGGTCGTATTTGCGCAACTCAAGCTTTTCGGTCTTGGTTCGCGGGTTTTTCTTGGTCACGTAAAAGTAGCCGGTATCGGCGGTACTGACCATCTTGATCAATTGGGTCGCTGGCTTGGCCATGGGACTATCCTAAGAAACGGTACGTTGCGCCGCGCCGGGCGTAATTCCGGGCAAGATAACCGCCGGCCCGGCCAAGTCAAGCCCCGCCCGGAAAGGCCGCTAGCGCGTCTGAGTGTCTAGCTCCAACGGTTTCGTCAGGGCTTGCGCGGTGGTCGTTCCTTCGGCGCCGGACGCCATGGCGAAAAGCGCCGGGTCTTCCAAGAGGCGGAGGGCGACTTCGAGCTCGACCCCGTCTTCGCCCTTGGACGCCGGGCACTTGGCCCGGAACGCGGCGATGCCGCTGTCGTCGCCTATGGCCAGGTCGCGGCGGATATCTTCCCTTGGCACCGGATACTGCCCGACCCGAACCCGGTCCAGGATCTGTTCGGCGTCGACGCCGGCGCCCGCCTCAAGCTCCGCGGTACAGATGTCCGGCATGACCCCGCGCCCGTTCAGGGCATAGCCGGAGGGCGCGTGAAAGCGGGCCCAGGTCAAGGTCAGCTCGCCCTCGTTGGGCAGCCTGAGGACGGTCTGGACCGTGCCCTTGCCATAGGAGCCGGTACCGACGACGAGTGCCCGCCCGGAATCCTGCAAGGCCGCGGCCACGATCTCCGAAGCGGAGGCGGAATTGCCGTTTACTAACACAACGATGGGTTTGTCCGCCGCCAGATCGTCGGGTTCGGCATCGAAGTACTGATGGCTATCCGGATGCCGCCCGTGGGTCGAGACAATGCGGCCATCTGTCACGAATATATCCGATACCGCGACGGATTGGTCCAGAAGGCCGCCGGGATTGCCGCGCAAATCCAGGATATAACCGCTCAGGTCCGGCCCGATTTCCTTATTCGCGCGGCGGATGCTCTGGCGCAGGTTGAGCGCCGTGCTCTGGTTAAAACCGCTGACCCGAATATGGGCGGCGCTGCCAAGCTTGGCATAGCGGACCGTCTGCGGGACGATGTGGGCTCTTGAAACCATGATATTTCGCGGCTCTTGGCTATCGCGCAGAATGCCCAAGGCCACCTTGCTGCGAAGCGGGCCGCGCAGCCGGCGCACGACTTCGCGCTGGCTCATGCCAACGGTCGTGTCGCCGTTGACGCTCACGATGATGTCGTTGTCCAGCAGGCCCGCCACCTCCGCCGGCGTTTTTTCCATGACGGAAAGTATCCGCACGCCTTCGTCGATCAGGCGGATGCGCACGCCGATACCGCCGAAGCCGTCCCGGCTCGCCCGGTTGTCGCGCGCCTCGTCACGGCCGGAATAGCGGGAAAATTTGTCCAGCTTACCCAGCATGCCGTCGAAAACGACCTCGTAAAGCCGTTCCGGTTCGGCCGCGCCCAATTCGTTGGAGCGCCGCCGGCCCAAATCCAGGGCGGCGGCCGTCAGTTCGCCCCAGGCCTCGGCATCGCTTTGCGCGGGCACCGACAGGCTGGCCGCCTTGTCGCCGCCGATCTCAAGCAGGATCCAGCCGCCGTCGCGGGTTACGGTGACCTCGGAATCGATGCTGGTGAGGCTGTTCAAGCCGGCGACGGCCAAGTCGGCCGGGGCCACGTCCTGAATGTAGATGTCGGCGATATCGCGATAGCCGACGCTGAATAGCCGGGGCGCCGCGTTCAACTCCGCCTTGGGCGCCGATACGCTGTCCTGGGTCGAGCAGGCAACCACGAAGAAGGCCGCGAACAGCGTCCCGGCACGGCACCAGGCCCGTGCTGCCGGCTTCCGCCGGCGATTAAAACCCCAACCTCCCATCGCCTTCACTCCATTCTTATATCGGTTTATTTCAGGAGAGGCGTTACAATACTCAAATTGATTTTAATAAGCGAGCAATAAATCTAAATTATTTGTTAAATAGTCTATTTTTATGTTTACCATGAATAAGTATAGTTAATTCTATTAGTTTTTGATCTACGCGAACGCTTGTTTTTATCGATGTTTTTTCCGTTTTTTTCCTCGCGCTTTAGGGGCCGTCGGTTTGCGCCGCGCCTTAACCGGGCGCTTGGTTAAATCCTTGCCTGAAGATGCCGTCTTGGGCAAGCGTGCCGGGTTAACCTTTTCGCGGCCGTCTTCTTCGCCGTCGCTTTCCACCAGGTCGAGGACGATGCCGCCGGTTAGGGGATTGGCTTCGCGCAGACGCACGCTCAGCCGCTCGCCCAGACTGTAGCGGCGGCCCCAGCGCCGTCCCACGAGGCAGTGGGCGCCTTCGTCGTGAATATAAAAATCGTCCGGTAAGCGGCTGATGGGAATGAGGCCGTCGGCGCCGCTGTCGTCCAGGGTCACGAACAAACCGAAACGGGTCACGCCGTTGACTGACCCTTGCACGATGGCGCCGATCTTATTCGCCAGGAACGACGCCGTAAGCCGGTCCGTCGCGTCGCGCTCGGCGGCCGAGGCCCGGCGCTCGGTGGCGCTGATGTGCTCCCCGGCCGCGGCGAAGCGGGCGCCGGCGTCCGCCGCCAGGGCGCCCGCGCCAAGTTTGAGGCCCGCGATCAGGGCCCGGTGCACCAGCAGGTCGGCATAACGCCGGATCGGCGAGGTGAAGTGCGCGTAGTGGGTCAGCGCCAGGCCGAAATGGCCGATATTGCCGGGGCTGTAAACGGCCTGGCTTTGGGCCCGCAACACCAGGCCGCTGGCCATGGCCGCGGCCGGCGTGCCCTTGGCTTTTTCCAGCAAGGCGGTCAGGGCGCCGGGCCGGATGACCTGGCCGCGCGCCAGGCGCAGCCCGATAGACGCCATGACCTCGCGCAGGGCCTCGATCTTGACCGGATCGGGTTGGTCGTGGATCCGGTACATGCAGGGTTGGTGCAGGGCCTCGAGGCGCTTGGCGGCGGCGATATTCGCCGTGATCATGAATTCCTCGATCAGGCGGTGGCTGTCCAGGCGCGTGCGCTTCTCGATCGAGTCGACGCTGCCATCCTCCGCCATGACGATTTGGCGTTCGCCCAGGTCCAGCTCCAGGGTGCCGCGTTTCCGGCGCGCCTTGAGGAGGCTCTCGTAGGCGCCGTAAAGCGGTTCGATCGCCGGCTTGAGGAGGGGCCCGGCGGTCTCGCCGGGGTGGCCGTCGCGGGCCGCTTGAACTTCTTCGTAAGTCAGACGCGCGGCGGAGCGCATGACGGCGCGACCGAAGCGGTACTTGCGCAACTCGCCCTCGGCGCTAATCCACATCTCGGCCACCATGCAGGCCCGGTCTTCATTGGGGCGCAGGGAACACCAGCCGTTGGAGAGAACTTCCGGCAGCATGGGCACGACCCGGTCGGGAAAATAGACCGAATTGCCGCGTTCGTAAGCGGCGCGGTCCAGGGGCCCGTCCGGACGCACATACCAGGACACGTCGGCGATCGCGACCAGCAGATGCCAAGCGCCGGGGCTCGATGGGTCGGCTTCGGCCCAGACCGCATCGTCGAAGTCGCGCGCGTCGGCGCCGTCGATGGTAATCAGGGGCACCGCGCGCAGGTCTTCCCGCTTGCCGGCCGGGGCCGCGGCCACGCGCTCCGCCTCGGCCAGGGCCTCGGGCGGGAAGTCGAGCGGGATGTCGTGTTCGTAAACCGCGACCAGACTGAGGTTGCGCGGGTCGCTGACGTCGCCCAGGCGTTCGGTCACCCGCGCCTCGCGCGGGCCCAGGCGATGGCGTCCGCCGGGCCGCAGTTCGGCGGCCACCAGCTCGCCCGGCTGGGCGCCGCCCATGTCCTCGCGCCGAACCGCGAGATCGTGCTTGGTGCGCTTGTCGGTCGGGCGGATCAGGCCGCCGCGCTCGGCCACCTCGAAGACGCCCAGGATGCGCTTCTCGACCTTGGCGATGCGGCGGATGACGCGCGCCTCGTAGGCGTTCCCGCCGACCCGGGTCAGCTTGGCCAGGGCCCGGTCGCCGGCCGCCAGGGCCGCGCGGCTGCGGGTATCGGGCGCGACATAGATGACCGGCGCCTGGCCTTCCCCCTCCCAGATGGCGGGGCGGGCCAGCAATTCGCCGTCTTCGTCGATGCCGGTGACTTGGATGACCGCCACGCTGGGCAATTCTCCGCGCGGGGTCAGCTTGCGGCCTGGCTCGCGTCCCAGATGCCCGTCCTGGCGCAAGTCTTTCAGAATCGCCTTGAGCGCGATGCGGTCAGCGCCCTTGATTTGAAAGGCCCGTGCGATCTCGCGCTTGCCGACCGGCGTTGGGCTCTCGCGGATGAATTCCAGAATCTTGTCCCGGCTGGGCAGGGGGGACTTCCCAGAGGATCGGCGCGCGGACTTTGGCGGTTTCGGTTTCACCGGATTTTTCAGCTTGCTTTACGCATGGCTTTCTTTTTCGGCGCCGCCTTCTTTTTCGCGGCTTTCTTTTTTGCCGCTTTCTTCTTCGCCACTTTCTTTTTCTTGGCCGTCTTCTTCGCCGGTTTCTTACCGGCCTTCGCGGCCCGCTCGGCGATCAATTCGACGGCTTGGTCGAGGGACAAACTATCGGGCTCCGCGTTCTTGGGCAGCGAGGCGATGATCTTGGCGTGTTTGACATAGGGGCCGTAACGGCCGCTATGCAGGGTAATCGGTTTGCCGTCGCTGGGATGCACGCCGATTTCCTTGCCGGAGCTCCCACGCCGCGCCGGGGCCTCGGCGATCAGGGTCACGGCGCGGTTCAGGCCGATGGTGAGCACGTCCTCGTCGGCGGGGATCGAACGGTAGGTCTTGCCGTGCTTCACATAGGGACCGAAACGGCCCAAGCCCGCCAGAACCGGTTCCCGGTCATCGGGGTGCGCTCCAATGGTGCGGGGCAGGGCGAGCAAGGCCAGCGCCTTTTCCAAGGTCACGTCTTCGATGCCTAGGCCCTTGGGTAGGGAGCTACGCTTAGGTTTTTCCTTGCCCTCCGGCTCGCCGAGTTGAACGTAAAGGCCGAAGGGGCCCTTGCGCAGGGTAACCATGAGCCCGGTCCCGGGATCGAGGCCGAGTTCTTTCGGTCCCGCGAACTCGCCTTCCTCGCCCTCGCCGGCCATGGCCAGGCTGCGGGTATAGCGGCACTCGGGGTAGTTCGAGCAGCCGATGAAGCCGCCGGTGCGCCCCAGGCGCAGGCCCAGGCGCCCGGTGCCGCAGGCCCGGCACAGGCGCGGATCCTTGTCCGGGTTTTCCAGATCGCGGGGAAAGAAATGCGGGCCCAGGTCTTCGTCCAGGGCGTCGATCACGGCGGTGATGGATAGATCCTTGGTTCCCGCGACAGCGGCGCTGAAATCGTTCCAGAATAGCTGCAGAACCTCTTTCCATTCCTTGCGCCCGCCGGAGATGTCGTCAAGTTGCTCTTCCATGTCGGCGGTAAAGCCGTATTCGATATAGCGTTTGAAAAAGTTGCTCAGGAAGGCGGTGACGACCCGGCCCCGGTCTTCAGGCTGCAAGCGGCGCTTTTCCAAGCGCACGTAGTTGCGGTCCTGAAGCACCTGGATGATCGAGGCATAGGTCGACGGCCGGCCAATGCCCAGTTCCTCGAACTTCTTGACGATGCTGGCTTCGCTATAGCGCGGCGGTGGCTGTGTGAAGTGCTGTTCGGACAGGACTTCCCGGCGCGCGATCGTTTCGCCTTCGGCGATTTGCGGCAAGCGCCGGTCGCCGTCCGTATCGTCGCCGTTGTTTTTGGCGTCATCGCGGCCTTCCTTGTAAACCGCCAGGAAGCCTGGAAAGACCAGCACCGAGCCATTGGCGCGCAAGCGCGCGTCGCCATCCTGGGTGTCGATATCGACCGCGACCTGATCCAGGCGCGCGCTTTCCATCTGGCTGGCCAACATGCGGGTCCAGATCAGATCGTAAAGCTTGCGCTGATCGTCGTTGAGGTGGCGGGCCATGTCGCGGGGGGCGCGGCTAAGCGATGTCGGGCGGATTGCTTCATGCGCTTCCTGGGCGTTTTTGGCCTTGGTCTTGTAGATACGCGGCGAGGCCGGCAGGTAGCTGGATCCGAAACGCTCGGCGATGACCTGGCGGGCGCCGGCGATGGCCTCGCCGGCGACCGTGACCCCATCGGTCCGCATATAGGTAATGAGGCCCACGGTTTCGCCGCCCAGCTCGATCCCTTCGTACAATTGCTGCGCCAGGCGCATGGTCCGGCTGGTGCCGAAGCCCAGCTTGCGCGAGGCCTCCTGCTGCAAGGTCGAGGTGGTGAAGGCGGGGTAGGGGTTGCGCCGGGCTTCCTTGCGTTGAACCGAGATCACATGAAAGCCGGGCGCGGATTCCAGTATGCCGACCGCCGCCTTGGCCGCGGCCTCATCGCCCAGGCTGAGCTTGTCCAGCTTCTCGCCCTTGAGGTGGGTCAGGCGGGCGGTAAAGGCCTCATCCTTCCCATTCGCCATGCGGGCCTCGACGCTCCAGTATTCCTGGGCCTTGAAGACTTCGATTTCCGCTTCGCGCTCGCAGATCAAACGCAGGGCCACGGACTGGACCCGGCCGGCCGAGCGGCTGCCCGGCAGCTTGCGCCACAGGATCGGCGACAGGGTGAAGCCGACCAGGTAATCGAGGGCGCGCCGAGCCAGGTAGGCATCGATAAGCTCGCGGTTCAATTCGCGCGGATGCGCCATGGCCTCCTGGACCGCTTTTTTGGTGATTTCGTAGAAAACGATGCGCTGAACATCGGTCTTGGCCAGGACCTTGCGCCGGCGGAGCTCCTCGGCGATGTGCCAGGAAATGGCCTCGCCCTCGCGGTCCGGATCGGTCGCGAGAATAAGCTGCTCCGCGCCTTTGACCGCTTGGGCGATTTCCTTCAGGTGCTTTTCGCCGCGCCCATCCACCTGCCACAGCATGGCGAAGTCGGCTTCCGGATCGACGGAACCGTTCTTGGGTGGCAGATCGCGGACATGGCCCATGCTGGCCAGAACCCGGTATCCGGAACCCAGGTATTTGTTGATGGTCTTCGCCTTAGCCGGCGATTCGACGACAACGACCTTCATGGGAAGTACAGCCTAATACCTGGTTGAAGGGGAGGTTAGGGGTGAAGCGCTTAGTGGTTATTCGCCGCCCGCGGCGATGGCCACACGGTTGCCGGGATGCCGGTCGATCCGGCCCGCCAGCTCCAACTCAAGCAGGACCATGCTCACGAGAGGGGCTGACACTTGGCATTGCCGGAGCAGTTCGTCAACCGCCAGCGGCGCCGGGCCGAGAAGTTCTTCGACCTCCCGGCGGGCCAGGGACAGGTCCGACTCGTCCAGGGGCAGAGGCGCGCCGGTCAGGAATTCCGGCGCTTTTCGCTCCATAACCCGGGTGCCGCCGAGGGCGCTGAGCGCCTCGATGATGTCGGCCGCGTTTTCTATCAGGGTGGCGCCCTCGCGGATCAGATGGTTGCAGCCGCGCGCCCTGGGGTCGAGGGGGGAGCCGGGCACGGCGAAGACCTCGCGCCCCTGTTCGCCGGCGAAACGGGCGGTGATCAGGGACCCGGAACGCGGCGCCGCCTCGACCACCACGGTCCCCAGGGAAAGCCCCGAAATCAAGCGGTTGCGCCGGGGAAAGTGGCGTGCCTGCGGTACCGTTCCCAAGGGCATCTCCGATACGATCGCGCCGGCCGCCTTGATGGAGTCGTAGAGGGCGGCGTTCTCTCGCGGATAGATCACATCCAGGCCGCCCGCGACCGCGGCGACGGTGCCGCCCTCTAGGGCGCCTTCATGGGCGGCGGCATCGATCCCGCGCGCCATGCCCGAGGCCACGACCCAACCCGCCGCGCCCAAGTCCGCCGCGATCCGGGACGCCAGGCGGCGGCCGTTGGCGGAGGCGTTGCGCGCCCCGACCAAGGCGACGCACCTGCGTTCCAAGATATGGCCATGACCCAGCACGCCGAGAACCGGCGGTGCGTCGTCGATGGCGGTCAAGGCCGCCGGGTAGGCGGGCTCGCTCAAAATCACGGCCCGCGCCCCCAGGGCCTCCAGGGCCGCCATCTCCGCCTCGGCCACGTCCTTGGGGGTGATTTTCAAGGCCCTCATGCGGCCGCCGCGCCGGGCCAACTCGGGCAGAGCCTCAAGCGCCGCCGAGGCGCTGCCGAAACGCGCCAAAAGTTGGCGGAAAGTAACCGGTCCCACGCGCTCGCTGCGAATCAGGCGCAGCCAATCCAGGCGCTCGGCGCGGCTTGGCGCAGTCTTTGGGGACGCATCCATTCTCTAGCTTGGGTTCAGCTTCGCCGAGCCGTCAAGTCTTGGGCTCGGATTTCTGGCCGATCTTGGTTTCCTCGCCCTTGAGCAGGCGGCGGATGTTGGCGTGGTGACGGGCCCAAACGAACAAGGCGACGATGACCGCCAGTTGCACCACCTGGGCGTCGCCCAGGAACACCCAGGCATAAATCGGCGCGGCGGTGAGGGACAGCAGGCCCGCAAGCGAGGAATAGCGGAACAGCGCCGCCACCAGCAGCCAGGTCGCGCAAGCCGCGAGCCCAACCGGCCAGGCGAGGGCGAGCAGAAT
This sequence comes from Kiloniellaceae bacterium, assembly GCA_021776135.1. Taxonomy (GTDB): domain Bacteria; phylum Pseudomonadota; class Alphaproteobacteria; order Kiloniellales; family J153; genus JAJFGN01. The sequence goes on from JAJFGL010000021.1 coordinate 19,058, forward strand.
CCCCAGGGCGGTGGCCACTCCCTTGCCGCCCTTGAACTTCAGCCAGAGCGGATAGAGATGCCCGAACAGGGCGCCCAAGGCGGCGGTCAGGGCCATATCGGGCCCCCAGATGCCGGCGATCAGAACCGCCGCGGCGCCCTTGCCGCCATCGAGGCCCAGGGTCGCCGCCGCCAAATCCTTGCGCCCGGACCGCAGCACGTTGGTGGTGCCGATGCTGCCGGAGCCGATCTTGCGGATATCCTCCAGCCCGGCCAGGCGTGTCAGCACCAAACCGAAGGGAATCGACCCCAGCAAATAGCCGCCGGCAAACGCGGCCAGAAGATAGGGCCAGGCAAATCCCCAGGAAATTGGATCGGGCATGAGTGCCGCCTATCACTTAAGTGTGCGAAAGGTCCAAACTGACAATAACAGGAACACCGACGAGCCGCAGACCCAGCCAAAAACAAACTAGTGCCGGAAGGGTCAACACCAAACTTCCAATCACTATAATAAGCTGAGCATCATAGAGACCATAGGTATGAAGGCAGAGCATGCCTTTAGGTAGATTGCGAATTTTTATTAGATCGTTTTCGCTAAGTATTTCTTCTATAGATTTGTTGCAGGCAGAGGTATCTAAGATAGTTTTCTGTGCTTCACCTATCTCCGCCTCTACAGCCTGAATTCTTCTGACGAACTGGTCACCTTTTCTCCTGGGTGATGCGAACACGCCTGCTATCAAGCCAATCACGAACATGAAACCTGAGAAAAGCCCAATTGCGATTGCTATGATGTACAGCGTTATACTCCCTCTGCTAACAGGCCGCCAAACCCCTCCGCGCGGTAGATTATGCGCCCATCCACCACGGTGGCCAGGGCTTGGCCGCGCACGGGATAATCCTCGAAGGGCGAGTTCTTGGATTTGCTGAGGAACTTGTCCGGGTCGATGCGCCATTCGCGGTCCGGATCGAAGATGGTCAGGTCCGCCGCCGCGCCCTTGGCCAGGCGGCCGGCCTCCAGTTTCAATATCTCCGCCGGGCGCCAGGTCAGGCAGGCGAGGGCGTCGAGCAGACTCATCTGTTTGCCATGGACCAGGGCCAGGGTCAGGGGCAAAAGCGTTTCCAGCCCGGCGATGCCCGGTTCGGCGATGGCGAAGGGCAGGCGTTTGGATTCCTGATCGTGGGGGCTGTGGTCGCTGGCCACCGCGTCGACGGTGCCATCCGCGACAGCCTGGGCCACGGCCTCGCGGTCGGCCTCGGCGCGCAAGGGCGGTGATACCTTGGCGAAACTGCGGTAGTCGCCCACATCGGCCTCGCTCAAGGTGAAATAGTGCGGCGCCGTGTCGCAGGTCACCCGCAGGCCGCGCGCCTTGGCGTTCCGGATCGCTTCCAAGGCGGCGCCGGTGGAGACATGGGCGGCGTGATAGCGGCCCCCGGTTAGTTCCACCAGACGCAAGTCGCGATCGACCATGATCGCCTCTGCGGCGGCGGGAATGCCGGCCAGTCCCAGGCGGGTCGCGGCCGCGCCCTCGTTCATGACGCCTTGCGCCAAGGCGGGATCTTCCGGGTGCTGGATAATGACTTGATCGTGGGCGCGGGCGTAGCTAAGAGCCCGGCGCATGACCTGGGAATCGGCCACGGCCTTAACGCCGTCGGTGAAACCGCGGGCGCCGAATTCCGCCAGCAAGCCGATCTCGGTGATCTCCTTGCCCGCCAGCCTCCGGGTCACGGCGCCGTAGGTATAGACCTTGACCGACTTGGCCTCGCGCGCGCGCCGGGCGATGTATACGACCCCGGCGACATCGTCTACCGCCGGCTCGGTATTGGGCAGGGCGGCCATGGCGGTGATCCCGCCGCGCGCCGCCGCCATGCCGGCGGTCTTGATGGTTTCCTTGTGTTCCTCGCCCGGTTCGCGCAGTTGCACGCGCATGTCGATCAAACCGGGGGACAGGCAGGCCCCGGCGCAATCGATTTTCGCGATCCCCTCAGGCACGCCGCCGTTGAAGAGGCGCGGCCCCAGATCGGCGATGCGCGTGCCCTCTACAAGCACCGCGCCCAGGGTATCCAGCCCGCTGGCCGGATCGAGCAAGCGGGCATTGTGGTAGGCGGTGCGCCCATTATCCTTGCTTGCCGCGCCCATTACGAGGCGCCCGCCTGGGTGTCGTTATGGCGCAAGTCGCGGGTCAGCATATCCAGGCAGGCCATGCGCACGGCCACGCCCATTTCGACCTGGGCGCGGATCAGCGAGCGGTCGATATCGTCGGCCACTTCGCTGTCGATCTCGACCCCCCGGTTCATGGGCCCCGGATGCATGATTAGGGCATCGGGCTTGGCCGCCGCCAATTTTTCCCGGTCGAGGCCGTAAAAATGGAAGTATTCGCGGGTCGAGGGCACATAACTGCCGTGCATGCGCTCGGTCTGCAGGCGCAGCATCATGACGATATCGCAGCCCTCGAGCGCTTCGCGCATGTTGAAGAAGGGCGTGGCGCCCAAACCTTCGATCGCGGCGGGCAGCAGGGTCGGCGGTGCGACCACGCGGACCTCCGCGCCCAGGGCCGTGAGCAGGTGGATGTTGGAGCGCGCGACCCGGCTGTGCAGGATATCGCCGCAGATGGCGACCGCCAGGCCCTTAAGGCCGCCGCGCCGGCGCCGGATGGTCAGGGCGTCGAGCAGGGCCTGGGTTGGGTGTTCGTGACTGCCGTCGCCGGCATTGATGACCGCGCAGTTGACCTTCTCGGACAGCAGCTTGACCGCGCCCGATTCCGGGTGGCGCACGATCAGCACATCCGGGTGCATGGCGTTCAGGGTCATGGCCGTGTCGATCAGGGTCTCGCCCTTTTTGATCGAACTCCAGGCCACCGACATGTTGATGACATCGGCGCCCTGGCGCTTGCCCGCCAGCTCGAAGGAGGTGCGGGTGCGGGTCGAGGTTTCGAAGAAAAGATTAATGACCGTGAGGCCGCGCATCAGCGCCGTCTTTTTGGAGTCGCCACGGCTTTGCGCGACATAGCTTTCGGAAAGATCGAGCAGCGCCCCGATTTCGTCCGCCGAGAGCCCTTCGATTCCAAGAAGATGGCGGTGACGATAGCCGAGGGAGGAGGAAACGCTGGAAGAGGAAGGTCGCGATGCCGGGCTCATTAAAGGGGGCTTATGGCAGCGCGGCGGGAGTCTGGCAAGGGGCCTTGAGCGTGCCCGGGGCTGGAGAATCGGGAATATCCAGGAGCGCGGTTGAATGCCGGGCGGTAATCGATAGACTCGCCCTGGCGGAGACAATCGGGGAAACGCCCAGGGATGAGTGAGTACGTGAACCAGGACCAACTACCGCTGATCGATGAGCCGGCGGCGCTTCAATCCGGCATCTGGCCGGCCCAGTGGATAAAGGCCGCGATCGAGAACCGCGATATTTACGCGCAAGATCGAATTGCCAGCGATCAGATACAACCGGCGAGCCTCGATCTCAGACTTGGGGGGACCGCCTACAAGGTGCCGGCCAGTTTTTTGCCCGGCCGCGCCATGACCGTCCAAGACAAGATCGATCTTCTCGGCAACGAAAAGCTCGACCTGGAAACCGGCGCCGTCTTTCGTACCGGCGAGGTCTATATCGTCCAGCTACAGGAATCCCTGCGGCTGAAAAAGCGCGTTTCGGGCTCGGCCAACCCGAAATCCTCGACCGGGCGGCTCGATGTTTTCGCCCGTGTCATTACCGACTACGGAACCGAGTTCGATACTATCCGGGAGCGCTACGCCGGGCCGCTATGGCTCGAGGTCGCGCCGCGGTCCTTCGACGTCAAGGTCCGCCGGGGCTCCAGGCTGGCCCAGATCAGGCTACGCCGCGGTTCCCCGCCTTCGAGCGACACGCTGCTCAAACGGCTCAACGAAGAAAAAGGGATCGTTCAAGTTGGGGACGAGCTGGCGGACATCAAGGATAACGGGATCGCCCTTTCAGTCGATGTGGAGGGCGATCCGGAAACGGGCCTGATCGGCTACAAAGCGAAGAAGACAAGCGCGCACATCGATGTCGATAAACTGGCGCACTACGATGTGGACGACTTTTGGGAACGTATCTACCGGCCCGAACGCGGCGGCATCATTCTTCAAACCGACGACTTCCACATCCTGGCGACCAAGGAAAGCGTGGCCATACCCGACACCCACGCCGCCGACATGGTCGCCTACGATACCCTGGTCGGCGAATTCCGCGCCCACTATGCCGGCTTTTTCGACCCCGGTTTCGGCTATGCGGACGGCAAGCCCATCGGGGCCAAGATCGTGCTGGAGATACGCTCCCACGAGGTGCCCTTCATGGTCGAGCACGGCCAGAACGTCGGGCGGGTCATGGTCGAGCGGCTGGTGTCCTCCACGGACAAGCCTTACGGCGCCGGTATCGGCTCCAACTATCAGCGCCAAGGCCTGGCCCTGGGCAAGCACTTCAAACGCTAGCGCGTCGACTCATCGACGAAAGGCCGTTTACCTGGATTTGCCGGCCTTTATCGTGAGGTCTTTTTCTCGCCGGCGAGACCGGCAATCAGCCGATCCAGATCGCGGCTCTCATGAATGAATTCGACCACTTCCAGGCATGTGGCCGTCTCACGCAAGATGATGAAATGCGCGCCCTCGCGGCAATAGCACAGCCCCGCCACGTCCCGCTTACCCAGCATCAGCACTTCGCAGGGCATCGGGTGCGGCAACTCGTTCCGCGCGACACCGCGTATCCGTTTAAGCAGTTCGTTCTTGTAGTCCTCGGCCCGCGATAGGCCCCATTGGCCGATGGAATATTCCAGAATGTCCGCCAGGCTTACCTCGGCTTCCGGCGAAACCTTGATGTCTTTCACTCGGCGCGCCGAGCCTTGGCCTGTGCGAAAGCCCGGTCGAATACCTCGTCCACCGAGCCCTTGGCATAGTCGTTACGGTCGAGCCGATCGAGCGAGCGGCCGATGCGCGCCTGGATTTCCGCCAACTCGGCCTCATCCCGCTTCATCCGGTCTTCCAAAACCCGCAAACCTTCGCGCATGACCTCGCTGGCATTCTGATAACGGCCGGACTGTACCAAACCGTCCATAAAGCCTATGTGATGGCCGGTCAGGACCACGTTTTTGGTGTATTTAGATGACATCCGGCACCGTCCTTTCGCGGTTATCATAGCATAGGGTGGCATATTATGCCATCTAGAATTATCGGCTGGATCGAGATATCGCAACTAGCGCACGAACCGGATAGATCGCCGGGGGGAAGCGGCCCAGGCTGCGCTCTGTCTATTTAAGTGGAGCGAAGTCTCATGCCCATGGGCGCACAGGCCTGGCTGTTGATCGTGGCGCTCAGCGTGGTCTGGGGTGGCTCGTTCTTTTTCGTTGAGGTGGCGCTTAGGGATTTGCCGCCCTTAACCGTGGTTCTGGGCCGGGTCGGCCTGGCGGCGGTTGTTTTGCTGTTCGTCATCCGGGCCACCGGCCAGCGCCTGCCGCGCGGTCTTGGCTTGTGGCTGGCCTTCCTGGTCATGGGGGCGCTCAACAATGCCATTCCCTTCAGCCTGATCGTCTGGGGGCAGGTCCATATCGATAGCGGCGTGGCGTCGATCCTCAATGCAACCACGCCGTTGTTCACGGTGCTGCTGGCCCACGCCGTGACCGCCGACGAAAAAATGACCGCGGGCCGCATGGCCGGGGTCCTTCTGGGCCTGGCCGGGGTCGCGGTATTGATCGGGCCCGAGGCCCTGGGCGGCCTGGGCGCCGCCGGACTGGCGCAGATCGCGATCCTGGGCGCGGCGGCCTCCTATGCCTGCGCCAGCCTTTACGGGCGCCGCTTTCGTCACCTGGCCCCGGTCATTCCCGCTGCCGGGATGCTCTGCGCCTCGACGATGCTGGTCCTGCCCCTGGCGCTGATGGTGGAGCGGCCCTGGAGCCTGATGCCCGGTGCGAACGCAGCCGCCGCCGTCGTTGGCCTGGCCGTCTTGTCCACGGCCCTGGCCTACTATCTGTACTTCCGGATTTTGACCCTGGCCGGTTCGACCAACCTGATGTTGGTCACCTTCCTGGTTCCGGTCAGCGCCATCCTGCTGGGCACGGCGTTTCTGGGTGAGCGTCTGGGCTGGAACGCCCTGGCCGGCCTGGCCCTGATCTTCGCCGGCTTGGCCGCCGTCGATGGCCGCGCCGTGGCCATGTTAAAACGCACCTAAATCACGCCGCGCGTCCTTAAATCGCTTAAATCCGATACGCTTAGCCCAAGAGTTTCACCTAGAATTTCATCCGTGTGCTGGCCCATTTGGGGTGGCGGGCGGCGGTAGTCGACTGGGGTTTCGGAGAACTTGATGGGGTTGCTAATGAGATCGACCTCGCCGCCCTCGATACCGGGGTAGGGCATGGTGAGGCGCATGCCGCGGTGCTGGACATGCGGGTCGGCGAAGACCTGGGCCAGATCGTTGACCGGGCCGCAGGGCACGCCCAGGGCCGCCAGGCCGTCGAGCCATTCGCTCTGAGTTTTGCGGTTCGTGTACTCGGGCAGGATTGCATACAAGGCCTCGCGGTTGGCGCAGCGCTTCGGGTTGGTCTCGAAGCGCGGGTCGCCGGGCAAGTCTGGCGCGCCGGCGAAATCGCAAAACCGGCGGAACTGGGCATCGTTGCCGACCGCGATGATAAAGTGCCCGTCGGCGCAGGACAGCACCTTATAAGGCACGATGTTGGGGTGCTCGTTGCCCATGCGCTTGGGCACCTGGCCCGAGGTCAGGTAGTTCAGCCCCTCGTTGATCAGCCAGGCGACCTGGGTGTCGAGCAGGGCGAGATCGATGTGCTGGCCGCCGGCCTTGCCCTCGGCGCGCCGGGCGTCCCGATGGCGCAGGGCGGCCAGGATCGCGGTCGAGGCGTACATGCCGCACATGACGTCGGCGATGCCGACCCCGACCTTGATCGGCGCGCCCTCGGGCTCCCCGGTCAGGGACATGATGCCGCCCATGCCCTGAGCCAGGTAGTCGTAGCCGGCGCGCGGCGCGTAGGGGCCGGTCTGACCGAAACCGGTGATCGAGCAATAGACCAGGTCCGGAAACTCCGTCTTGAGATCGGCGTAGCCCAGGCCGTACTTGGCCAGGCCCCCGGCCTTGAAGTTTTCGGCCAGGATATCGCAGGTGGCGAGCAGGCGCTTGGCCAGGGCCTGACCCTCGGCTTGCGCGATGTCGAGGGTGAGCGAGCGCTTGTTGCGGTTGGAGGACAGGTAGTAGGCGCTTTCATGGGTATCCGCGCCGCTTTCGTCCTTCAGGTAGGGCGGGCCCCACTTGCGGGTATCGTCGCCCTCGCCGGGGCGTTCGATCTTGATGACCTCGGCGCCCAGGTCGCCAAGCAATTGGGTGCAGGTCGGTCCGGCCAAGATGCGCGTCAAATCGAAAACGCGCAGGCCGCTTAGCGGTCCAGGCATGAAAATAGGTTCCTCGCGGGCGATATGCTAAGCCGTGCGTGCAAGATGGCGCGGGCCGCCGCCGCGCGTCAAGGCGGCTGTGGATAGCGAAGATGTGATCCGTGCCGTGATATTTGCGTGAGGAATTGACCGGCCCAGGTTCCTATACTTCGGTATCGAGACTTGAATGCGCGGCCCCAGCCGCGCCAAAGGACGAGGATAGATTCATGCGCGTACTAACCTTGGCGGCCATGGCGGCGGCCGCGCTATCGACGGCGGCCCAGGCGGCGGCGCCGGAGCGGGTCCAAATAACCGGCGAAATCATCGATACCTGGTGCTACCTGACCGAGATCATGTACCCGGAAGGCAGTGCCCACCATCAGTGCGCCATCTGGTGCGCCGCCGGGGGCATTCCCGTTGGCATCAAGGGCGACGACGGCAAGGTTTACGTGGTGCTTAAGCTAGGCGCCGATTCGACCAGCGTCGCCAACCCCGGGGTGTTGGAAATTCAAAGCCACAAGGTCAAGGTCGATGCCGACCTCTATGTGCGCGACGGCATCAATTACCTGACTGTCGCGAAAGTTCTGGACGATAAGGGCATCGTCAATCTGACCCACGACGAATACGGCATCCAGCCGTTTGGGGAGTAACGGACATGGGCAAGTTTATCGCACTCGCGGTCTTGGCTTTCGGATTTGCATCCCCGGCCGCCCAGGCGGCGGAGTCTTGGGGTCTTCCCAATGAGGAGATCGTGCGGTTCGAGGCCAAGGTCGTCGATATCCTGTGCGAACTTTCCGGCGATTGCCCGGCCAAGTGCGGCGGCGGAAAACGCCAGCTCGGCCTGGTCAACGACGCGGGGCGCTTGATCCTGCCGCTCAAGAACCAGGTTTTCTTCGCCGGCGCGGCCGACGAGCTGATCGATTTTTGCGCTCAGCGCGTGGTCGCCGACGGTCTCATGGTGACCAACCGGGGCAATACCTTCATGGCCCTGCAATTCGTGCGCCTGGCGCCCGATGGACCCTGGAAAAAGGCCGATCGCTTCACCGGCAAGTGGGCGGCGCGCAACGGCTTCACCGCCAAGGGTAAGGAGGCCAAGCGCTGGTTCGATCACGATCCGCAGGTTAAGGATCTGATCGCACGCCAGGGCAAGCTCGGCCTGGGCCCGGCGGCGGACAAAGACTTTCTGGGGGAATAGGGCATGACTCGCGCCTTAGCCTTCGCCGTGCTGTGTCTTAGTTTATTGGCGCCGCCGGCCTGGGGTCACGACAAGAAGTCTCATACCGCACAGGAAGCGGCCATTCCGCTGGCCGCCGGCGGGCCCTTCGACTTGATCGATCACACGGGCAAGCCGGTGACCGACAAGGATTACCGCGGCCGCTACATGCTGGTGTTTTTCGGCTACGCCACTTGCCCCGGCATCTGTCCCACGGGTCTGCGGGTCATGGCCGAGACCTTGCGTATCCTGGGCGCCGAAGGCGATGTCCTAGCGCCAATTTTGGTGACCATCGACCCGGAGCGCGACACGCCCGAAACCCTGGGCCCGGCCATGGCTAAGGTGCATCCGCGAATGACCGGCTTGACCGGCAGCTTCGAGAAGCTGAATGCCGCCGCCAAGGCCTACAAGGTTACCGCCGAGCTGGTCGGCTGGACCCTGGACAGAGCGCCGATCGTGAATCACTCTTCCTATATTTACCTCATGGGCACGGACGGCAAGTTCCTGACCCTCTTCCCGCCGATCATGGACGCGGAAGCCATGGCCAAGGCGATTCGCGGCTATATCGGTTAGAGCATGTTCCACTCATATTGAACCATTTGATGGTGCCAAATCAGCCCATCGGCTAGGCGCGGAACGCAGGGCGATGTGGGGCATCGGGCAAGTTCCGCAACGACGCCGATGGGCTGATTTGGCCCACCGGAGGCCGGTTTTTCGCGCCCGCTGGACGTCGTTACGGCCCCCTCGCGGTCATCAAGACCGCAGCGTGAACCGTGCCTAGCCAGCAGACGCGAAAAACCGGTCAAGTGGCTCAATATGAGTGGAACATGCTCTAGGTCGCGCGCTTCCCAAAAGAATCCAACGCGCCTTGCAGGATGTAGGCGGCGGCCATCTTATCCACGACCTGGGCCCGGCGCTTCCGGGTCATGTCAGCTTCGTCGATTAGCAGACGTTGCACCGCCGCCGTGGATAGCCGCTCATCCCAGAACGCCACCGGCAGGGTCAGGCCGGCGATGCATTCCAAATTGGCGGCGAATTGGCGCACCGAGTCGCAAGCCGGCCCCTCGCTGCCATCCATGTTGACCGGCAGGCCCAGGACCAGGCCGCCCACCCGGCGGTCCTCGACAACCCGGCGCAGGACTTCGGCGTCCTTGGTGAACTTAACCCGGCGCAGGGTTTCCAGGGGCGAGGCCACGCGCAGCGCGGAATCCGATATGGCCAGGCCAAGAGTTTTCGCCCCGATATCCACGCCAAGCAAGCGTTGGCCCGGGGCCAAGAGACCCGGCAGGGTGGCGAGAGAAACGACCGTCATGCAGTGCCCGTCCGCAGATATTACCCCGTTCTTTACCTTTCCGGTCTAGCCTTTCCCGGCCTCCATGCCAATGAAGGGATAGCGGGAATGGCGAAATCCAAAGGCTATAGCTTGGCCTTAAGCGCGGCGGTTATTCTTCTGGGCCTGCTTGGCGCCGGTCAAGCGGCCCACGCGCAAGGAACCCGAATCGACCTCGGCCGGACGCCCGAGAACCTGATACCTTCGCGTATGCTGGTCGGAGACTGGCTAACCATCATCAGGACCGATGAGCGGCCGCAACCCCTGCGCCTGCAAATTCACACGGTCGAACCGGGAAAAACAGCCGGCAAGCTCATCTACTCCAGCCCCAAGCGCTGCACGATCGATCTGGAGTACGGCGGGCCGGACGGCGACGAGCACATATTTTACATGGTGCCTTTCACCAATTGTTTCCGCTATGGCAAGGCCGACTATGTCGCCTTCACCGCCGCCGAGCCCGCTTCAAGCACCTCAAGCGACCTGACCCGGCAGGCCGGGGACTACCGGCTGATGGCCAAGGATCAGAAGGCAAGCGCCGGCGCCGAGGATGCCGATCCGCCCAATAAGAAAGCGCCTAAGGAGGCTCAGGTCCGCGCCATGCAATATGTCATCAATATCGGCGGCCGGCGCATCGAATTGGGCCTTCTGACCCGCCAGTAATCCCAGGGTAAACGCATATGAGAATATCGCGCCTGACACATGGCTTGGAGTAGCGGGGTTGCGTCCTTCGACAGGCTCAGGATGGAGACCTTTGCGCGGCGCGCCTTGAGAGCCGGTATTCGATGGATATTTGTATTGAGCGGGGTTGCGGCGGTTGAATTGCCTGCTTGGCCTAGCGGATTGACCCCGTTTCGGCCTGTTTTCTTGATTTTAGA
>JAJFGL010000022.1 GCA_021776135.1 Kiloniellaceae bacterium
CGCCGGCATGCAAATTCCCCCCAACATGGGCGAAGACTATACCAGGGCCTTCCGCGAAATTTATCCCTCCCTGGCCAAAGAAAATAATATCGCGCTGCTACCATTTTTACTCGAAGGAGTGGCCACCGTTCCCGAACTGAATCAGGCAGACCGCATCCATCCCAACCCCCGTGGCCAACAGATTGTAGCCGAAACCGTCTGGACCTATCTGAAAGACATGTTGGGTGAAGTCGAAAAATAAAACTATATTAATATACGTTTTTTTAGCTTTCTCACTTGTAAAGGTAACGGCATTGTGCTTTAATAAATCCCAATGTTTCAAACGGCTTCTTAATGGCGGGTGATTAACATTTTATAATGAAAGAGTTATGATACAAATTTGTTCGCCATCGAATGTGAGGATACGAATATGCCCTTAAGAAGTCTAAATCCGACAAGCGCGAATAGCGACGTTGCAGCCCGCAATCCGCTTGGTTATGTAGGGTACTACGCTCCCGCGCCGGTTTACGAACCGCGCCTTGCTTTTCATCACTTCTCGAATTTTTAAAACAATGGGGTAAGTATGCCCCCCAATCAGCAGGTTTATTCTATCCTTCTAAGGTGAATGTGCAAACTATCGCCCAACAAAAAAACACTATGACACTAATTGCTATGAAAATTCTAAGGCCGATTTTGATTTTCTTCGCGCTGCTGGCCGGTTCGATATCAAAAGGTGAAACCGTGCTGGTCACGGCCACGGTGGGTGGTTGCCAAGCGCTGCACATCCTGACCGTTTATCAAAGCGGGAGCGAAGTTCTTGTAACGAAGTATCTGGAAGAGACGGGGTTCATTTGCGGTGCCAGTATTCAGGTAATTGAGGCTACTTTCAATATGAGTTATCCTTCGATCGCACTGAAAGAAAGGGAAATAATTAGCCTGTTTGAAGAGCGCACCCAGATTCTTTACCGTAACGGAAAGATTGAAAACGCCTACGATCCCGGCCCCGATTGGGGCGATGGCTGGGTGGATACGCCAGCGGTTGGTTTCATAAATCTTAAGAGTTATCCCTGGATATTCCACCCAAACCTAGGCTGGCTGTTTGTAGTCGAGGGAGAGATTGTAGAAAATAAACTGGATAATGCCCCTTCCCCAAGGCCGAAAGGATTAAGCTTTTATTTATATTCAGAAGAGCACGGCTGGCTATGGACAACGGAATTCACCGATAAATATTACTTATTTGCTGATATGGAATTTAAAACTGTTGAGGAGATTACTGGAAACTAAATTTTTAAATTCACGGGAACATGTCGAATACCGAAACGGTTCGGACCTTCTACAAATTCGGCACCTAGGAATGGGAATTTCACCCGCCGGTGCGATGATTTCTGATTGCCGTCGGCAGCGGCCCGGTGCTTGAGGAGTTTTGCATTGCTTGCAGCAGCGATTGCCTGGATGGCCGGGGATTTCCGGTATTCCTATGGCCAATCATTCGAGTAATCAGGGTTACTGGAAAAAATGCAGGCCGTCCGCTGTCGTTTAAGTTTTAACGGCGACATTCCGATAAGGGATCAGGGATAACTTTCCCAAAGGAAACTATGAGCAAAAAAAAGATATTTATTGTCGAAGACGAGACACTCCTTCTCGATTTCATCACGGATTATATTATGGCTAATCCCTTGTTTAAAATCGTCGGGGCCTGCACGGATGGTTTTGAGGCTTTGAGCCAATGTGCCGAGATCAAACCGGATCTGGTTATCTTGGACCTGCATCTTCCGGGGCTAAATGGAGTCGAAGTACTCAAATCACTGCGCAGAAGAAATCCCAAGATTAAATTCCTGGTTTTTTCATCGGCCTGCAATGCGAGACTTTTACACCAGGTGAAAGAGGCAGGCGCAAACGGATTCATCGATAAGGTGTCGGGATTGAAAGAGTTCAGCGTGGCGTTGGAAACCATTCTAAAGGGCGGGCAATATTTCAGTGAAAGCGTAAAAGCCGCAACGACCTCGAGCAATGGAGGGAATGGAAATGGAAATGGAGGACTTTCCGCGGCAGATTTGGAAATCCTGGATCGAATTACGCAGAGGAGTTCCTGACCGGAAGAGCGGCATGATCAAATATATTATCCAGGGCCAATGAATTTCTGATGACAGCCGCATGGCCAACCATCTCCCAGGAGGGTATTTAAACTGATCAGCGATTTTTGCCATGGAAAAAATATTATTAGCGGGCGCACCGGCAAAAAACATCGAGAAGCTACAGCTTACCCTGGAGAACGCCTCTTATGAGGTGTTAACGGCCTCCGATAGGGACTCGGTCTTCAATCGGCTGGAGAAGGAAATTTTCATCGATCTACTGATAATCGGAGGTTTTGAGCAAGTGGAGGAAAATCTCCTGCTGCTCAATAAATTGCGTAATGACCTGCTCTTCAAAGAGATGCCGGTGATCATCTATAGTGAACGAACCCAAACGGATACCGTGATGAAGTTCCTTTTGGCCGGGATACAGGATTATCTGGTTTGTCCATCCCCAGAAGAAAGATTCCTCGGTTCGGTGGAGAAGGCGATAGCCGCAACCAACTGGCGGGCAAAACTTTGTCCCCTTTTGGACAAAGCGCAGCCACCAAGGAATAAACCCTCCGGAGTTCCCGTAAAACGATACCAGGAAACACTGACCGCCCTCAACTGGTTTCTGCCGAAATTGGCTGAATCGCTGAAGACCTATAATTTCCAGCAGGTTAATGCCGCGCTTCGGTTGCTGAGTTTTTTATCCCGCGAGACAG
>JAJFGL010000023.1 GCA_021776135.1 Kiloniellaceae bacterium
GCTACTATCCGCCACATGGCCCTCAATCTTATCCAAAGAAATCAATCAAAAGGTTCAAATCGGGCAAAACTCAAAAGAGCCGCATGGAATGACAAATTCCTACTCGAACTCATCAGTCCCGTTCAAATGCGATAGCCCTGAGCCTCAGTAAGAGTCTTAGCGTCTCAGCCAGTGTAAAAGGGCGGGCTGGTGGGTTCTCGGGGTCGGCTTCCGGTTCAGTAAACCGCCAATCGTCTATCAACTCCGAATTCGCAAATCTTCTTTTTACTATGAAGGCACGTCTTGGCTCGACGCGAGCAGCTGGCATTCCTCCGGAATTGAAGAAAGTTTATCGCAATTCATTCAAAGAGAATCTTGAGGGGCTTTCTGAAGCGGCCCAGAAAACGCTCCTATTATCCTACATGTCCGAAAATTCGGAAAACTATTCGTCCCGTATTTACCTGACGGCTCAGGCACTTCGCTTATTGAAAAACGATAATACTGGACGCTCTTTCCGACTTGTCTGTGGGGACGGATATGTAAGTGGGATCGACCGCGGCAGTGAGATGAAATTGGTCGCAACATTAAGAAGCACGAAGGCCAAAGAACACCGCGAATTTAAAGCCAATGTGAAAGCAAAAGGATTTGGATTCTCCGGCGGTGTTGATTCGAGCGGTGATGCTAGTTCCACAACATTTGATGAAAAGACAGAATTTCGAATCTATCAGAAGGGAGGGCGATACCAGTCAGTTCCTACAACGTTCAAACAAGTGAAGACGATGTTTGATAATCCATCCTTTCTTGTCGAGAGTCCGTCTGCCTATCGTGTATTTGTGACCTCCTATGGAACATTGCCAGAATTCCGGGCAACTATCGGTGACATTCCTTCGGGCATTGAAAATATGAAGCGGGCTGCTAACTACTATCTCATTCTTCGAGAACTATATAATATCGTTGACCGAATTTACTCAGAAGACCTCGTAAAACCTTCCGTGCGCTATTACAGCGAAAAACGGATAAAAGCCTATGGCGGGGTTAAATATTTGAAGGCGCTTCGAAAAGATTTGGAGAAAGATTTAATATTCTTGGAGAGATCCCTTTCTGGCTGCTTTGGAAATACTCTTTTTTGTAGCGAATCTGCGGCGTTGAAACGATTTCGGACCATTAGAAACGGCGCGAACGAAACGAAAAAAAAGGCCGCTCTTATATTGAAAAAAGGACAATCCTCTAAAGAGGAAATCTCCGCTCTGTTTGGAGATGAAATTATAGGGCAGTCTGAGGTGTTGGCGAAAGCCAAGGGACTTCACGCGGCGGCTAACGCTGTATTGACGAGTACGGACCGCCTAGCAAACTCGCTTGGTGACGGACGAGATCAGATCGCAGATACTTTTTTTCTTCGTTTTTACGATTACCTAGTGAAGATTCCTCTGAGTACTGGAGCTTTGGGAGATTCGGTGGAGTTGGCAACAAAACCAGATGAGCCAAAAAGTGTGATTTCGGATAAAGTTAAAAATGCACTTTTGGTTTCGCGCCTTCTACCATGGAAGCGGTATTTTTGTGAAAACTCTATTTCAGAAAAGTTATGTGTCCCGGATGAATTTTTCGATAGCTTGCTAGCGGCGTCAGAAGTTGTTCGAAATCCAGGTATCTTAGAACTGATCGTGGTTGAATGTTCGTCGCAGAGAACGGTGTCCTACTCTCAGCAATGCAGAAAAGAGTGTTATACCGAATATCCGCTCGCAGGGGTTTACGACGATGATCGCGAACATCGCGGTCGAGGACACAGAATATGTAATAATATTTGCGAAGACGTGCCTAATTACAGTACAGCTACGGTATGTTCGAGAACGCCCGTCGGAGGATGACGTTCTTGTCTTGGCATAAGTACGTCACTCTCATTGTCCTGCTTGTGCTTGCAAGCGGGGGTGAGGTAGGGGCCGGGCCATCTATATCTTGTTCTAGTGAAACCTTTAAGCGATCCGACCATTCGAATGTTCCTAAAATGGACCCAAAAAACCGAGAGGTTTGGATCAGGGCGTTTATTCCAAAAGATCTCGATTTCGCCCAAAAAGGTGACAATGGTGTTGATTATTTCAAAAACCCCTGGGTCAAAAGCTATTCCGCCACTGATCAAAGATTGTTCTCCACCAACCCCTTGAGCAAGTCTCGAATTACAGTCCGGCTTGTGTTCGAACCAGAAGAGCATGTACTCAAAAGCTATGAAGTCTGGAGTAATTGTACTTATCACGTATCCTCAACTTCGGGGAAGGTTGAGGACGCCAAGCGATCGTCACCAAATTCGCGTGTATTTCAACAAAAGAATGGTGACGTATTCTTCTATGTGTCAGGTTCACATCCACTTCTAAAGACAGCAGTCCTCGCGCCAGTTTCGTTCACGGGCTTTGTTCGGCCAAGTGGGAATGGAAAAGGATTCGCCATATCTCTGCAGTTAAATATATTCCCGGCTCATGAGATAATTGTTTATGAGGCTGGCAAGGCGCATTCGGTGCTTGAAGTAATGCCTGAAAAAAGAGCAAATGTTTGGGACTTATTTCGGCTTTTTTTTGGTGGGGTACGAATACGAAAAACTCAATATCCTCTCTACTGAACTCCGCTTGGAGAGTTGATGTGATCTGGATCAGTTTTTTAAACTGTATTTTGTCGAATAGACTGTAAGCGTGGTCGACAAGACGCGGAGAAAACCATCGGGCCGCAAGAGCGTCAGAGGCCCGATCGACAGGCCAATGAACATGCTAAAGCTGCAGATCAGATCGGCGATGGTGAGGTGTGGGAGCCCGGACGCTTACCGTTCATCACGCACACAAGCCCAAAGCCGTGCAGTCTTTGCCTTCCCGATCTCCGGAGACAACATCTTGACGGGAGTGTCATCCGTTGCCCGGCTGTTGAATGCTGCGCATTCAATGAGAGAGGGCGAAGATCTGGCTTTGCCTATATAACGGAAGATGGTCTGCAAACTTTGAGATCAATATGAACCGCCCCATTGTCCGCTTTGGACCCGATTCTGTTGCAAAACTCCCCTTGTTTGAGCCTTGAGTTCGTGATTCTCTTTTTCTGAAGATATTCAGGGAGACGGAACGATGATGGGTCGGCTGGCGAGTTCTCAGGATCAATTTTTCTATAATTTTTGCCTTGATGAT
>JAJFGL010000024.1 GCA_021776135.1 Kiloniellaceae bacterium
GAACTGTTCTTGCAATTTGATATACCGCGGAACTTTCTTGATGCAGTAAGAACACCAGGTATTCCAAAAGACGACATAGATCGGTTTTCGCCCTCGAAATTCTGACAGCCGGTGTACGACTCCATCCTGTGTCGCAATCTCAAAATCCGGAGCGACGTCACCGACATCGGCCGCCGTCGCCGATGTGGTCGCTATGAGCATAACCATTATCGTAAGCGGCAGTATCCGACTTGATAATCCCAATCTTATTGCCCAATTTGTCATACCAACATGGACCGTAACAGCGCGCGCATTATTTCCGGTTACGTATAAGTACCTACTATTGCATGGCTCATCGCCGGGGTCATGGTATCGGTCGGTGAGCATCATTGTCGGCGCCACGAAACCCATGGCTGAAGGGCGCAGAAGCTCTATCCGGACCGTGGTAATGGCAGTCATGCGATGCTTCACACTCTATTGATAAGAATCACTTAGGGGACATTTCGATGATTCGGTGCCTCGCATATGCTTTCACCGCCATTTTCAAGTCCAGGGCAAGTTTGGTCGCGAGAACCTCTGCCTTCGGCAGCAACTGGTCGTTCTCAAGCGACGTCAGGCTCGACCACAACTTCGGGATGCAGATCGCCGCTTCTGGGTCCTTGCCTGCCAATTGTTTTCAGGTTGGAGCCAGCGTTTGATCGTCGTAAAACCGGATACCGTTGTTAGCTGGCATCGCAAGGGTACTGACAAATTAACTTTTAGGCTCGTGCTATTTTCCCTGAATACATGACTTATAGGGCCACCGCATCATTCCAAGACGCAAAGGCGCGTTGTCTTAAATATCGATACTGTTTGGCTGACACCATGTGTCGACCCAAGTTGAACAGATTGTACACAGCAGCGTGGGTGCTCAGAAACCGTTGTGCCTGATGCAGGGACTTGAATCGCCGCATGCCCCGCTCTCTCGCCCTAGTCGGTTGATGGGGAAAAGTTTAACAGGGATTTGTGCCCTCTCGTACGCCTCGGTTGCGGCTGTCGGCGTAGTTGTTCTGGAGCTTGGCGTTGACGGCCCACTACTGGTCAGCATACCCAATTGGCTACCTCTGATCCCCTACTTAACTGTCGTTATCTCTGCCGGGTTTCTAGGCGCCAAACTAAGCGGATGGTATTTGTCAGAGACGGGCGTATTCGAGCTTGTCGCCGTGCCGGTACTTGTGCTTCCGGGTGCTTCGTTGGTTGCAGGCCTAATGTTCTCGATAGCTGGACATTTTGTCTCTCATAATCAGGACTGGGTGCTCAAAGATATCGCCGGTGGTACCTTGTTAGCCGCATTCTTTTACATTCGCGCCTCTTGGACTCTGCTGGTACCGGTTGCGGCTGTCGTGTCTTTCCTAATTTGGAGGCGATATCGAAATGCATCGGCGGCAGGCGTTTCCACCGAGGGCTAAAAGTAAACCTCCCCAGATTAGTCCCAGGCACCTCTCCCCTTGCGGTTTTAATCAAGATTTGCCCGGACTCTTGTAAACCCCCACTGTACGTGTCTATCCGTCCCCGTCAATTTTCGACGTGCCTACGCATGTAGGTCTGCGGTTAACCACATGACTGGCTGTTTCGCCGTCTTCCCGCGTACGCAACATATCTCCTATGGCGCATCAAATGTGAGTTCTGAAAATCGTGCTTCTTGCGTTCGCACCTTTACAGTATCAATCTTGTGCATGGGTATTTCTACTTTACCGGTTGCTGCAGTCAGTACGAGGTATTCCACCCCACCGACTGCGGTGCGCGTAGTAACGGCGCGGCCAGCATGCGCCGAGCCATCATTTTCTTGCACTACGTCGAGTTCGTATCCGAACAGACACGCAATCTCAAGGTGATCATGTAATGCGCAGGAAATTGGCCGAATTTCGCTCAAAATTCTTGTTCCGCATCAATGTCATCCGGTCCGCGAATCGCGCAGCCACTATCATTACACTGATCTTCGTTGGTTTGTACAGTGCGCGAGTCCGAGATCCGCCTTTCGCAGACGAGTGCCATGATTTCAGCGCCGAACACGATATCCTGCTCCCTGCCAAAATATTGTTTGCGAATCCTCCCCTCGCGATCCAATAGCAAAAGAGTGGGTGTCCCCTGCATATCGTAGGCAGTCATGGTTCTGGGCGGGCCGCCGTGCCCGGTCGGCGCATCAATAGCGACGGGGAATGTAATCCTGTATTCATGCAGGAAAGCCGCAAGGGCTTCCACCGTTCCCTGTGCAGCATGGTGCTCGAAAACCGTGTGCAGTCCCAGGACACAGACATCGTCTGGGGCGAATGTCTCAGCCACGCGTTTTGCCTGTGGCAATCCGTGAGACACGCAGCCGGGGCAAAGCATCTGAAAAGCTTCGATCACCACGACACGTCCGCGTAGACTTTCCAGAGTCAGTGGTGCGTCCGTATTGAACCAGTGGATTGTTTTTAGTTCGGGTGCTTGTCTGAGTATCATGAAATTCCTGTCTTGCATTTACTTCGCAAAAGGTCGTTTGCCGCCAGGGCCATAGTCTTCGTTGGGTAACTTTGGGTAGTAGCTCAGAGCCAGCCCCTCTTTTCGTACCAAAGATCCAGGCCGGAACATGCCCGCGGCCGGTAAAAGACGCGGGCATGGCAGTTGATATCCTATTTCAGATCCGCAAGGTTCGCCCCAAAGTTGATATGAAAAACTTGCCCCTCAATTACAAAAGCGGGTACCGACTTGACGCCCCCTTCCTCGGCCTCGGCAAGCCGCTCCGGCGCGTCGCCGAGATGAACGATTTCCACGTTGAATGTCGATTGATCGAGACTGTCGGCGAATTGCCGTTCGGCATCGATGCAGACCGGGCATCCGGCGTGGTAAAAAACAGCTTTGGTACTCATAACAAACTCCTTTTCCTGGTGGTTGAAATCTTTATTGCGCGCCCGGCTCGAATGCGGCGCAAGCGATTCGCACACCGGCGCCACCGATCGGCTGGGACTGATAGTCATCCGGCATGGCATGAATGATGAGCGCCGCGCCGTCGGTATCGGTCAAGTCGGCTAGCGATAACGCCGCCGAGAAATAGTCCGCCTGCGCACGGCCATCGTTGTGAGCGTAGATATTGGGAAGATCACCCCTGTGCGTTCCATCCGGATGCAAGAAGCCGTGTGGACCGCCATCGCCGGCGACATGGCCGCCAGATGCCTTGAACACACCAACATCTCGGCAATCTCCTGCCGCGTGCACATGCACGCCGTGGGTTCCTGGCGGTAACTCTTCGCTGCGTACCTGGATCAAGACACCGCCTCTGCCCAGCCAGGCGAAGACCTCACCGAAACGCACACCGCCTGCATCAACGATGCGTGCCCGGCTGCGGCCGCCGAATAGCGATCCATCCAACTGCGTTTCTGCAGCGGTCTGTAGCGTCAAATGTGCAGTTCCCTCAACATCGGAGGGCGTCCGCTCGCAACCAACAAGGCAAACGATTGCAAGGGTCAGATACGTAATCCGTATCATTTCGTTGCCGTGACTCGTCCGGGAAGCGACAGGTCGCCCGAAGCGATATCATGCACACCGGTCACGCAGAGCAGCGGCGCCTCCGCATTTTCATTTATTTGTAATTCTGCGGTAACCGCATCGAACGAAACGTCTTCACTGTCGCTCAC
>JAJFGL010000025.1 GCA_021776135.1 Kiloniellaceae bacterium
GTCGAGCGTTTCTTCAACAAACTCAAACATTTCCGCGCTGTCGCCACACGCTATGACAAGCGCGACGACAACTATCTCGCCTCCGTTAAACTTGCTTCACTGCGAATATGGCTTCGATTTAATGAGTCGGTGACCTAGAGCGTTTTCCGACCATACGGACCCATTCGACCGGTATTTCGCGTCTGCTGGCCAGGCGCGGCCCGCGCCGCGGTCTCAATGACCGCAAGCGGGCCGCAACGACGTCCAGCGGGCGCGAAATACCGGCCTCCGGTGGGCCATATCCGTCCATCGGCGTCGCTCCGCCGCTTGCCCGATGCCCCGCATCGCGCGGCGCGCCGCAGCTTAACCGAGTGAACGGATATGGCCCATCGAATGGGTCCGTATGGTCGGAAAACGCTCTAGCCGAGTTCCCGTGGCCGCAGGAAGTGGGTCAGGCGGCCCTGGCCGGGATCGATATCAAGCCAGGACGCGGTCTCGAAGATCAGAACGGCGAGCCCGGCGGTGGGAAAGCCGCCCGCCAGGCCCCTGAGTGCGCCGGGGTCGGAATCCGCTCCGCTGAGCGCCCCCGCTAACCATTCCAGGCCTGGGTTATGACCGACCAACAACACCGTGCCGGCCGCGTAATCGGCCCGGCGCACGCTGTCCAACAACACCCCGGGCGCGGCCAAGTACAGGGCGCGGCCGATTTCCACCCGCGGCGCGACCGATAGCTCGGGCGCGGCCAAATCCCAGGTTTGGCGCGCCCGCCTGGCTTTGGAACACAAGACCAGATCGGGGTTTAGCCCCAGACCCGCCATGGCTCGGCCCATGCGCGCCGCGTCTTCGGTCCCGCGCGGGGTCAGGGCGCGCTCGAAATCGCCCAGGCCAGGGCCGGCCTGGCCCGCCTTGGCGTGCCGTAACAGGACAAGGGTCTTCATGGCGCCTCCCACGAGAGTTTGCCCCCGGACTTCGCGGGCGCTAATTTCGTAACGATATCGCTATAGTACCAGGGTACCCATAACCGCGCGACCGTGGGGCGGGGTTTAGCGAAGGAGAGACCGGGCATGGCCGAAGCGGCCGGGCGTATAAGTAAAAATGACAAGGGCGACGCGGCCGGCGCCGCTGGCGCGCCTGGGCCCTTCATGAGCCATGGCGATCCGGCGCGCCTGATAAACCGCGAACTGTCGTGGTTGAAGTTCAACCAGCGGGTCCTCAGCGAAGCCAGAAATCCCAATCACCCGATCCTGGAGCGGCTGCGCTTTCTGTCGATCTCCTTCGATAATCTCGACGAATTTTATATCGTCCGCATCGCCGGCCTGAAAGCGCAGGTCGGCGCCGGTATCAAGACCCCCAGCCCCGAAGGGCTGACGCCCGAGCGGCAGCTCGAAGAGATCGCCAAGAACGTGACCATCCTCATGACCCGCCAGCAAGACATCTGGCGCGGTCTGCGCCAGGAATTGCGCGCCAGCGGCATCGAGGTGCTGCACACGAAAGAGCTGACCGGCGACGAAAAGTCCTGGCTAACCGCCTACTTCAACGACCGGATATTTCCGGTTCTGACGCCGATCGCCATATCGCCGGCGCATCCTTTTCCGTTCATACCGAACGGCGGTTTTTCCATGGCGCTGGAAATGACCGATCCGGATAACAACGAAAAATTCGTGGGGCTTATACCCCTGCCCTCCCAGGTCGAACGCTTTATCCGCCTGCCCGGCAAGGATGCCCGTTTCATCCGCATGGAGCAGGTCGTCCGGCTTCATATCGATACCTTATTTCCCGGCATTGAAATAACCGGCATAGGATTTTTCCGGGTCTTGCGCGACAGCGACCTCGAAATCGAGGAAGAGGCCGAAGACCTCGTGCGAGTGTTCGAATCGGCCTTGAAGCGCCGGCGCCGGGGCAGCGTAATTCGCTTGACCCTCGATTCCGACATGCCGGAACACTTGCGCGCTTTCGTACGCGAGGAGCTGGATGTCACGCCCGAGGATATTGTCGTGCTCGACGGCTTGCTCGGCCTGGCGGACACCAAGCAATTGATTGTCGGCGACCGGCCGGAACTGGTCTTTTCACCGTACAACGCCCGCTTTCCCGAACGCGTGCGCGATTTCGGCGGCGATTGCTTCGCGGCGATCCGGGCCAAGGACTTCGTCGTCCATCACCCCTACGAAAGTTTCGACGTGGTCGCGCAGTTCATCCGCCAAGCGGCGGGCGACCCGGCGGTGGTCGCGATCAAACAAACCCTCTACCGGACCGGCGAAAATTCCCCGGTGGTTCAAGCCCTGACCGAAGCGGCGGAGGCGGGCAAGTCGGTCACGGCGCTGATCGAACTCAAGGCGCGCTTCGACGAGGAAAGCAATATCCGCTGGGCCCGCAACATGGAACGCGCCGGCGTTCATGTCCTTTACGGTTTCGTATCCTTAAAGACCCACGCCAAGGTCTCCCTGGTGGTGCGCCGGGAAGGCGATACCCTGCGCTCCTATGTGCATTTAGGCACCGGCAACTATCATGCAGTCACGGCCAAGATCTATACCGACCTGTCGTTTTTTACCTGCGCGCCCGACTACTGCCGCGACGCCGCGCGCCTGTTCAATTACATGACCGGTTACGCCAGGCCGAAACCGATGGAAAAGATCGCGCTCGCGCCCCTGACTCTGCGCGCCAAGCTCTTGAGCCTGATCGAAGAGGAAGCGGGGCACGCCCAGGCCGGCAGGCCGGCGGCCATCTGGGCGAAAATGAACTCCCTGGTCGATCCGGCGATCATCGACGCGCTCTATCGCGCCTCCCAGGCCGGGGTCGCGATCGTGCTGGTCGTGCGCGGAATTTGTTGTTTGCGGCCTGGCTTAAAAGGCTTGTCGGAAAACATTCGCGTAAAAAGCATCGTCGGCCGGTTCTTGGAGCACAGCCGCATCGCCTGTTTCGGAGCGGGCCGGGGCCTGCCCGCGCCGGAGGCCAAGGTGTTCATCTCCTCGGCGGATTGGATGCCGCGCAACCTGGACCGGCGGGTCGAAGTTCTGCTACCCATTGAGAATCCAACCGTGCATCAGCAGATTCTCGATCAAATCATGGTCGCCAATTTAAACGACGAGGCGCAAAGCTGGATCTTGGATTCCGATGGCGAATACACCCACGAACCGGCGGGCAAGAACGCCTTCAGCGCGCACTCTTTCTTTATGACCAATCCCAGCATGTCCGGGCGGGGCAGCGCCTTGAAGAAATCGAAGAAAATTCCGCGTTTGGTTCCTAAAAAGCATTGATCATCAAATGACACCGGACCCGGCCGAGTTTTCCTCCACCCCCCCGGCGCGCCCCGGCGCTGTGGCCGTGATCGACATCGGGTCCAATTCGATCCGTCTCGTGGTCTACAAATCCCAAGGCCTCGGCGCGGAGGAGTTGTTCAACGAAAAGGTTCTTTGCGGTCTGGGGCGCGGACTAGCCAAGACCGGCAAGCTTCATCCTGCCGGCGCCGCGCTGGCGCGCGTTAACCTGGTCCGCTTCACCCGCCTGGCCAAGGCCATGGGGGTCGCGCGGATCGATTTACTGGCGACCGCCGCCTTGCGCGATGCCAAGGACGGGCCCGCTTTCAAAGCGGAACTGGAAGCCTTGAGTGGCCACCCCGTCCAGGTGCTCAGCGGCGAGGAGGAGGGCCGTCTTTCCGCGCTTGGCGTGGCTGCGGGGTTTCCCGGCGCCCAGGGCGTCATGGGCGACCTGGGCGGCGGCAGTCTGGAGCTGGTGGAAATGACCGGGGGGCGGCCGGGGCGCGGCGTCACCCTGCCTCTGGGCTGCCTGAAGCTGATGGATAGCTGCGCCGGGAACGAAACCGCGACCGCGAGTCAGGTCGATCGCTGCCTTGAGGCGGTCGACTGGCTGGATCAGGTGCGCGGGACCGGCGATTTCTTCGCCGTCGGCGGTTCCTGGCGCAACCTGGCGCGGGTCAACATGGCGCAATGCGGCTACCCCCTGCAGGTGGTTCAGGACTATGCCATGGACCCCCAGGAAGTCGACGAACTCGCAACGATCATCGGCCATCAAAGCAAGTCTTCGTTCGCGCGCATAGACGGCGTGACCAAGGCGCGCCTGGAGATTTTACCGACCGCCGCCATCGTCCTAAGCCGGGTCATGAACGCCCTGGCCAGCGAGGCGGTGCGCTTTTCGGCCTTCGGTCTGCGCGAGGGACATATCTTCGACCTTCTGCCCCCCGAGGAACAGGCGCTCGATCCGCTTCTGACGACCTGCGCCGAGTTCGCCTGGCGCGATTCGCGTTTCGATCACATCGGCGATCCCCTGGTGGCCTGGACCGATCCCTTATTTCCCAAACAAAAACCCGGCGCCCGGCGTTTGCGCCGGGCCTCCTGCCTGCTTTCCGATCTGGCATGGCGCGAATACCCCGCCTACCGCGCCAACGACGCCTTGTTCAGGATCTTGTATTTCCCCTTCGTCGGCTTGAGCCATGCGGGCCGGGTGTTCCTGGGCCTGGCGGCGCACGCCCGCCACGGCGGCCGGCCGGACAGCGAGGTTCTGAGCCCGTATCGAAGCCTGCTCCCGGCCCAGGACGCCCGCGACGCCCGTGTCCTGGGCCTGGCCCAACGCCTCGCCTATCAGCTTTCGGGCGCGACCCGGGAGGTTCTGGCTCAATGTTCCCTGGGCTACGATAAAAAACGCAAGCTGCATTTGTTTCTGCCCGCGGACGGCACCATTCCCGCCGGCGACACGGTCATGCGCCGCCTGGCCGCTCTGGCCGAGGCGCTGGAGGCCAAGGATTTCGTTATCGGCGGCTAAGACTAAAAATTTTAGAGCCGGGCGTTGGCTTCCTCGAAGCGGCGCAGGGCGTTCTGCGGGTCCAGGTCCTGCTCCTCGAGGGTCTCGGGATCCCATTCGCTGCGCCCCGGCGCGAAAAAATCGCCCCCATAAATGTGGATCGTGCCGGTCAAGCGCGGAATCGGATTGGTCACCGAATGGATGATGTCGCGCCCCAGGGGCGCGGCGTCCCCGGCCCGCAAGTCCTTGGCCCCCGCCGCCTCGACCCGGCCCTGGCCGCCGCCGGGAACCCGGCGCCAAAAAATATTGTCCTCGCGCCCGGTATAAACGGCGATAACGGCCCAGATATTGTGGTTGTGGGGCGGAATCGTCATGTAGGGCGCCCAGACAATGTTCAGAATTGTCAGCTTCGGCGTGTGATGGAGCTTTTGAATTACCGCCCGCTTGGGCGCGCCCAGCGCCTTCATCACGGCGGCGGAATCGCCGACCGCCCGGCGCGCGATCTCGCGCACCGCCTTGGTGCCCGGATCCTCGGCCATGGCCGTCTGACAATCCTCGATTAAACGCCCGGCCTCGAACATGATGTCGCCCTCCTCTATGGGATCATGGTAAGCATGTCCCGAAATCGGGGAAAGGCCTGACGCAATGCTGCAAGCTTGGCTCATCGCCATCGCGCTGGTGGTCGTGACGGTGGTGATACACTACGAATCCCTGCGGCTGCTCTCCGGCCACCTGGAGGCCCTGAAGCTTCCCGTGCGGGTGCGGGTGCGCATGATTCTGGTGCTGCTGGCTATCTTCGCGACCCATATCGCCGAGGTGCTGATCTTCGCCGCCGGTTTCATGTTCGCCTCCCATGTTCTGGGTCTGGGCACCTTGGTGGGCGATGTGGGGCCGGTGTTCCGGGACTTCGTTTACTTTTCGGTTTCCAGCTATACCTCGCTCGGGCTCGGCGACATTTTTCCGACCGGGGGCTTGCGCCTGCTCACCGGGATCGAGGCCCTGATCGGCCTTTTGATGATCACCTGGTCGGCCTCCTTCACCTTCCTCTACATGCAAAAATTCTGGCGCCTGGGCCGCGCGGACGGCGATGCCTAAGGCAGGTCGATTTCGCGCGCCGCCTCGATAACCAGGTCTCCTTGCCGCATGACCCGGTAGTCGCCCCGGTAGGCGCCGGGCGGCCAAGTCACGCCGCGCCGCTTGCGGCCGGCGTAGCGCAGGGATTGCGCCTTGTTTTTTGGCAGCTTGCCCGACCACTCGGCCAGGGTCTGGCCGTCCGGGCCGGTCAGGCGGATTTCCTCCCGGTCCCCGGCTTGCAGACCGTAGGCTGCGGCCCAGAAGACCAGGGCCGGGGCAAGGCCCCCCGGCGCGGCCGGCTTTTTGAGTCCCAGGGTGCTGGATAAATCGACCGCCCCGGCGGCGAAGCCCGCGTCCAGAAGGCCGCCGGCGCGGTAAGCCAGGGCGGCTTGCGCCTCGGCCGTCCACAGCGGCGTCCCGCCCGACCCGCAGCCGCTTTCGGGCGCCCGGCCGGTGAAGGGATCGCGAACGAGATCGTTTTGGGTCACGCCGAAATGCAGATGCGGAAATTCGGTCTTGCCCGAAAGCCCGATGAGGCCGAGGCGGGCGCCGGTCTCCACCCACTGCCCCGGTTTGACCGCGATGCTGCCTTTTCGCATGTGGCTGTATTGGCTGCGCCAGCCGCCGCCGTGATCGAGGAGCACGCCGTTCCCGGCCTCGCGCCCGCGCACCGCTTCTTCCCCGCGCGCGCGGAAGGAGATATCGGGCTCACCGTCGCGCACCCGCACCACCACCCCCGGCGCCGCCGCCAGAACCGCGACCCCCGCCGCCATGGCCCGCAAGCTGGGCAGCCTGATATCGATCCCCCGGTGGCCGTTGTAGGTCAGCGTCCCGCAGGTCTGGTCCTTGGCCCCCGGCCCCGCTTCGTGATCGAGATAATTCTGAACCGTGCAAAGCGCGCCAATCCCGCAATCGACGGGCAGGGCGAAACGCGGCTCTTGCGCGGCCAGAGCCGCCGGCGCCGCTAGAACGGCGAGAAAAATCAGGCTCAGGCGCGGCGGCCCGATTTTAAGAGGCCTTGGCCTGGCTAGGGGAAACCGGCACCAGGCGCAGCTTGCGGCCCTCGACCGCCAGGGCCAGCTCGCCGCGTTTGAGGGCCAGGGCATCCTGGCCGAAGATATCGAAGCGCCAGCCTTTCAGGGCCGGAACCTGCGCCTGGTCGTCGGCGGCGATGGCCTCCAGGTCGGCGGTGTTGGCGACCAGCTTTTGCGCGACCTCGTGGTCCTCGCACTTCATTTTCAACAGCACTTTCAAGAGCTCCATGATGGGCCCGACACCGGCCGGTCGTTCGGGGCGCGGCGGCACGCTCGGGCACTCGGCCGCCGGTACGGCTTGACCCTCGGCGACCGCCTTGAGGATTTCCTGGCCGATGCGCCCCTGGGCCAGTTCGCGCGACAGCCCGCGGGTGCGGGCCAGGTCCTCGGCCCCGGCCGGATGATGGGCCGCGATATCGAACAACTGCTCGTCGCGTATGACCCGGTTGCGCGGCACGTCGCGGCGCTGGGCTTCGCTCTCGCGCCAGGCGGCGAGGGCGCGCAGGATCGCCAGGTAGCGCGGCCCGGTGGAGCGGGTCTTGAGCCGCCGCCAAGCGGTTTCCGGCAGCAACTGGTAAGTCTTGGGCGCGGTCAGGACCGCCATTTCCTCGTCCAGCCACGCGCTTCGGCCGTTGACTTCCAGAAGCCGGTGCAACTTCTCGTACACTGGCCGCAGGTGGATGACGTCGGCGAGGGCATAATCGACCTGGCGCTGCTTCAAGGGCCGGCGCGACCAATCGGCGAAGCGCGACGACTTGTCGATCCTGGCCCCGTCGATCTTGCGCACCAGGGTGTCGTAGCCCACCGATTCCCCAAAGCCGCAGACCATGGCCGCCACCTGGGTATCGAAGATCGGCGCCGGCAAGGCGTCCATGAGCAGATAAAAGATTTCCATGTCCTGGCGGGCCGAATGAAAAACCTTCAGAACCTTCTCGTTTTTCATCATCTCGAACAGCGGCGTCAGATCCATCCCCGGCGCCAGGGGATCGATCCCGACCGCCTCGTCCGGGGTGCCGACCTGGACCAGGCACAGCTTCGGCCAGTAAGTCGAATCGCGCATGAATTCGGTGTCCACGGCCAGGAACCCGGCCTCGGCCTGGCGGGCGCAAAACGCGGCCAGGGCATCGGTATCGACAATCAAGGTCATGGCCGGGGGTATACACGCAAAGCGGAGACCGCGAAAGCTGAGGGTTGGGCCCCAGTCGAGAAGGAGGGGTCGAAGCGCTTCACCGAGGAAATTTGAGCACCGCCGTCAAAAAATTTTTAGTCACCCCCGCGAAAGCGGGGTCCATGGAGGGATCGAGCTGATGCGCGACACCCGTATGCCGTGACGGCGGCGCCATGGATGCCCGCCTTCGCGGGCATGACGAGCGGTGCTTTGGACGCTCATCCCTTCGCGTGATTCCCCTGAGTATCCTCGAAAGCCCTCTTGACAAACCGGCTATATAGGTGCATATACACTCTATGACAAAGCCCACCCTCCTGGACCCGGCGTCCTGCACCTGCGCCAACTTGCGCATGGCCGCGCGCACGGTAACCCAGGCTTATGACGAGGCCCTGCGGCCCTACGGCCTAAAAACCACGCAGTTCACGCTTCTTGCCACCTTGAGCGAATGCGGCGACCTGCCGCTGACCAAGTTGGCGCAAGCCCTGGGGCTGGACCGCACGACCCTAACCCGCAACCTGAAGCCCTTGATCGCCAAGGCTTGGATCGCGGACTCGCGAGACGAAGATCATCGGGTGCGGCTGATTGGCCTGACCCCCGCCGGGAAGCGGATGCTCGGCTTGGCGCTCCCGCTCTGGCGCGCGGCCCAATCCGGTTTGGCCGAAAATCTTGGAAGCAAGCGATGGTCCAGGCTTCTCGGCGATCTATCCAAAACCCGCGCCGCCGCCCAAGGCCGGTGACTTTTTTTGTTCATATAAGTGTAATTACACTCATCAAAAGGAAACCATGACATGCACACCGACGACAACAAGATCGACTACGCTTGGACGTTTTGGGCCGGCTTGGCCGGGTTCTTGGCTTTGTGGTTCGGCGCCGCGACCGCCATCGGGACCGAGCGGCTTTTGATCAACGAGACGCAATCTTTCCTCGCGCCCATCGCTCTTTCCGCCGTCATCCCAATCATGGCCTTCGTACTGTTGTACGCGCTCTCGTCCCGGCTGCGGCGCTTGGTGTTGGCCTTGGATATACGGACCCTGACCATGCTCCATCACTGGCGGGTTGTCGGTTTTGCCTTTTTACCCTTGGCTTACTTCGACGTCTTGCCTGGGCTTTTCGCTTGGCCGGCGGGCTGGGGCGATGTCGCCATCGGCCTTGCGGCGCCCTTCGTCGTGGCCCGGATCGGCCGTGGCGTGGATATCGCCGCCTCGGTTGGATTGGTGAGGTACCACCTGCTCGGGCTTCTCGACTTTGTAGTCGCCATGTTGACGGCGGGCCTCGCGGCGGGGGCGTTTCCAAGTCTGATTCCCAATGGCGTCACCAGCGCGCCTATGGATATTTGGCCCCTCAACTTGTTCCCAAGCTTCATCGTGCCGGTTTTCGTCATCTTGCATTTGTGCGTGCTGTTTAAGGTGTGGCACCTTCGCCGCGCCGCCTCCTAAGCGCCACGCCGCCTTGACAAATCCGGCGCTGCCGTGCCTTTTGCGCGCCAGTTAGAAACCCGAGGTTTTCTCCCGTGCCGAACCAGCAGACTGGCGTCCCGAACGCCCTTCACCCCTATCGCAGCCACACCTGCGGGGTCTTACGCGCGGGCGACGCGGGCCAGGTCGTGCGCCTATCGGGCTGGATTCACCGTAAGCGCGATCACGGTCAGCTTTTGTTCGTGGACCTGCGCGACCGTTTCGGTCAAACCCAATGCGTGATCGATATCTCCAGCCCCTTGTTCAAGACCTTGGAGGCGGCGCGGGTCGAAAGCGTCATCACGGTCACTGGGCCGGTGGTCAAGCGCACGGCGGAGACGATCAATCCCCAGGTCCCAACGGGCGAGATCGAGGTCGGGGTCGATGCGCTTGAGGTTCTCTCGACCGCCGAGGTTCTGCCCCTGCAAGTCAATTCGGATGAGGACGCGGGCGAGGATATTCGCCTGCGCTACCGTTATCTGGATCTCCGGCGCAAAAAGATGCAGGCCAAGATCCTGTTGCGCAGCCAGGTCATAACCTCCATCCGCGCGCGCATGATCGCGCAGGGCTTCAACGAATTTCAAACCCCGATCCTGACCGCCAGCAGCCCGGAGGGCGCGCGCGACTACCTGGTGCCGAGCCGGATTCACCCCGGCAAGTTCTACGCCCTGCCGCAAGCACCGCAGATGTTCAAGCAGCTCCTCATGATCGCCGGCTTCGACAAGTATTTTCAGATCGCGCCTTGTTTCCGCGACGAGGACAGCCGCGCCGACCGTTCGCCGGGGGAGTTTTATCAGCTCGACTTCGAGATGAGTTTCGTCACCCAGGACGATGTCTTCGCGGCCATCGAGCCGGTCATGGCCGGGGTTTTCAGCGAGTTCGCGCGCGGCCGGACGGTGACCCAAGCGCCCTTCCCGCGCATCCCCTATGCCGACGCCATGCTGAAATACGGCAGCGACAAGCCGGACCTGCGCAACCCCATCGAAATCCGCGACGTGAGCGAGGCCTTTCGCGGCTCCGGCTTTGGCATTTTCGCCAAGTCGATCGAGCGCGGCGCCGTGGTGCGGGCCATACCCGCCCCCGGCGCGGGATCCCGGCCGCGCAGCTTTTTCGACAAGATGAACGACTGGGCGCGGGCCGAAGGCGCGCCCGGCCTGGGCTACATCGTCTTCGCCGGGGGCGAAGCCAAGGGACCGATCGCCAAGAACCTGGATCCGGAGCGCATCGCGCTCATCAAAACGGCGGCGGGCCTGAGCGACGGCGACGCGGTGTTTTTCGCCTGCGACAAGGCAAGTGGCGCGGCCCGTCTGGCGGGCGCGGCGCGCAACAAACTGGGCCAGGATTTGGATGTCCTGGAACCGGATTGCTTCAAGTTCTGCTGGATCGTGGACTACCCCATGTTCGAGCGCGACGAACAGACCGGCAAAATCGAATTCAGCCACAATCCCTTTTCCATGCCCCAAGGCGGTCTGGAAGCCTTGGAAAAACAAGACCCCTTGGAGATCCTGGCCTTTCAGTACGACATCGTGTGCAACGGCATTGAGTTGTCCTCGGGCGCGATCCGCAATCACTTGCCGGAGGTCATGTACAAGGCTTTCGCCATCGCCGGTTATGAACGCGCGGAAGTCGAGGAACGCTTTAGCGGCCTGATCTCGGCGCTCAAGTTCGGCGCCCCGCCCCATGGCGGCTCGGCCCCGGGGATCGACCGGATCGTCATGATGCTGGCCGACGAGCCGAACATACGCGAAGTCGTGACCTTCCCCATGAACCAGAAGGCCGAGGACTTGATGATGCACGCCCCGGCCGATGTGCCGCGCGAGCGCCTGAAGGAACTCTGCCTCAAGCTCGACCTGCCGCCGGTTTAATTATTACTGGCCAGCGCGGCGGGCGGCGGTTAACTTCAGGTTAACCATGGGGGCTTAATCTTTCATTGCATTGAGATTTTTGGACCGGCTTAGCCGGTTCGCGCGGGGGGAGTTATCGTATTTTAAGTCCACGAAATCATCTTGTTCGCCTGGCCGCGGCCGCCGCGCTATCGGTTTTCGTATCCGCCTGCGCCTTGCCGCCCATAATCACCGCTATCTCCCTGGGCGCGGATGTATTTAGTTTGGCGGGAACCGGTAAGACGGTCACGGACAACGGCATCTCTTTCGTCTTGCAACAAGATTGCTCGATGCTGCGGGTTTTCGAGGGCAGCGTTTGCAAGGATTTCGCGCCCGGCGAAGACACGCCCGAAGGCGCTTTAGTCGCCTTGGACCCCATGAACGATCCGACTCTGAACCCCTCGGCCATCGATCCCATGACCGCGCCCTATAATCTGGCGTACCTCGGCGATGCCCTCGGACTGGCCGTCGCCAGCGGTCCCCAGGGCGAACCCGCCGCCCCGGTCCTGGCCTTCGCCGATGCCGGCGCGGCAACGCCGGCCGCCGGCGCCTTTACCGGCCACCAGGGCCTGACATACCTGACCGCCGATATTAACGGCTGAAACCTGCCGTTCTTTTCCTTTGGCCTGGCCTAACAAAAGGCTTGAACGCCCCGCTTCCGGGTGGCGGCCGCGTTTGCCAAAACCCAGTTCGATAACCTAACATTGCCCTGGATGCGTTGTTTCGATGGGTGGCCTAGGGGGACCTAATCATGCGTCGTCCGATCGAAGATGGTTTTTTCATGCCCGCCGAATGGGCAACCCACAAGCGCTGCTGGATGGCATGGCCGTGCCGCTTGGAACTATGGGGCGAGCATCTGGACGCGGCCCGCGAAGCCTACGCCGAGGTCGCCAGGACCATCGCCGAGTTCGAGCCGGTCACCATGATCGCCAACCCGGAAGACGTGGCCGAAGTCTCCCTGCGTTGCGGCGCGCACGTTGGCGCCCTGCCCCTGGCGCTGGACGATTCCTGGACCCGCGATATCGGACCAAGCTTCCTGCTGGACGGAAAAGGCGGCCTGGCGGGGGTCGATTGGCACTTCAACGCCTGGGGCGGCGACTATCCCGACTATCGGAAAGACGCTGATTTGGCTGGGGCCTTACTGAGCCATCTGGAGGTGGCCCGCTATGAGGCGCCCCTGATACTGGAAGGCGGGTCGATCCATGTGGATGGCGAGGGCACGCTTCTGACCAGCGAGCAATGCCTGCTCAATCCCAACCGCAATCCCAAGCTTAGCCCCAAGGAGATCGAATCCTGCCTGGGCGATTTCCTGAGCGCGCGCGGTATTATTTGGCTCGGCCAGGGCCTGGCCGGCGACGGGACCGACGGCCATGTGGACAACCTCGCCTGTTTCGTGAAACCGGGCGTGGTTTTGGCGCTGACCACCCAAGATAGCAAAGACGCCAACTTCGCGGCCCTGCAAGACAACTTGGCACGCCTGCACGCCGCCCGCGACGCCAAGGGCCGGGAACTCGAAGTGGTGGAGATCGAGCAGCCGGCGGCCGCTTACGACGGCAACGGCGAGCGCATGGCGCTTTCCTACGTCAATTTCTATATCGCCAACGGCGGCGTCGTCATGCCTTCCTTCGAAGACCCCAAGGACAGCGCCGCTTACACCACGGTCTCGAAATGCTTCCCCGGCCGCGAAGTGCGGCAAGTGGCGGCCAACAGCATCGTGCGCGGCGGCGGCGGCATCCACTGCATCACCCAGCAGGAACCCGAGCCGGGCGGCTAAGCCAGGTCCAGGATCACCGGTACGTGGTCGGAGGGCTTCTCCCAGGAGCGGGTGTCCTTGAACACCCGGCAGTCCGCGATTTCCCCATCCAGGGCCGGGGTGACCAGGATGTGATCCAGGCGCCAACCGTAATTTTTCGCGAAGGCTTCACGGAACCGGTAACCCCACCAGGAATAGAGCGCCTGGTCCGGAGGCACGAAGCGGCGCGGCGCGTCGATCAAACCGGCGGCGGCGTGCAGGCGCAGCATACGCTCGCTCTCGCCCGGTGTGTGGCCGACGTTGCGCACCAGGCGCTTATGATTCCAAACGTCGGTTTCCAAGGGCGCGACATTGAGATCGCCGAGTAAAACCGCGCGCTTGCCGGTCAGGTGCTGTTTCGCCCAGGCCGCCATTTCGTCGAGAAACTGTATTTTGTGGGCGAACTTGTCGTTGGCTTCCGGGTCCGGTTTATCGCCGCCGGCGGGGACGTAGAAATTGTGGATCTCCAAGCCCCCGGCCAAGCGCACGCTGGCATGGCGGCAGTCGTCGCGACCGCAGAAATTCAAGGTTTCCTCGGCTTCGAAGGCTTGGCGCGAGAGGATGGCGACGCCGTTGGTGCCCTTCTGGCCATGGCGCAAGACATGGGCGAAACCCATCTCCGCGATGGCTTCGTGGGGGAACTCCTCGTTGCGGACCTTGGTTTCCTGCAGGCAAACGATATCCGGCTGTTCGCTGGCGCGGAACCTGGCCAGGTGGTCCAGGCGCATACGCAGGGAATTCACGTTCCAGGTGGCGATGCGCAGGCTCACGCGCGCCCGCTCCTGGCCCGGGCGGCGTCGCCGAAGGCTTTGAAAAGCTTCACGGAATAGGGGTCTTCCAAGACCTTGTATTCGGGATGCCACTGGACCCCGAGGGCGAAACCGGCGGCGTTCTTGACGCTCACCGCCTCGGGGGTGCCGTCCGCCGCCACCGCCTCGATGTTCAGCCGTTCCGCGACCCGGTCCAGGGCCTGGTTGTGGAGGGAATTGACGGTGATTTCCGAAGCGCCGAAAAGCGCTTCGAAGGCGCCGCCGGGGGTCAGGCCGATTGCGTGCTGGGGTCCGTATTGGACATCGAGATCGGGGTCTTGGGGGCGCCGGTGGTCGTGCCGTCCGGGCAGTTCGTGGACCTCGGCATGGAGGGTGCCGCCCAGGGCGACATTCAATTCCTGGAACCCCCGGCAAATGGCAAGCAGCGGCAGGCCGGCATCCAAGGCCATGTTTATAAGGGGTAAAGTCGTTTCGTCGCGGGCCTCGTCATAGGGCTCGGCCGCCGCGTGGGCGCTCGCTTCGTAGTGGCGAGGGTGCACGTTGGAGGGGCTGCCGGTCAGCATCAGCCCGTCCAGCATCGCGATCAGGCGGTCCGGTTCGCTCTTCGCCCCGAAGGCGGGAATAGCCAGGGGCATGCCGCCGGCGGCCTCGATAACGGCGCGCAGGTACTTGTCCTGCACGGCGTGAAAAGGCAGGCCGTCGAGGGTGCGGATACAGGCCGTGACGCCGATCAGAGGTTTGCTCATGGCCCGAAAGCTAAGGGCGGCGGCGACCCCGCGCAAGCGCCATGAGATGTATTGGAAACGTATGTGTATCGTATGTGAATCGTATAATTCCCGCATAAGAATCTACTGGCGGCGGCGCGTGAATATACTATCTCTATGCTGTCCGCGCCCAGGGCGCGCAATTTCAACGGGCACTCGCGATCATGGAGCTTGGCTTAGAGACTCTCCTGCCTTGGAAGGCGGCCGCGGTGGGGGTCTGGCTGGCCGTGTTTTTCATCGCCGAGCGACTGCGCCCGCGCGCCGTGGAGCCGCCCGCCGGCGCCCGGACCCGCCTGGGTCATAACGGCGGGCTGTGGCTGGCCAATCTGGGATTGTCGCCCTTGATCGTGGTGCCGGTCTCGGTGCTGGCGGTGGACTACCACCTGGTTTGGCGACCGGAATGGTGGTCGGGCCTGACGGGTCTGGCGATCGATCTGCTGCTGCTGGATTTCCTGATCTATTGGTGGCACCGGTTCAATCACGAGGTCGCGTTTTTGTGGCGCTTTCACGAAGTCCACCACCTGGATCCCTTTCTCGACGCCACCAGCGCCATCCGCTTTCACTTCGGCGAGGTTATCCTCTCGGCCTTGGCCCGGGCCGGGATCATCGTGATCTTCGGAATTCCCTTGTCGTCGGTCTTGGTGTTCGAGACCGTGGTGTTGTTCGCCGCCATCTTCCACCACTCGAACCTGGCGCTTCCCGAGGGTTTGGAGCGCGCCATCGCGAAGCTGTTCATTACCCCGTCCATACATTGGGTTCATCACCACAAGGTGCGCCGGGACACGGATTCCAACTACGGCACTTTGTTTTCCTTCTGGGATCCCTTGTTCGGCAGCCGCAGCGCCACCGCGCGCTTCGCCGCCATGCCGATCGGGGTGGAGGGGCGCGAGGAACCGCCGCTGCTCAAACTTTTCGCGCGCCCGTTTAGAAGCGCGGCGGCAATCGCCCAAAAGGAAACCTGAATGAAGATCCTGATTCTGCTGCTGGCCCTGCTCGGCGCCGCCGGCACCGCGACCGTGGTGCGCTACGGCAGTCTCGACCCCTGCGCCTGGCTCGACCACGACAGCGCCGAGGCCAGCGGCCTGCCGCGCCTGATGGCCCAGGCCCAGGTCCGGGCCACGTTCCTGCTCGACGGCATTACCGACCCAACCCCCGGCGAATGCCTGACCGCCTGGTGGGACCTGAAAGCCAACGGCGCGGAGGCGGCAAAAGACTAGGGGCGCGGCGGCGGCGGAATATGGGCGCGGCAAGCGGCGCGTCTTCTGGCGCCATGGGGCGGATCGCCTGAGCGCTGTGAGGGCTTCACTCACCGCCCCATTGCGCACCCGGCCCAAATGGGCCAAAACCAGAACAGCCTCTACTTCTGAATGGTGGGAAGAAGGGGCTCAGGTCAAGAGGCGTCATTGTTGTGGTATAGATATGATATCCTCAGATTCGTGATCTACAAGGGGTTGCTAGCATGGCCGCTAAAAAAAGTCTCATTCGGGTAACTATCAGCGTCGACAAGGACGATTATGCCGCAGTGGGCACTCTGGCGGAGCAAGCGAAAGTTTCTGCATCCTGGCCAATCAGCCAGGCAATTCGCGACTTTCTCGACAAGTACGGGGAGCACGGTCAGCCTGAGCTTGCCTTGCGGCTCGCGAACAAGCGCACGATGTGAGGGGGCGGGCTTGACCAAGACGGAACTTCAGAATCGACGGGTGGATGAGAAACGGCAGTGTTCGGCTCGTGTTGCGCCGTCTGCCCCGCGGCAAGA
Organism: Kiloniellaceae bacterium; assembly: GCA_021776135.1. Classification (GTDB taxonomy): domain Bacteria; phylum Pseudomonadota; class Alphaproteobacteria; order Kiloniellales; family J153; genus JAJFGN01. The sequence continues at coordinate 16,430 of JAJFGL010000025.1, forward strand.
GAGTTCCGTGCTCAAAACCGGTATGGAGCAGGAAGCCTTGCGCTTGGACATTCCCCGGCGCGGACATGTTCTCTCGACCGCAGCCGAAACCTATGGCCGTCCCCTCCGTGATGCTGTCGCGGTTCTCTCCCGTTCACTCGCCAGAAAGCGCCGGTGCGCCGATCACCATCAGTCACTCTTCGGAATCGCGCGCTGGCAACCATTGCCAGACATGGTCCGCTCACCGGCTGAAATGGCGTCCTGGGCGATTGTGTCGATGTGGGCGTCTGCTATAGCCAGCGAAGCTCTCCCCGCTACAGCTTCCTTGCAGGATGCCGAGTGTTGGTTCTTCGGCACTGACGCGCCGGGCCGATTGACGAGCCTGCCATCAGACCAGGCCATCCACAGAGCTCAAACCCTTCTTGGCTCTGAGCCTGATCCTGCCGCCTACTTCCAACTGCTCCCCTATGTGCTCGACCCTCACGGACCGGGAAGCCGATTGAGTGTAAGACGCGATCCGGGCACCCACACAGCGCGGACCCGCAAGCGTGCCGAAGGCATTTTCTACACGCCGGCGGATGTCGCTGAATACATGGCCGCTGCCTGCCTGGATTCGATGGATGCCGACGATCCGCCTGCGGTATTTGATCCGGCATGCGGAACAGGCGTCTTCCTTCGAGCCGCGCTAAAGCTGCTTCGGCGACGCCATCTTGATAGGTGCGCATTCGAACTCGCATCGGAATTACTGTTCGGGGTGGATATCGACCCTTGGCCGCTCAATGCGGCTGCGTTCGTATTGCTTACAGACATATGGAAGGAAGGGCAGGGCGAGAGGTCAACACCCGCAGCGTTGTGGCGGCGGTTGCGTCTTAACTTCGCATGTATCGACACATTACGGATTGATCCGGCAGAGGCCAAGAGCTGTTGTGCCAACCGCAGTGAATTTCCGCAAGCTGCGAATGCTGACGTGCACACTCTCTCCGGCGCAGACGAGGCCGCAGGGAGACGGGTGCCTCTACCGCTCCTATTCCCCTCTCTCAATCGTGGCCCCAGTATAATTATCGGCAATCCGCCCTATGCCAATATTGGCGATCGCGATGATTTCTCGACGCTTGGCTATGCCTTCGAGACTTTAGCCGTCAAGCCTCAGTGGGGCGCGGAAATTTATTTGCCCTTTGTCGAGCAGATGATCCGGCTCGCAGCCCGTGACAGGAGCGCAGGCGCTATGGTGCTGCCCCTGTCCCTAGCCTGTAATGTAGGTCCGCAATTTGCCACGGCCCGCAAGCTGATCGGAGAGACACCGGGTGACTGGCGGTTCGCGTTTTTCGACAGGGAACCGCACGCCCTGTTTGGTGAGGACGTGAAGACACGTAACGCCATCATCGTTTGGTCGCGCACACAATCCGAAACGGAATCCGCTCTGGCAACGGGACCGATGCGAAAGTGGCGCGGCGAAAGCCGGTCCGCCATGTTCGGAAGTCTTCGGTTCACCGCGATCGACAGCGACATACGCACCGGCATTCCGAAGATCGATGGCGAATGTCAAGCAGTAGCGCTCAAAGTGCTGGGCGCGCGCAAGACGTGTCTTGATCTGGCTGTAAAGGATATCACGCGCCTCAACCTTGCTCGCGTACCAAATGTGGATAATCATACCGTTTTTGTCGGCCCAACCGCTTACAATTTTCTCAACGTCTTCCTGAAACCGCCTAGCGGCTTGTCAGCGAGCGGCCAAGTGCTTTCGGAGCATCCTCTCTATGCCATCTCATGCACATCACCCGAAGATGCGCTCGCTGTGTTCGCTGTCCTGACCAGCCACTTGGCCTACTGGTGGTGGCACACGCACGGTGACGGTTTCCACGTATCCAAGCGATTCATCTCCTCGCTGCCGTTCGGCCTTGAATTGCTGACAGGTGCTACGGCAGGAAAGCTCACTGCCAGCGGCGACGAGCTGTGGTCAAAGATGAGATTGAATCCCGTCATCAGCCTTAATCGCGGTCGGACTTCCCTCGCGTATACGCCTAACGGCCATGATGTCATCCGGCGCAAAGCAGATCAGGTGCTGGCCGATCTTGCTGGCATTGAGAGCGCTTTCGTTAACGAACTTCAGCAATTCACGACGCACACTGTAGCGGCCAAGCTACGCCAACCAGCAATCGCAGAAACTGTAAAATAGGGGGCGGCATGAAGAAGATTATTGATCCTGCCATCAAAGAAAAAAGTAAAGTTACTAAGGAAGAATGGCGGGAATACACCAAGACCGTCTGGACTATTGCAAACACGAGACGCGACGATCACCCTGCCGTGTTCCCAGATGAAATACCTCATCGTCTGGCAAAGCTTTTTAGTTTCTATGGCGAAAGTGTACTCGACCCCTTTGCTGGATCAGGTACGACAGCGCGCGCCGTAATTCCTTTAGGGCGACGCGCGATATGCGTCGACCAGAACGCCGGTTACGTTCGTAACATCAACAAGGAGTGCCGCAAGCTTCACAATGGTCACGGGGAAAACTTTGAGTCTCTTCTCGCCGTCCACGGTGACAGCCGCGACATGAACTTCGTCGAGGATAATAGTGTTGGTTTAGTGGTCACGAGCCCGCCTTATTGGAACAAGGCCGACTATGGGAAATCCAAAAAGAATCTTGGGGACATCGAAAGTTATACAGAATTCCTTGAAGCTACGCGCCCGGTATTCCAAGAATGCTATCGTGCTCTGATGCCTGGTCGGAAAATCTGCATCGTGACAGCCAACGTCAATCAACACACCGACCACGGCCTGCTGACGTTCCCCCTGGCAACTGACTTCGCGGTGCTCTTGCGCAGCATCGGCTTTGTCATGATCAATGAAATCATCTGGTCGAAGGACGGCTCCGGCGGAAAATGGGGCTCCTACGGCGCACAGCGCCCTATTTTCGGAAGCTATCCTTACCCACCAAACTTCCTATTCAAAAACGTTCACGAATACGTCCTCATTTTCGCCAAGCCGGCACCCACCAAGACAAAGGGGCCGAAAGTGAAGCCATACGGCGATCTTGTGGCTGGTATCGAGCGCCTTGGCACCGGCAGCGGTCTTGATCCTGACGGTGAACCAACCGTTCCGCCTCTGCATTTGTAAACAGTGCAAGGGGTGATCCGATGCAGATGGGCTACCTCATGCAGAACCCAACTTGTAGCAACGTAATTATATTCGACAGCTCTACTGGACCTTTCGCAGCTCACACTCAGACGTGGCGGAGGTGCTGCAATGTAAATTTGTGGGCAAGGAGGGGAATCTTTGTTTTATAATCAACCGCTAGCGGTCCGGTTCGGGACAGAACTGCTTCGTCATATCGACGAAACGGACCAGATCGATCCATTCTGGGATTCGCTTGACATCGCTGTGGCTTGGGTTCGTGCCTCGGGAATGGCGCACCTGACGGATCGCCTCGCGAACTTCTTGCACCATGGCGGCCAATTGTCGATCATTGTTGGGATCGACCTCCAGAACACCACACGCGAAGGGTTACAGGCGCTTCTCGATTTGGAGCAGCACGGCCACTGCGAAACGTATGTCTATCATAATGAGGCTGGCAGCATATTTCATCCAAAGCTGTACCTTTTTCGCAACGAAGAGGAAGCACGATTGATCGTCGGATCAAACAACATCACCGAGGCCGGCCTCTATGTGAATGTTGAAGCTGGCTTACAGGTCGATACCGAAGTAGATGCGTCGGTCATAGTTCAGACGCTGGATGCGATCTCATCGTGGAAGGACACCACGAGCCGACTTGCTGTACGACTGGACCCTGAATTTTTGGATCACCTGATCCGCGAAGGCTACTTACCTGACGAATTGGCAGCTAGGGCAAAATTTCAGGGGGAAAGAACAAGGCGATCTACTTCCGGCAACCCTCCGCTTTTTGCGTCAAGAAGGTTTGCGGCGCCAGCACGCGCGCGCGCAGCTTCTCGCCTCGCCGTATCCCCAGCCGGTGACCAAGCTGGAACGACAACTGCGCGACCTGAGACTGCACAGCTAGCGGCCTCGCCTGGAACAGTTCTACTAATGCGATTAAGAAAAGCGTCTGTAACAGACCGTCCAACGCAAACACAAATACCTTTCCGCGTCGTAGACGCCTTCTTTCAAAGTGCCCCGGAGGTTCTAAGTGCACACTCTGGCGACACACATGGAATTATCCATGCTTCTGCCAGAGGTAGTCGGAACACAATAAAACTCGAGATTCCAGAAATGAGGGGTTATGTACAGCCAATAGCCCGGTTCGAAAGGACGCCAGATGGTATAGTGTATGAGACCTATGATGTCGGTTCACCGCAAGGAAATCAGATCATGGCTTCACTCGAAGAAGGAAGGCGTGACGGGACAACTCAAATGACGATTAGAGATGCCGAGAGGGCTACATGGTGGCGCTTTATTTAAGACCTTTGGCCAGCGACAATCGATTGATTTAGTGTCGGCTCGCTACTTCGACAGCCATTCAGCGTAAGCCTGTTCATCGATCATCGGCACCGTGCCGCTGAAATGGAGCTGCGAAATCAACCTGAACAGGAAGGCCGTTGCCGATGACCTGAGCCCCGCAAACTTCCCCGTTCAAGGAGGAGGGAGTTAGAAGAAGTACACAGCTACCGTTCCCTCCCCACGGAGAGGGAGAGCCGGGGTGGGGGTCTGCGATGTCGGGCACGGCTTCATGCGGGGGTGCGTGAACTTAAACCGGGCGCTAGTCGATCGGGGTCCGGGATGACGATTGGCGGCGGCCCCTAGGGCTCCTGCCCGCGCTGGGCGGGGTCGTAGATTTCCAGATCGCCGTGGTCGAAGGCCTTGGCGTCGATGGCCATGCCGTAGCGGGGATCGACCAGGGAGACCTCGGTGCGCACCCCCTGGGCGTCGACCACCTGCCACTTGCGCAAGGACAGGGGCGCGTCCTCGAACACCAGGGTGATTTCGCCGATATCCGGATTGCCGGTATCGCGCAGGCTAACCCGCAGGGTGCCGCGTTCCTGGATCACCTTTTCGACTTGCACGCCACCGGATAGCTTGACCTCCTCGCGCACCAGGAACCACAGGGGCGTCTCCGCCAGGGGCAGGAAACTGGCCTGCTTCAATTCCCGGTCGTAGAACAACAGCGTCGCGTCATTGGCGATGAGCAAGACCGGCACCGGCGGATCGTAATCGAAGCGCAAGCGCCCAGGACGGTCGATCAAGACCTCCCCTTCGGCGTAAGACCCGTTGGAGGAAATCTGCACGAAACGCGCCCGCAAGGTCGAAATACCGTTCAGATAGCCAAGCGCGCGCGCGACATTGGCCTCATCGGCAGGCGTTAGCGCCGCCGCCCGCGAGGGAGCGGGGACGGCGGCCATGAGCCCGGCCAGAAGCAGGGCCGCCGGTAGATATCTAAGAAAGAATCGCGCCAAGAGAGAATACCGTGTGCGGATGGAGACTATAAGTAATACGGAGACGAGGGAATTTCCATCCCTTGGCGGCGCGCGCGCACCACAACGAGAAGAGCCGCGGCTGGGGGACCGCGGCTCTTTTGGGGTATTAGGGTAGTATGGGTACTAATCCAGGGAAGGGTTAGGTATGTATATTAAGCCCCCAGTTTATTAACAAAGTGTTAACGCCGGGGCCGGTTTCCTTCATAATCGCCACCGCGCCCAGGAAAGAGCCCCCTATTCATGTCAAAAATTACGAGCCTTGAGGAACTGGAGGCCATTTACGGGGAGCCGGCCGAGGCCGCCACGGTCAAGGTCGCGGATCGGATAACGCCCCCCTACGCGGCCCTGATCGCCGCTTCGCCCTTCGCCGCCCTGGCCAGCGCCGGGCCGGAGGGCCTGGATTGCACGCCGCGCGGCGATGGGCCGGGTTTCGTGCGGGTTCACGACGCGCGGACCCTGATGATTCCCGACCGGCGCGGCAACAACCGGGTCGATACCCTGCGTAATATTCTGCGCGATCCGCGCGTCGCGCTGCTGTTCCTGATACCGGGGTCCGGGACCACCCTGCGGGTCAACGGCCAGGCCCATATCGAGGCCGGGCCCGATTTGCTGGCCTCCTTCGCGGTCGATGGGAAGGCGCCGCGCAGCGTCATCGCGATCGCGGTCGAGGAGGTCTATTTCCAGTGCGCCCGGGCGATTCTGCGCGCCGATCTTTGGAACCCGGAGAAACACCCGGACCCCAAGACCCTGCCCAGTCCCGGCCAAATCCTGGCCGCGCGAAGCCAAGACCGGGTCGGCGGCGGCGCCTACGATCGGGCATGGCAGGGCCGGGCAAGGAAAACCCTGTGGTAAACCCAAGCAGGACATATCGCTAACATGCCGGGACCGCTCGACGGATTTAGAGTTATCGACCTCACCGCCATGGTGTCGGGGCCGCTGGCGACCATGATCCTGGCCGACCAGGGCGCGGACGTGATCAAGGTCGAGAATCCGCGCGGCGGCGACTATACCCGCGCGGTTTCCAACCGGCGCGGCGGCCTATCCGCCTCGTTCCTGAACAACAACCGCAACAAGCGTTCCCTGGCCCTTAATTTGAAAGACCCGCGCGGCCGCGAGATTGTGCTGCGCCTGGCCGCCGGGGCCGACGTTTTCGTCCAGAATTTCCGCCCCGGCGTGGTCGAGCGCCTGGGGCTGGACGAAGCGGCGATCCGTAAGATCGCGCCCAGCATCGTCTACGTCTCGATCAGCGGCTTCGGCGACAGCGGTCCTTATGCGGGCAAGCCGGTCTACGACCCCCTGGTTCAGGCGCTTTCGGGCCTGACCAGCATACAGGGCGGCGCCGACGACCTGCGCCCGCGTCTGGTGCGCACCATCCTGCCCGACAAGCTGACCGGCTTTGCCGCCGCCCAGGCGATCACGGCGGCCTTGTTGAGCCGCGCCCGGACCGGCGCCGGGCAGCACCTCCGCCTCTCCATGCTCGACGCGGTGGTGTCGTTTCTTTGGCACTCCGACATGGGCAGCCAAACCTTCGTCGGCGACGAGTTCCCCCAGGAGGAAGCGCAAAGTTTCATCGACCTGATCTACGAAACCGCCGACGGGCACATCAGCGTCGCGGTTCAATCCGACAAGGAATGGCTGGGCCTGACCCAGGCCCTGGCGCGGCCCGAATGGCTGCAGGACGCGCGCTTCAAAACCTCCGCCCTGCGCCACCGCAATATCGACGCGCGCCTGAACCTGACCCAGGAGGTTCTGCGCGCCGAAAGCACGGCCACCTGGCTGGCGCGTCTGGAGGCGGCGGACGTCCCTTGCGCGCCGGTCTTGCGCCGGGCCGAGGTGATCGACCACCCGCAAATACTGGCCAACGAGATCGTGACGGTGACCGACCACCCGCACGCCGGTAAGCTGCGCCAAGCCCGCCACGCGCCGCGTTTCTCGGACACCCCGGCGGAGCATCGCCGGGGCGCGCCGGTCTTGGGGCAACACACCGCCGCGATTCTTAGGCAAGCCGGGGTCACGGAGGATGAATTGCGCGCGCTCGCGGCCGATGCCGTGATCGGCTTGGGCGAGAGTTCCCCATGATCGACTTTTATTACTGGCCGACCCCCAACGGCTGGAAGGTCTCCATCATGTTGGAGGAATGCGGCCTGGCCTACAAAACGATCATGCTCGACATCGGCGCCGGCGATCAGTTCACGCCGGAGTTTCTGGCCATCGGCCCCAACAACCGCATGCCGGTCATCGTCGACCGCGATGTGGACGGCGATCCCGTGCCGGTGTTCGAATCCGGGGCGATTCTTTTCTACCTGGCGGAAAAGACCGGCAAGTTCATGCCCGCCGATGCGCTGGGGCGCAAGGAAGCCCTCGAATGGCTGTTCTGGCAGACCGGCAATCAAGGACCCATGGCCGGGCAGCTCAGCCATTTCGTCAATTACGCGCCGGGGGAGCAGCCCTACGCCCTGGAACGCTATGGCCACGAATACGAGCGTTGCCTGGGGGTTCTGGAACGGCGCCTGGAAGACCGTCCCTTCATCCTCGGCGCGGATTATAGCATCGCCGATATGATGAGCTGGCCCTGGGTTTTGATCGCCAAGCCCCTGGGCCAAGCGCTCGAGGCTTTCCCAAGGGTTTTCGCCTGGCGCCAGAGCGTCAAGGCGCGCCCCGCCGTGCAAAGAGGCGTCGATCTAGGCAAGGAACACCGCCGTGCCGCACCGCCAAGCGAGGCCGAGCGCAAGATCCTCTTCGGCCAGAACGCAGACACCGCCAAGGAGATTAGCGGCGGCTAGATCATTTTCCGATCGTACGGACCCATAGGAAGGAGATTCTCATGCTGCTCGACGTCCGCACCTACCGTTGTAAGCCCGGAACCATTGCCGCGCACCTTGCCCTCTATGAAAAGTACGGTAAGCCGCCCCAGTTCCGCTGCCTCGGCGAACCGCTTTGCTATCTCAAGTGCGAAACCGGCGATCCGAACGAATACATGCACATCTGGGTCTATGAGAACGCCGGCGACCGCGAGGCGAAGCGCGCCGCCCTCTGGGCCGACGAGGAATGGTTGGCCTACACGCGCAAAAGCGCGGAACTGGGCGCCCTGGCGAGCCAGGCGAACAAACTGATGACGCCGGTCAAGTTCTGCCCCCTGGCCGCCAAGTCATAGGCCTAGGCAAGGAACATCGCCGCACCGCCAAGCGTGGCCGAAAATTGGGATGTGAAAATGGCTTGTGATAGATGTGGTAATATTGCGTGTTCTACTTATTATTCCTGTACAATTTGTAACCCTGACAATCAAAAAAAAGTCCAATTTGCTGATCCGGCTGCTCATGAGGCAGGGAGACAGCTTGGTTCTGGTCTGGTGGAAGGATTGATTTGGCTTGCCGGAAACAAATACCTTTCTTTTCTATGGTTTTGGCTTGCTTGGATAATTACTGCGATGACCTTAGGCGATAGTTATGTATTTAGACCGACGGACGACAATTATCCTGGATGGTTCATTGTTTTATCGGTGTTCGTCCCAATTGGTCTCGCAGTTATTTTTCGTAAAGCTATCATGAAATATGTGCCGATGTTACTGCTTACGATTGTTCACACAGGTTTCCTTATTGTGTTGGGCATCATTGTGCTTTTTCTTATTATGTTTATCTATCATGCATTTAGTTAGAATAACTGTGAAGAATTATGCCTTACTGATTTTGACCCTCGTTGGTGCTTTGGATGTACCGCAGTCGTCCGCTTTGGGTGGTCGACGTATTGACTATTCTCTTTAGTTTAGGAATAAAAAGCTATGACTGAACTAGTCACGTGCCTGAGGTATGATCACGGTTAAGCAAAGAACGCTGCGGAGTTTTTATCTGTTGCCGCGCGGGCCCACGGCGTTTCAGGTGGAGGATGCCGGCACTCGCGTCGAATTCCAGTTGGACGGCACCAGCAAGGCGACCGCGATGCTCGTGTGGTTTGAGCCGGGATTACCCTATGAAATGCCGCGCGTGCCGTGAGCACGGCATCTTTCGTACCCACCACATGTCGCGCCCGGTCTTAGGTTTCGGGCGGGCCGCCGTTTGAACACTTGGGCTGCTTGGCATCGTCCGGTTTTTTTTATGGCTGGAACAGGCCCCTGTGTTTCAGGATTCCATCGATGAAATCTTGTGGTGAACCGTACTTGCTATAGCAATTGTCAATATTGCCGATCCGGCTGCCGATGCTGATTTCCGGAAACCCGATTTTCGCCATATCGTGACGCATCGCGGCGGCAACCCTGCTGAACCCCGCGCGGTCGAAACCCTCTTCATCGCGCAGGCGCAGGATCGCGACACAATCGCTAATGCTTTCATTCATCAGGTGTTCGGGGCTGTTGCGCGGCGGATGCGGGCGGTCGACATCGCCGGTTTGGTGATGGGCGCATTCATGCCGGTCGATAAAGCGCTGAAATTCCGGTGGCGCGGCGGCATAATTGGATCTGAAAATCACCGCTTGACCGTTACGGTCCCTGATGGCCATACCGGCCGCCATGGCAGAGCGTTCTCCGTTCCGCTCAATGAAGCGAACCATTTCCCCTTTATTATTGGTACAAGGCGGTGGATTAACGACATCGTAGGTCGTGAGAGTTTGAGCATCCTGCCCTATGGCGGCGTTGGAAGCAGCCATGCTCAAAGCCAGACCCATAGCGGGAAGAATGATGCTCAGCGCAGTGCCTTGCAGCGGCATCTTTTGACACCTCCCTAGCTAGAAGATCTTCGATCGCGGCGGGCCGGACAAGCTCAAGCCGCCGTGCCGCCGACGGTTAGCTTGTCGACCCGCAGGCTCGGCTGGCCGACGCCCACGGGCACGCCCTGGCCTTCTTTGCCGCAGGTGCCGACGCCGTGGTCGAGCTTCATGTCGTTGCCGATCATGGACACCTGGGTCAGCACATCGGGGCCGCTGCCGATCAGGGTCGCGCCCTTGACCGCCGGGCCGATTTTGCCGTCCTCGATCAAGTACGCCTCGGTGCAGGAGAACACGAACTTGCCTGAGGTGATATCGACCTGGCCGCCGCCGAAGTTGACCGCGTAGAGGCCTTGTCTGACCGAGGCCAGAATTTCCCCCGGCTCCTGGTCACCGGCCATCATGATGGTGTTGGTCATGCGCGGCATGGGAATGTGGGCGTAGGATTCCCGGCGCCCGTTGCCGGTCGGCTTCATGCCCATGAGGCGGGCGTTCTGGCGATCCTGCATGTAGCCGGTCAGAATACCGTCCTCAATCAGGGTCGTGCATTGGCTCGGCGTGCCCTCGTCGTCGATGCTTAAGGAGCCGCGCCGGTCGGCAAGCGTGCCGTCGTCCACCACCGTGACCCCGCTGGACGCGATCTTCTGGCCCATGAGCCCCGCAAAGGCCGAGGTTTTCTTGCGGTTGAAATCGCCCTCCAGGCCGTGGCCGATGGCTTCGTGGAGCAAAATGCCGGGCCAGCCCGGCCCCAGCACCACGGCCATTTCCCCGGCCGGGGCGGGCACCGAGTCCAGGTTGACCAGGGCCTGGCGCAGGGCCTCGTCCACCGCCGTGCGCCAATAGGCCGGGTCGATCAGGGTGTCGTAGGCGATCCGCCCGCCGCCGCCGTAGCCGCCGGTTTCCTGACGCCCGTCCTGTTCCACGACGACGGAAACGTTGAGGCGCACCAGGGGCCGGATATCGGCGCCGCGTTCGCCGCCCGCGCGCAGGATCTGCACCGCCTGCCATTCCCCGGCCAGGGAGGCCGAGACCTGACGCACCCGCGAATCCAGGCCGCGCCCATAGGCGTCCATATCCGCCAGCAACTTGACCTTGGTCTCGAAGGGCACCGCGCCCAGGGGATTGAGGTCCGTATAAAGGGCGCGGTTGGTGCCCGCCGGATCGCCGGCCATGGTGCCGCCGTGGCCGGCGAGGACCGTGCGCACGGTCTGGGCGGCGCGCCGAATCGCTTCCTCGGACAAGTCGCTGGCGTGGGCGTAACCGGCGGCCTCGCCCGCGATGCTCCGCAGGCCGAAGCCCTGGGCGGTATCGAAGCTGGCGCTTTTCAAGCGCCCGTCGTCGTAGCCCAGGCTCTCGGACTGGCAGTATTCCAGATACAATTCGCCGTCGTCGGCGCCCTGCAGGGCGTCGTCCACCAAGCGCTGGGTCCGGCCCAGGTCGAGCCCGGCCTTGGTGAAAAACAGATCGTCGGTCGCGGCGATATGGGACATCCGGTGAACTCCGTCAGGCTTGAAAAGGCGTCGTTGCTTCTGTCATAGCTCATATAGGGCCACGCACGGGGACAAAAAAGCGTAAAGCCCCCCAAGGGGGGAAAGGGGAACCGAAGTCATGCCAAGCGGTCTGCGCGATCATCCCTTACGCCATGAGTTGAGCGAGGAGCTGCACGCGCGGCCCTTCGCCAGACTGCGGGCGCCCTTGCGCGCCACCCACCTGGCCCTGCTTTCCGGCGAAGACGCGGCCGCGGCCGACCGCGCCCAGGTCGCGGCCCTGTGCGAAGAATTCGGCGCCCCGCCGCCGGCGGACACGGATACCCACCACATGGCCGATCTGGGCGCGTTTCAGCTTAAGTGGGAACGCCATACCGAATTTTCTTCCTACACCTTTTTCACCGGCCCGGATGACACGGGGGCGGCGGATACAAAGCCAAACGCCAAGGATGTCTTCGAAATCCAGGCCCTTGCCGGGGTGCCGCGCAAGTGGCTGCAAAGCCTCGCCGGAGAGTTGCTGGTCGGGGTCCATCTCAGCCTCACGCCCAATACCCAAAGCCTGCCCGACGCCGAGGGGGTCGCGCGGGCTTTCGGCACCGACAACCTGGCCGGCTGCATGGCCGCCGGCGAAGCGGCGGCGGTCTTCGTCGATTTCCGCATCCACGGCGACGGCTTCGGACGCATCCTTGTCTGCGACCGGCATCTTAAGCCGCGCCAGGCCGGGCGTTTGGTTCAACGCCTGTTCGAGATCGAAACTTACCGGGCGATCGCCCTGCTCGCCTTACCGGTGGCCCGGCGCTACGGCCGGGACTTGACCCTGGCCGGCGACAGCTTGAGCGAGATGACCGGGCGCATGGCGGCCATGGAGGGTTTGGAAGACGAGCGCCGCCTGCTGGCGGAGTTGACGGATCACTCGGCCAAGGTCGAGCGCATCGCCGCCGACGCGAGTTATCGTTTCGGCGCCGCGCGGGCCTACTACGCCCTGGTGCGGCGCCGGGTCGAGGAACTGCGCGAGGTCCGCTACGAGGGCCTGCAAACCATTCACGGTTTTTTAGAGCGCCGCCTGGCCCCGGCCATGCGGACCTGCGAGGCCACCGCCGAGCGCCTCGATACCCTGTCGGGGCGCTTGTCCCGCGCCGCCGACCTCCTGCGCACCCGGGTCGATGTCAAGCTGGAATCGCAGAATAGCGCCCTTATGCACGCCATGGACCGGCGCGCGCGCTTGCAACTGCGCCTGCAGCAAACCGTGGAGGGGCTTTCGGTCGTGGCCATCAGCTACTACCTGGTCGGCCTCGTATCCTACGCCCTGAAAGCGGGCAAGTCGGCCGGCCTGCCGATCAACCCGGAGCTTCTGACCGGCCTCTCGATTCCCTTCGTTACCGGGGTGCTGGCGCTTGGCGTTTGGCGCCTGCGGCGGGGGGTGAAACGCGAAGAAGACAACCTGGCGCGAAACCGGTAACCGGCGCTATCACTTACTTGTGAGCGTGCGGAACTGTTGCTATAGCTTCGGCGCTGGCCCCCGGATCGGGGGCTTGGTGTGGAAATGCGCGCCGGGCGATTGCAAGACGGGGAACCACGAACATGAAAATACTGCCGCGAATCGGTACTTGCCTTTTCGCCATGACCGCCGGAATGACGCCGGCGCTGGCCGCCGGTCCGCGCGACTGGCAGTTGGGATTTCGCGACGCGGCCTCCCTGACCATGGAACGCATTACCGAATTCCATAATCTGCTGCTGATCATCATCACGGCGATCTCGATCTTCGTCCTGGTCTTGCTGTTGTATGTCATGTTCCGCTTCTCGGAAAAGCGCAACCCGACGCCGTCCAAGACCACCCATAACACCCTGATCGAGGTCCTCTGGACGACCATTCCGGTCATCATCCTGGTGGTGATCGCGATTCCCTCCTTCAAGCTGCTGTATTTCGCCGACCGGGTCGAAGAGGCCGAGATGACCATCAAGGCCATCGGCCGGCAATGGTATTGGAGCTACGAATACCCGGACTACGAAAATTTCACCTTCGATGCGACCATCGTCGACGAAGAAGACTTGGTAGAAGGCCAGAAGCGGCTGCTGGAAACCGACAATCATGTGGTCTTGCCGGTCGATACCAGGATCCGGCTTCTGATCACCGCCAGCGATGTCTTGCACAGCTTCGCCTTGCCGGCCATGGGCATCAAGCTCGACGCCGTGCCTGGGCGCCTGAACGAGACCTGGGTTCAAATCACCCGCGAGGGCACCTACTACGGCCAGTGTTCGGAAATTTGCGGCACCGGCCATTCCTACATGCCGATCACGCTCAAGGCCGTGTCCAAGGAAGCCTTCGCGGTCTGGGTCGAAGGGGCCAAGGAAGAATTCGCGCGGGTTGAACCGCAAACAGGCCCCGCGCGCCTGGCGCAGCTAAAGTAGCTCTAAAAGGAACATTCCCATCATGGCGACCCCCCAGGATAGCGCCGCGGCGCACGACTCTTACGCTGACAAGCCGGGCTTTTTCGTCCGCTGGTTCTGTTCGACCAATCACAAGGACATCGGCACGCTTTATCTCATCTTTGCCATTATCGCGGGCCTGATCGGCGGCTTCTTTTCGCTGATCATGCGCCTGGAGCTCCAGGATCCCGGCCTTCAGTATCTCGACGGGCTTTCCGACGATCCCGGCCAGATGTGGAACGTGATCATCACCGCCCATGGCCTGATCATGGTGTTTTTCGTGGTCATGCCGGCCTTGATCGGCGGCTTCGGCAACTGGTTCGTGCCCTTGATGATCGGCGCGCCGGACATGGCCTTTCCGCGCATGAACAACATTTCCTTCTGGCTGCTGGTGCCCGCGTTCTTCCTGCTGTTCGGCTCGGCCCTGGTCGGGCCCGGCGCCGGCACCTCCTGGGTCATCTATCCGCCCTTGTCATCGAGCCTGGGCCATCCCGGCCCCTCGGTGGACATGGCGATCTTCGCCCTGCATCTGGCCGGGGCGTCATCGGTCCTGGGGGCGATCAATTTCATCACCACGATCTTCAACATGCGCGCGCCGGGCATGACCCTGCACAAGATGCCGCTGTTCGTCTGGTCGATCCTGATCACGGCCTTTCTGCTGTTGCTGGCGATCCCGGTCCTGGGCGGCGCCATCACCATGTTGCTGACCGACCGCAACTTCGGCACCGCCTTCTTCGATCCGGCCGGGGGCGGCGATCCGATTCTGTTCCAGCATCTGTTCTGGTTCTTCGGCCACCCGGAAGTCTACATCATGATCCTGCCGGCCTTCGGCATCGTCTCCATGATCGTCTCGACCTTCAGCCGCAAGCCGGTGTTCGGCTATCTGGGCATGGCCTACGCCATGGTCTCCATCGGGGTCGTCGGTTTCATCGTCTGGGCCCACCACATGTACACCGTGGGGCTGGACGTCGATACCCGGGCCTATTTCACCGCCGCGACCCTGGTTATCGCGGTGCCCACGGGGGTCAAGATTTTCTCCTGGATCGCGACCATGTGGGGCGGCAGCCTGCGCTTCACCACGCCCCTGCTGTGGGCGATCGGGTTTATTTTCCTTTTCACCCTGGGCGGCGTGACCGGCGTGGTGCTGGCCAACGCGGGCATGGATTTGCCCTTGCACGACACCTACTACGTGGTCGCGCATTTCCATTACGTGCTGAGCCTCGGGGCGGTGTTCGCCATCTTCGCCGGCTTCTACTACTGGATCGGCAAGATGTCCGGGCGCCAGTATCCGGAATGGGCCGGCAAGCTGCATTTCTGGACCACCTTCATCGGCGTCAACGTCACCTTCTTCCCGCAGCATTTCTTAGGGATGGCCGGCATGCCCCGGCGTATTATCGACTACCCCGACGCCTATGCCGGGTGGAACTACGTGTCTTCCATGGGCTCCTATCTGACTTTCGCCTCGACGATCTTTTTCGTCGCCATGGTGTTCTACACCCTGTTCGCGGGTAAGCGGACCACGGCGAACTACTGGGGCGAGGGGGCGACCACCCTGGAATGGAGCGTGCCGTCGCCGCCGCCGTTCCATACCTTTAACGACTTACCGCATATTCGCTAAACCGCCACCCTAGAGGGCCCGTGACCGATACCTCCCTGAGCCTGACCCCGGCCCAAGACAGCGCTTCCGCCTTCGCGCGCGGGGACGCGCGCGTCGGCGATTACATGGCGCTTCTGAAACCCCGGGTCATGTCCCTGGTGGTCTTCACCGGCTTCGCCGGCCTGTTCGTCGCGCCGGGAAGCCCGCATCCCCTGCTGGCGGCGGTCGCGGTGCTGTGCATCGCCATGGGCGCCGGGGGGGCGGGCGCCATCAACATGTGGTACGACCGCGATATCGACGCGATCATGGAACGCACCCGCCGGCGCCCGATTCCCAGCGGCCGGGTGGAACCGGCCGAGGCCCTGACCTTCGGCATTATCCTGTCGTTGTTTTCGGTCATGTTGATGGGTCTGGCGCTCAACTGGGCCGCGGCCGGGTTGTTGGCCCTCGCCAATGCTTTTTACGTCTTCGTCTACACCCTCTGGCTGAAACGCCGCACGCCCTTCAACATCGTGATCGGCGGCGCCGCCGGGGCCTTTCCGCCCATGATCGGCTGGGCCGCGGTGACCGGGACGGTGGGGATCGAAGCCATCGCCCTCTTCGCCATCATCTTCATGTGGACGCCGCCCCATTTCTGGGCCCTGGCCCTGTACCGGGCCGGGGACTACGCCGCCGCCGGGATACCCATGCTGCCGGTGACCGCCGGGCCCGCGGTTACCCGCCGGCAAATCGTGCTCTACAGTATCATTCTCGTGCCCTTGTCTCTGGCGCCCGTGGCTCTGGGCTTCGCCGGCTGGCTTTACGGCACGGTCGCCGGCCTCTTCGGTTTGGCCTTCCTGACCCTGGCGTTCCGGGTTTGGCGCGAGACGGGCACGCGCGCCGCGCGCCGCCTGTTCGGTTTCTCGATTCTTTATCTCTTCGTGCTATTCTCCGCCCTGATCGCGGAGCGGGTTCTGACCGGCTCCCCGGCCGGGATTTGGGGATGACCGCCATGGCGAAACGCGCGCCGCGCAGCGAGCTGCACCGCAAGCAACGCATCAAGAACCTGGCGGTGGTCGCCGCCTTGCTGGGCATGGTCGTGCTGATCTACCTCATCACCATCGTGCGCATCGGCGGGGCCTGATCCATGGCGCAAGCCGCAAGCAGGAACGCGCGCACCGCCACCGTACTGTCGGCGGTGGTTCTGGCCATGATCGGTTTGTCCTTCGCCTCGGTTCCCCTGTACCGCATATTTTGCCAGGTCACGGGATTTGGCGGCACCACCCAGGTCGCGGAAGCCCTGCCCACCGCCACCGCGTCCCAGCGGGTCATGGAGGTCCGCTTCAACGCCGATGTCGATCCCAGTCTGCCGTGGCGTTTTCAGCCGCTGGAACGCGCCGTCTCGGTCAGGGTGGGGGAGCCGGGCCTGGTCTACTTCCGGGCCACGAACTTGAGCGAGCAGGCAATTACCGGCACCGCGACCTTCAATGTGACGCCCATGAAGACCGGGGAATACTTCACCAAGGTCGCGTGCTTTTGCTTCGAGGAGCAACGGCTTGAGCCGGGGCAAACGGTCGATATGGCGGTCAGCTTTTATATCGACCCGGAAATTCTCGACGACCGTAACGTGGAGGAGGTGAAGGCGATCACCTTGTCCTACACTTTTTTCCGCAAACAGGACGCGGAACCCGGCATTCAATTGACCCAGCGCAGCTTGGCAACAGACACGCGATAAAGAGGGATCCCATGAGCGAAGCACACGGCCACACCCAAAACCATCCCTATCACCTGGTCGCGCCCAGCCCCTGGCCGCTGGTCGGCGCCATCGGCGCCGGCACGCTCGCCCTGGGCGGCGTGCTCTACATGCACGAGATGACCGGCTGGGTCGCGGTCGCCGGGGCCTTGCTGGTGCTCTTGACCATGTATCTGTGGTGGTGCGACGTGGTGCGCGAGGCGCAGGTCGAGGGCCATCACACGCCGGTCGTGCAAATCGGCCTGCGCTACGGCATGGCCTTGTTCATCGCCTCGGAGGTGATGTTTTTCTCGGCCTTTTTCTGGGCCTATTTCGGCGCCGCGCTGTTTCCCAAGGCAGCGACCGGGTTCCAGTGGCCGCCGGTGGGAATCGAAACCTTCGATCCCTTCGACGTGCCCCTGCTCAATACCGCGATCCTTTTGCTGTCCGGCGTGACCGTGACCTGGGCCCATCATGCCCTGCGCGCGGGCGACCGGCGCAATCTGGTGCGCGGGCTCGCCATCACCGTCGCCCTGGGCATCTTGTTCACGGGCTTTCAGGCCTATGAGTACAGCCACGCGGCCTTCAACTTCACCGACGGCATTTACCCCTCGACCTTTTTCATGGCCACCGGGTTCCATGGCTTCCACGTCATCATCGGGACCTTGTTCCTGATCGTGTGCCTGTTCCGGTCTATGCGCGGGCATTTTACCCCGGAACAGCATTTCGGTTTCGAGGCGGCGGCCTGGTACTGGCATTTCGTCGATGTGGTCTGGCTGTTCCTGTTCTCTTCCGTGTACCTCTGGGGCTCGTAACCTCGCGTCATTCTGGCCCAACCGCGACGGCATCCTAAGTGTCCGCAGGCCCTAAGCTTTCGCCCTACGGCACCGGTCTGGCCTGCCGTTGCCCGCGCTGCGGCAAGGGGCGTCTTTTCGACGGCTTCTTGAGCGTCGCGAAACGCTGCGCCACCTGCGGTCTGGATCTTGAAAAAGCCAATAGCGGCGACGGCCCGGCGGTTTTCATCATCTTCATCCTGGGGGGCCTGGTGGTCCCCCTGGCCTTGCTGCTGGAAAGCCTGTTCGCGCCGCCCATGTGGCTGCACCTGACCCTCTGGCCGCCGGTCATCGTCGGCGGTGCGCTGTGGCTGCTGCGGCCCATGAAGGGGGTTATGATCGCCTTGCAATTCCACAACAAGGCGAGCGATTCCGGCACCGTCGATTACGACTAAGATGCAGCGCCGCTTACGCCCTGGATTCTGGCCGACCGCCATAACCCTCGCCGCCCTATCCATCCTGCTCGGCCTCGGCGCCTGGCAGCTTCTGCGCCTGGAGTGGAAGACCGCCCTGATCGCGGAGATACAAGCGCGCGGCGCCGCCGCGCCGCTTGCCCTGCCCGCCGAGATATCCGGCCCGGCCCTGGACTACACCCCGGTTCGCTTGCGGGGGGTGTTCCTGCACGGCAAGGAACGCCATGTCGCGGCGCGCACCCACAAGGGCAAGATCGGCCTGCACATCGTCACCCCCCTGCGCTTGGACGACGGGCGCACGGTCCTGGTCAATCGCGGCTGGGTGCCCCTGGCCAAGCAAGATCCGGCGGCGCGCCCGGCGGGCCAGCTTGACGGCGATGTCATGGTGGAGGGCTTGATCCGCAAGGGCGGCTGGGGCGGTTCGGCCCTGTTCCGGCCCGCGAACCAGCCGGAGGAAAATATCTGGCTGTGGATGGACCTGGCGGCCATGGCCGGGAGTGTGAGTCTGGAACGCGCGGAAACCCGCGTCTATGTGGCCGCCGGCCCGGCGCCCAATCCCGGCGGTTATCCCATCGGCGGGCAGACACGCCTGAAGTTCGCCAATAACCACCTGCAATACGCCATCACCTGGTTCGCCCTGGCGGCGATCCTGCTGGCCATCTATATCCTGCACCTCTGCCGCCCGCCGAAGGACAAGCGCCATGACAGCCTATGAGACCCTGGAACAACGTTTCGCGCGCTTGAGTGCCCTGCGCGAGGCGGCGGGGATTTTGCATTGGGACATGTCGGCCATGATGCCGCCCGGCGGCGCCGGGGCGCGCAGCGAACAGCTCACGGCTCTCGATCTGACCTGCCATGAGCTCATGAGCGATCCGGCCCTAGCCGATCTCCTAGACGAGGCCGAAGGGGACGCGGACAGCCTCGACACCTGGCGACAGGCCAATCTGCGCGGGATGCGCCGGACCTGGCGCCACGAAACCGCCCTGGAGCCGCGCCTGGTCGAGGCCCTGGCCAAGGCCCAGCACGCCTGCGAGATGACCTGGCGCGAGGCCCGCCCGGCCAGCGACTTCGCCGCCGTCCTGCCGGGTTTCGCGGCGCTGCTCAAGCTGGTGCGCGAGGCCGCCGAGGCCAAGGCCGCCGCCTTGGGCTGCGCGCCCTACGAGGCCCTGCTGGACGAATACGAACCGGGCGGGTCGGCGGCCCGCATCGACGAAATTTTCACCGATTTGGCCGCCTTCCTGCCCGGATTCCTGGGCCAAGTCCTGGAACGCCAGGCCGCCCAGCCGGCGCCGCGACTCCCCCCCGGTCCCTTCCCGGCGGCCAAGCAGGAGGCCCTGGCCCACAAGTTGATGCAAGGCGTGGGTTTCGACTTCGATCACGGACGTCTGGATACCAGCCTGCATCCCTTCTGCGGCGGGGTGCCCGATGATGTACGCATCACCACCCGCTACGACGAGGCCGATTTCACCGGCGCGCTCATGGGTGTGCTGCACGAAACCGGCCACGCCATGTACGAACGCGGCCTGCCGCCCGAGTGGCGCTTGCAGCCCGTGGGCGCCGCCGCCGGCATGGCCCTGCACGAAAGCCAATCCCTGCTGGTGGAGATGCAGGCCTGCCGGGGCGCGGAATTTATCGGTTACATGGCGCCCCTGGCGCGCGCGGCTTTCGGCGGCCAGGGCCCGGCCTGGGAGGCGGATAACCTGCTGCGCCTCGCCACCAGGGCGGCGCCCAGTTTCATCCGCGTGGACGCCGACGAGGTGACCTACCCGGCCCACATCGTTCTGCGCACGCGCCTGGAAAAGGCCATGATCGCGGGCGATCTCGACCCGAAAGATGTGCCCGGCGCCTGGAATGAGGCCATGGAAAGCCTGCTCGGCATACGCCCGCCGGACGATCGTTTAGGATGCTTGCAGGATATCCATTGGTACGACGGCGCCTTCGGGTATTTCCCGACCTACACCCTGGGGGCCATGGCCGCCGCGCAAGTCTTCGCCACCGCGCGCGCCGCCGTGCCGGACATCCCCGCCGCCCTAAGCCGCGGCGACTTCGCCCCCCTCATGGCCTGGCTGCGCGAGAAAGTCCATTCCCAGGGCGCGCTTCACACCACCGGCGATTTGCTGAAACAGGCAACCGGCAAAGCCCTCGACCCAGAAATCTTCAAGGCCCATCTAACGGCGCGGTATTTGGGTTAGGGGGTAAACCCTAGGGCCAATCGATTCAGCTTCCGGATGATGTGTGGATGCCGCTGGCACACTTCATCCTGCTCGATCCGTGGCAATATCCGCGGGTCTTTGCGCACTGCATGGGTCAAGTGTTCTTGAGCATCGCCTTCGCCCAAAACCAAGGCGTACCAGCCTAAAATGAAGTCCGGCTCGGCCCAGGTTTCATCGCACTCGGAAGCGATTTGCGCGTATCGGATTGCCGCTTCGCGATCGCCCCTGCGGTATTTCGATAGCGAGAAACAGATGTATGTTTTTGCCGCTTCATTGTCGCCGGGCCGCTCGGTCTCCGCGTTCGCCCATTCGATCAAGTTGTCCAGCTTATCGTGCGCGCCGCACCTTTCGAGATTCTCCGCGGCGAGGCGCATAAGGTACCACCGGTAGATGTGGCCGTTTGGCATCGCGCCGTCGGGTGACAGATCCCAGCATTCCTTCATGGCCTCGATAGCCATAACTGCAGCTTCTTCGTGTTTCCCATGCTGGCTGAGGCGCGAGATCCTGCCTATCCGCCAGGATAGCGACTTGGCGAGGTGGCGCCGAATGAAGCCTAAACGTGCGAATGGTAGCAGTATGGGGACGAAAATCTTACTCACCGCCATAACCCTGGCAGTTAGTTTTTCGACTTTCTCTAGGTCTCGTGCGGTCGCACCCATAGCGTGTCGGATATTAGTCGAAATAGCTTAACCGAATGCTTCCTCCTCAAACCCCCATGGCGCCGATGATCGTGCCTTGGATGAGCAGGGCGAGGAGCCAATAGCCGCCGTCGATGAGGGTCAGGTTCCAGCCCTTGCCCTGAAAGCGGTGGTTGACGGTCATGGAGGTCAAAACGAAACCCAGCCACAGGAACGCGGCCACGATGGGCGCGCCGGGCAGGTCGGCGCGGTCCAGGTGGCCGATGGCGCCGGCCAGGAGGAAGGCCATGATGAGTTGGCACAGGCCCGCGACCATATAGATGGACTTACTCAAGTTCATGTCCGCCGGGGTGACGCCGGCGGCGGCCATCCACTGCACGCCGAGCGCCCGGTACCAGAACGCGCCGAAGGCGAAACTGGCGGCGGCAGCGATCAAAACAGCCAGGTAATTTATTCCCGCGAAAGCCATGGCTCTCTTCTCCTCCCAAGCCTATGAATGGTTTTAAGAATAGTACATGAACGCGGCAAAGGAGAATCGCCAATGACATCCAGTCCATGCCCTTGCGGTTCGGGCAGCGCCCTGGACGACTGCTGCGGTCCCTACATCGCCGGCGCCCCGGCGCCCACGGCGCAAGCCCTGATGCGCTCGCGCTACAGCGCCTACGTTCTGGGTAAGTTCGGCTATCTGGCCGAAACCCTGGCGCCCGAGCTGCGCGGCGATTTCGATGTGGCCGAAGCCAAGGACGCCTTCGGAAACACCCGTTGGGACGGCCTGGAGATACGGGCCGCGACCGGCGGCGGGCCCGATGACGAAACCGGCACGGTGGAATTCATCGCCCGCTACCGGGCGGGGGGCGAGCGCCGCCTGCATCACGAATTATCGAGTTTCCGGCGCGAGGGCGGGCGCTGGGTTTTCGATGGCGAGGTCATGAACCCCAAGGCCCCGCCGCGCCAGGCCGCCAAGGTCGGGCGCAACGCCCCCTGCCCTTGCGGGTCGGGCAAGAAATACAAGAAATGCTGCGGGGCTTAACCCTACAGGGCCACCGCCTATCTTTGCTCCGCTGCCGAAGAATGGCCTGGATCGGCGTTGTGCGTGCTTCGGCAAGCTCAGCATGAAGATGTTTCTTTCCGCCACGCAATTTCCCCCTCATCCTGGAGACCTTTGCACGAAGGGATAGATAGTGATTCGATGATTTTGTTAGTTCATTGATTGGAGCGAAGCATGACAGAGCGTCGAATTGGTCAGTTAGGCTGGTCTGATGGGGTTGTTATGAAGCGGGGTGCT
>JAJFGL010000026.1 GCA_021776135.1 Kiloniellaceae bacterium
GTCGAGCGTTTCTTCAACAAACTCAAACATTTCCGCGCTGTCGCCACACGCTATGACAAGCGCGACGACAACTATCTCGCCTCCGTTAAACTTGCTTCACTGCGAATATGGCTTCGATTTAATGAGTCGGTGACCTAGAGCAACTTGCTAACGATCGTACATGAGCGACGGCATCCATAGCGTGATTTCGGGCACGAAGACCATGATGACGATGGCCGCGATCAGGACGAAGACGTAGGGCAAGGCCGACTTCGACAGGCTTTCGATCGAACAGCCGGTCAGGCGCATGGCCACGAAGAGATTGACCCCAAGGGGCGGGGTCAGGAATCCGATCTCGCAGCACAGCACGAAGATGATGCCGAAATGCACCGGGTCGACGCCCATGGCGGTAACCACGGGCAGGAGCACCGGCGTCAAGAGAATGATCTGGGCGATGGTATCCATCCACATGCCGATGAAGATCAGCAAGGCGCAGACGATCAAGAGGATCACGTACTTGTTGTCCGAGAGGCCGGATATCCACTGGGCCATGTCCTGGGGTATGTTCTGCAGGGTCAGGATTTGGCCGAAGATGGTGGCGGTGGCGATGATAACCAGAACCGAACCGCTGATGGTGGCGCTGAAAATGAAAGTTTCCTTCAGCTTTTTCAGGGTCATCTCCCGGTACACGAAGACCGAAACCAGCAGGCCGTAAACCACCGCGACAACCGCCGATTCGGTCGGGGTGAAGACCGCGGTATAGATGCCGCCCAAGATGATAACCGGCGCCAGCAGGGCCCAAATCCCATCCTTCAAGGCGCGTAGGAAGGCGCCGAAATCCATCTTCGCGTCAGCCGAGCGGTAACCGCTTCGCCGCGACAGGAAATAGGCCATCGCGGTCAGCATCAGGCCGACCGCGATACCGGGCACGATGCCGGCGGCGAAGAGGCGCGGTATCGAAGTCTCGGAAGAGACGCCGTAGATGATCATCGGCACCGAGGGCGGGATCAAAATACCCAGGGTGCCGCCCGAGGCAGTCACCGCGCCGGCGAAGTTGGGCGAATAGCCTTGCCGCAGCATGGAGGGAATCATGATCGAACCGATGGCGGCGACGGTCGGCGGGCCGGAGCCCGAGATGGCAGCAAAGAACATGCACGCCAAGATGGTCACGATCGCCAAGCCGCCGTAGGTGCGGCCGATCAGCGGCATGAAGATACCGACAATGCGTTGCGACAGACCGCCCCGTTCCATGATGCCGCCGGCCAGGATGAACAGCGGTATGGCAATCAGGGGAAAGGAATTCAGCGATTCGAACATCACCTGCACGAGGAAGGTGATCGGCAAACCGGCGATGATGATGGCGACAACGGCCGAAAGACCCATGGAAGTCGCGATCGGCACACCAAGCAGCAGGCAGACCAGGAAGGTTACGCCTATGGCCAGGCCGACACTCATGACCCGCCTCCACCCGCCGGGCCTTCGATGATACTTTCGGCGGCCTCAAGCTCGGCTTCGTTCATGGTCTTTTGAAAATAGTAGGGGTCGAAGAGATTGACCGCCACGCGCAGGGTGAATACCAAGAAGATCACCGGGATCGGCAAGAAAATCCACAGCATGTTGATATCGGTGATCATGGCCCGGTAGGGATACTCCAGGATCGATTCCAGATAGAGAATGCTGCCGTAGAGAACCACGAGATTGAAACCGATCCACAGAACGTCGCCCAGGCGCAGCAGCCAGAGGGAGATACCCCTGGGTAAAATATGAAAATGCGCGGTGATACGGATGTGGTGATAGCTGCAGGTCGCGTAACTGCACCCCAGCCAGCAGAACCAGATGAACAGAAAGCGCGCCATTTCTTCCGACCATTCGATCGGCAGCTTGAATATGAAGCGCGAAGCCACTTGCAGGAACACCACCGCGACCAAGAGGCCGAGCAGGACCATAAGCATGGTGTAATCGAAACGATTGAGCCATATCATCAATCGTTTCATTGCTTTTTTCCCCTCAAACCCCTTGGCCACTGGGACGGTGGCATGCCGTTCGCCACCGCCCCGCCCGGCAAGACTTAACCCAAACCTACATCGACGACTTAGTCAGACGGTCGATCAAGTCGCGGCCACCGACACGCTCCTCGAACTCCGGCCACACACCGCGCGCCTTGTCGAAGAACTTGGCGCGGGCCTCGGCCGAAAGCTCGATAACCTCCATGCCCACTTCCTTGGCCTTGGCCAAACCGTCTTCGTCGCACTTGGCGGTCAGGCCCCAGGAGTATGCGCCCGCATCGCGGCCGGCGTCCATGATCGCGCCCTGTTCCTTGTCGGTCAGGGAGTTGAACTTGCGGTCGTTCATGACCACCATGCCGAAGCCGGTGAAGAGGTTCGAGGTCGTCAGATGCTTCTGCACTTCATAGTATTTGAGCGACAGAACATCGCAGGGCGACATGTCGGCGCCGTCCACCGTCTTTTGCTGCAAGGCGGTAAAAAGCTCGGCGAAAGCGACCGGCGTCGGGTTGGCGCCGAAGGACTTGTAGGTCGCGTTCATGACCGGGCTGCCCGGCGAGCGGATCAGCATGCCGTCCAAATCCGAAATCTCTTTGATCGAGTTGCGGTTGTTAATCAACGAACGGCTGCCCCAAGCGGTGGTGTAGACGACGCGCAGGCCGGTCGCCTTACGGAAGTTTTCGAAAATCTCATCGCCAACCTTGCCGAAGACCGCCTTCTGAGCCGAGGGAATGTCCTGGAACAGGGCCGGCAGACTGAAGATATCGATACGCTTGTCGAACTGCGCCAGGTTGTTGCTGGACACGATGGCCAGGTCTTGCGCGCCCAGCTGCACGGTCTTGGCCTGGGACACGTCGTTGCCCAACTGCGCGCAGCAAAGCGTATCGACCGTAACCGAACCGCCGGTCAGTTCCTTGACCTGCTCGGCGAAGCGCACCGCGCCCTTGTGATAGACGTTATCGGCGCTGGAGACATGGCCCAGCTTCAGAACCGTTTCCGCCCCGGCGGGTGCCGCGGCCAAGAAAATCGCGCTCAACGCAACTGCAAAGATTTTACGCATGTTCCTTACCTCCTCGGTTTATGACTCTTGTTATAACTCATGGCGTTGGCGGACGCCCGTCCGCCGTTCGTTTCAAACTCCGCTAGGGCCTGTTGACAATGTGGATGCCGCCGAGGCGGGATCGGATTATCCCACCCGTTAGGAGCGGACGGCGCCGTGTGGCAGGCCCCCCACAAGCCGTTCGCGACGCGGCGGGTGGGATAAGACGACCCGTCCCAGCGGGATTGAGCCAAGATGACGCGATGCCGCGTCGCTCGTCCTTAGACGCGATGCCGCGTCGGGCGTCCTTGAATATGCGCTGCATGTCCTACGTCCTCGCTCCTAACCTCGCGTCATTTTGACCCAACCGCGACGCCATCCACATTGTCAACAGGCCCTAGGCCAGCAGGACATCCCGATACGCGAACAAGGCCGCGGAGCCGCCGGTGTGCAAAAATACAACATTTTGACCCTTGGCAAAGGCCCCTTGACGGATCAGGCCGATCAGCCCGGCCATGCCCTTGCCGGAATAGACCGGGTCCAGCAGTAACCCTTCGTGGCGTGCGGCCATCTGGACCGCCTCGACCATCGACGCCGTCGGCTGACCGTAACCGGGACCGACATAGCCATCGTCGGCGACCACGGAGTCGCGCGCCAAGCCGGTCTTGATGCCGAGGTATTCGGCGGTCTCCGAGGCCAGGCGGTAGACGGCCTCCTCCTGCTTTTCCTTGGGTTGCCGGACGCTGATGCCAAGGACCGCGATACCGCTGTTGCAGCCTTCGAGTCCGGCCACCAAACCGGCCTGGGTGCCGGCGCTGCCGGTGCCGTGGACGATGGTGTCGATGCGCAGGCCGGTATCGTTCGCCTGTTGCAGCAATTCCAAGGCGCAGTTGACATAGCCCAGGGCGCCGACCCGATTGGAGCCGCCGCCGGGAATGTAATAGGGCTTGCCGCCGCGCGCGCGAACCTCGTCGGCCAGCTCCAGGGCGGCCGCGTTCATGTCGGTCCCGCCGGGGCGAAAACCGATCCGCGCGCCGTACAACTCATCCAACAGCACGTTGCCGGTGGTCTCGTACTCCGGCCCGGTGTCGGGCACGCGCCGCTCCAAGAGAATTTCGCAGGCGAGCCCGAACTTGCAGGCCGCCGCCGCTGTTTGGCGAGCATGGTTGGATTGCACCGCGCCTTGGGTGATGACGGTGTCGGCGCCCTGCTCCAGGGCCTCGCCGATCAGGAATTCCAGCTTGCGGGTCTTGTTGCCGCCGCCCGCCAGGCCCGTGCAGTCGTCCCGCTTGACGTAAAGATTAGGGCCGTCCAAGAGCCGGGTGAGATTCGTCATCGGCTCCAAAGCCGTCGGCGCGTGGCACAATTTCACACGCGAAAATCGAGACAGGTTCATGTTGCGCTCCCTCACCGCTTCGGCTTCGGCCGACTCACGGTCTGTTGTTTTTTCTTGTTGGAGTCAGGGTAGTGACAGCGCCACCGGCAAAGCCAATGCTATGTCGGAACCAAACTATGATTGTTACGCATAGTTAGCTTCCGTCTTGGGACACGGTTTGGGCGGCATCCCAGATCGCCTCGACCTGGGGATTTCCGCGATCCGGGGTCCGGTAGAGGCGCACGCCAAGGGGGATATCCCAGTGCGCAGCCCCGGCCCGCCGCAAACGGCCATCGCTCAACGCTGGCCCGATCGAAGATTCCGGCAGCCAAGCGACCCCGTGCCCGGCCAGCGCCATGGCCTTCAAGCCCTCGGCCATGGCATTTTCGTAAACCGTGTGCAGCCGGCAGTCCGGACTGTCCCGCAATTTCACCGCCACCGCGCGGCCCAGAAAGGCATCCGGCCCGTAAGCCAAGAAGGGTATCGCCTTGGCCCCGCGCCCAGGCAGGGAAAAGCGCGGCCGGCGGCCTGGCCCCTTGGGCACGCAGACGGGAATCAAACGGTCCCCGCCAATCCGCAGGGCGGAAAATCTTAGCGGATCGATCACGACCGGTAATTCCGGGTGCACGAAACACAGGGCGAAATCGACATCGCCTTCGATCAGGGCCTGCAGGCAGTTGTGCATGTTGTCCGCCTGCAAGGTGGAATCGAAGGCGCCGGCCTCGGCTTTGACAAGGCCGAGCCAAGCGGGAAAGAAAGACAGCGCCAGGGTATGCAGGGCGGCGAAGCGCACCCGGCCGCCGCCGCTGGCGCGCAGGTCCGCACGGGCCAGCTGCAGGCTGCGCAGCACCTCCCCCGCGACGCCGAGAAAGGCCTGGCCCGCCGGCGTCAGCGCGGTCGGATACGTGCTTCGATCGACCAGCGGTGCGCCGAGCCAGTTTTCCAACGCCTTAATGCGCCGGCTGAAGGCCGACTGCGTGATATTGCGTTCTTGCGCGGCACGCGAAAAATTGTTCGTACGGGCCAGGCACAAAAAGTCCTCAAGCCAGGTCAGTTCCATGAGCCGCGCCCCAAGAGATCAAGTTTGCCGCCCCTGCGCGCCAAGCATCCTACCCCCAGGCGCCGCACGCAACGGCTATCAACACCCTCGGTTCCTAGCTTGCCAGCATTTCGGTGAGGATATGGTTCACGTAGGTTACCAAAATGTCCAGCTCGGCGCTCGTGATCGGAAGAAAATCCGGCAAATCGCAGGTAGCTACGTAACATACGTCATATGCGGGCACGAGTGCGGCGCGATATCGTCCACGGTGTCGGAAATCTTCCGGCCTGAAAGAGCCATCCGGTCATGGATTGCAGGTCGCGACCTTTCGAGGATATTTCCACGCGAAGCTATACCTTCACCCAAATGGTCAAACCCTCTCCTGGGCCATCCGCCTTTTCGCACCTATCAAATTATACTACAGGCGCGTAAGCAGCGCAGAGAGAACACTCAGCCCAGATCTGGAAGACCGCTCCTGGCTATTTCCGACCGCTATGGTGACGTCCTCGCACTGTCCGGACTGGCCCCAATTTCGGACATTCCTGCGCTGATATCCCGATTTGAATCGATTGTGGCCGCTTAGGACCCAACTACAGACATCCTCCGGGGGACCGCTCGACGGCTGGAAATAGCCCAACTTGGACATTCAACTCTGCCGTTGACACCTGGCTAAGGGGCCTCGAAAATCAGCAGCAAGAGTAGAAAAGTCTGCATACTCCAGTAACTTTTCAAGCGGCTCAAACGCACCACATATTTTCCTCAGTTGATGCAAGCGTGAGAGATATCGAATGACTATCCGGAAGATTGCCCTGATGGGCAATCCCATATTGAGCCGAGTTGCGGAACCGGTGGACGATCCGACGGACCCGGCGATCTCTGACATTGCGGAAGATATGAAGGACACCCTGATTGATATGGGTGGGTCTTGGATCGCCGCGCCGCAAGTGTTCGAAAGCCTGCGCCTGGTGGTTTACCGGGAGAATTTGCAGCCGAGCGGCAAAGCGGACCCCTGGGTGGTGCTCGTCAACCCGGTGCTGACGCCACGCGGCGAAGAGATGGTACCGGGCTGGGAACGCTGTCATTCCATTCCTGGACTGCATGGCAAGGTCGTGCGTTACAAATCTTTGCATATGACCTATCGAACCTTGGAAGATGAGGAAATCACCCTCGACGCCACAGGTGTCAAGGCGGCCTTGTTGCAACATGAATGCGATCATTTGGATGGGGTTCTTTATCCCATGCGAATGCGCGACCTTTCCAAACTGGAGTTCAACGCCGAACCGGGGCACTTGGCGCGAGACATCGCCGAGGGCGCGGAGGTATGGCCGGTTTTGCAAGATCTGGTCGATGCATGGCCCGGGCGTAGCAGGTGGTTTGACGGCTGACTTAGCCCTACTGCGTCGTATATCGGGTGTTGCGCCGGATCGAGGATCGATGACCTTCTGGCATCGAGGTTTGTTTTGCGGAAATGGCCAGTACAATCCGTCGCCGCCTCACGGTCTCTAAAGCGCCAGACGGAACCTTTGTTACCCACAGATATCTCATCGCCGACGGGTGCATATCACGGCCTCGAGACATGCAGAGGCGGAACCCGGCCGCGCCAGGGCATGGCCTGCTCCAAGGCGGCGGCGAGCTGGAGTAAAGCATGCTCGCTGGCCGGGCCGGCGGCGAGCTGGACGCCGATCGGCAGACCATTGGAATGCATGGCCAGCGGGAGCGAGATCGCCGGGGTGCCCATCAGGTTGTGGGGCAAGGTGTATTGGGTCGGAGAGCCGAACAGCTCCTCGGCCATGGTCTGCGCCGTCACGCCCGGCTTGGAGAGGTGGTACCGCCCCCAAGGTTCGGCGACCCAGGCGGTGGTTGGCGACAGCCAGATGTCGAAATCGTTCCAGAACGCCCCGAGCTTGCGGCGCGCGGCATTCAGGGCGACCCACCGTTGCATGAACCTGGCCGGGGTAATGGTCTTGGCATAATCGTAAAGGCCGAGGGTGACGGATTCCAAGGTGTCCGGCCCGACCGCCCTGCCGGTGAGCTTGGCGTAACCGTCGATGCGGCTGTCGAAAGCAAAGAAAAAGATATCCACCATGGCCCTGAGGGTCTCCATGCCGCCCATGTCGGCGTGGGCCGGCTCGACAGAGTGTCCCATGTCCTGCAGGGCCTTACCCGTGGCGTTGACGGCGGCGGCGACCTCCGGGTCGTTGGCGACGCCCAATAGGTCATCCAGCACAATGCCGATCTTCAGGCGCGGCGGATCCGCCGCCATCAAGGCGCCATAGCTGTCTTCGGGTTGCGGAATGATGTAAGGGTCGCCGGGCCGGGGCGAAGCGACGCAATCGAGAATCCGGGCGGCGTCGCGCACGCTCTTGCATTGCGCCAGGTTGGCCGAATAGCCGAAGCCGGCCTCGTCCATGACCGGACCGATCGACACCCGCCCGCGCGAGGGTTTCAGGCCGACGCCGCCGCACCAACTCGCCGGTATGCGGATCGAGCCGGCAATGTCCGAGCCATGGGCAGCCGGCACCAGACCGGCGGTCACCGCAGCCTGGGCGCCACCCGATGAGCCGCCCGCGGAATAGCCTTCTTTCCAGGGGTTGGCGCAATTGCCATAGAGGGTGCTTTCGGCGGTCGCCGACATGGAGTATTCCGGCGCGTGAGAGCGCCCGAGAATATTGAAGCCGGCGGCCTTCAAGCTATCGACGAAGTAGGTTCCGGTTTCGACCACCATGCCCTCGCACAGACGAGATCCGAATTCAATGCGGCGGCCGGCCTCGTGACCAAAGACGTCCTTGATCAGGAAGGGCACACCGCGAAACGGCCCCTTGCCCAGCGTGCTCTCGTCCAGATCCTCGATACGGTCGGCATAGGTTTCGACCACCGCGTTCAAATGGGGGTTGGTTGTCTCGATCGCGTTCGCGGCGGTCAGCGCCAAGTCCTTGGGCGTCACCTGACTCTTGGCAACCAACTCGGCGAGGCCGGTGGCATCGAAGGCGGCGTATTCGGCAAGCTTCATCATGAGACTCACTTTGTGGTCAATAAGGTTTCTCGCCGGCGACCGTGATCCGGTACATCTCGCGCCGGCTGCCGGCATAATCGTCTATGGCATGGTGCTGAGTGCAGCGATTGTCCCACACGGTCACGGCGCCCGGCGTCCAACGCACTCGGCAAGTAAAGGCGATCTGCCGGCAGTGCGGCAGCAGGAAATCGAGCAAGGCCGCGCCTTCCGCCGCGTTCATGTCGTCCAATCCGACCGTGTAGACATCGTTAATGAACAGCGCCTTGCGGTTGGTGTCCGGATGGGTGCGAACCAAGGGGTGGACCTGGGTTTCCAAGGCGGCTTCGCTGCCCTGGATATTTATGCTGCTGTTGGGGTCCGGGCGGCCAAAAGTGCCGCCCGGCCCGTAAGAGCGATCGGCGGAATGAACCGCTTTGAGACCTTCGACAATCCGGCGCATGCCCGGCGAGAGCGTCTCGTAGGCCAGGTACTGATTGGTGAAAACCGTATCGCCACCATGGGCCGGCACCTCCTTGCCATAGAGAATGGTGTAGCTCGGCGGATGGGCCTGAAAGCTCCAATCGCTGTGCCAGGTGCCGCCGAATAGGGCGCCCTTCTCTTGGGCCTCGCGCGCAACGGCCACGACGTTCGGGTGTCCCTCGAGCGGGGTCACGAAGGGCGTTTCGCCGTAAGGCCCGAGCTGCAGCGCGAAGGCTTCGAGTTGTTCGATGGTCAGGTCTTGATCGCGAAACACCACGACGAGATGCTGCGCCAGCGCCCGCTTGACCGCGTCGGTTCTTTCGGTGCCGAGTGGCTCACCGAGGTCCAGCCCGTGGATGTCGGCACCCAGGGCCCCGGTAATCGGTCTGATATCCAGATCGGTCAAGGTGCTCGCCGCTCCCCGGTCTTAGAACTTTTCGCCCACGGCCTTGATCTTGCAATAAGACCGCAGGCCCTCCATGCCCTTTTCCCGGCCGATGCCGGACTTCTTGTTGCCGCCAAAGGGTACCTCGATTCCGATCGAGAACCACTGATTGATGAAGATCTGACCGGCGTCGAGTTGTTTGGCCAGCCGGCGGGCCTTGCCGGTATCCCGGGTGAAGATGCCGGCGACCAGACCGAAGTCGGTTCCATTCGCGACTTCTATGGCCTCGTCTTCGGACTCGACCGCCTGCACGGCCAGAACCGGCCCAAAGATTTCTTCCTGCACCAAACGGTCATCCGGCTTGAGGTCGTCGAATATGGTCGCCACGAACTGA
This sequence comes from Kiloniellaceae bacterium, assembly GCA_021776135.1. GTDB lineage: Bacteria > Pseudomonadota > Alphaproteobacteria > Kiloniellales > J153 > JAJFGN01. The sequence goes on from JAJFGL010000026.1 coordinate 9,687, forward strand.
CCCATGAGGCTGTCGACAGTAACATTCATATCAAATGATCTTCCTATGCGGTCTCGCGAACCGTCAGGTGCGTCGCCGGACCGGTGCGCTCAATGGTCGAACATGATGACGTTGCGGGCGGCCTCGCCTTGACCGGCGGTGGCGATGGCATCGTTTATGCCTGTCAGGGGATGGTGCCCGGCGATGAGCTCCCCGAGTTTCAGGCGGCCTGCCCGATAGTGCTCGATCAGTTTGGGTACATCGACCGGCAATCGCGCCGAGCCCATCTTAGTGCCCATGATGGTCTGGCTTTTGTTGACCACGAAACGGGGCTGAATCTTTGCCGATACCCCCGCGGGCGGCAGGGCGGCCAGGACCATGCAGCCCATCTTGGAAAGGATCTCCGCGCCCTGTTCGATCGCGGCGGCGCTGCCCGCCGCGACGAAGACATAGTCGACCCCCAAGCCACGGGTGATTTCCATGACCGCTTCGCTGACGCTTCCCTCCTTGGGGTTCAGGCAGTGGGTCGCGCCCAAACCGCGCGCCAGAGTGAATTTCGCGGGCACGACGTCGATGGCGATGAGGGTCTCGGCCCGGCCGATCGCGGCGGCCTGAAGGCAATTGATGCCGACGCCGCCGATACCGACCACGGCGGCACTTTTACCCGGCGGCATCTTGGCGGCATTGACCACCGCGCCGTATCCGGTCAAGACGCCACAGGCCAGCAGGCTGGCCTGGTCCAACGGCATGTCGTCCGGGATAGCCGCAAGCTGCGACTGGTGGACCAGAACCTGTTCGGCAAAACCCCCGACCCGTAAGCCCTGATAGACCCTTTGACCCGCCCCATTACGAAAGCGCTCCTCGATGTCGAGGGCCAGGGTGGTCTCGCAGAGATAGGGATGTCCGGCGGCGCAATACCGGCAGGTGCCGCAATCGCGAATCAGGCTGACGATGACCCGGTCGCCCTCGCGGGCAGCCCCCACGGACTTGCCCGCCGCGACCACGGTCCCGGCCACCTCGTGACCGCAAATGGCGGGAAACGACTTGCCCGGCCAAGCGCCGGACAGAAAATGCAGGTCGCTCTGGCAAATGGCGCAGGCGCCAACCTGAATCTTGACCTCGCCCTCCTCGGGAGAGGCGCAGGTGACCTCCTCGACGACCAGCGGCTGCGCCTCGCCATAGCACACGGCGGCCTTCATTGACCGAAACTCCGGCCCGACTGAGCCGCCAAGGCGTTCAAAATATCGCTGCAATCGTTCATGCCGTGTCCTCGTTCCCGTGCCGCATCGAAGGCCCGGAGCGCTTGCCCCCCAAGAAAGGACGCGAGGCCTTCGCGCTTCATCACATCGACCGCGATCGCCAGGTCCTTGCGGCCATGGTTGAGGGAAAATCCCGGCGCCACGTCACCTTTGAGGACCTTGTTGGGAAAATTAAGCTGAGAGTTTCCATTGCGCGCGGTGGTGCCGTTGATCACCTCGAGCGCCGCCTCGCTTGTGACCCCGCCGGCATCGGCCAGAAGCAAGGCCTCTGCCGTTGCCAGGCACCCGACCAGGGCCAGATAGTTGTTCACAATCTTCAGGGTGCTGGCCTTGCCGGCCGATCCGCAATCGATGATGGTATCGCCCATCGCTTCCAGCGCTCCTCGAACGGCCGCCTTATCGGCCGCCTCGCCGCCGATCAGGAACAGGCACTTGCCTTCCACCGCCTGAGTCGCGGTGCGGCCGACGGCGCAGTCCACATAACGCCAGCCGGCGGCGCGCGCCTTTCGGTCCAGACGCCGGGCCTCGGACGGATCGATGGTGCTGCAGTTCATCAGCAGGCGCTGGCCCGGAGACGCGGCCAGGATGCCGTCGGGGCCATCCAAGGCCGCATCCACATCGGGGGCATTGGGCAGCATGGTGATCACCAGATCCGCTTCGGCACAGCAGGCGCCCGGGGTCGCGGTCGCTTTGCCGCCGGCGGCGGCCAGGGCCGCGCCGGCCGCCGCTTGCAGATCGTAGCCGGCCACTTTGAAACCCGCCTCCAGCAGGTTGCGTGACATGGCGCTTCCCATGGCGCCGAGGCCAATGAAAGCGATTGCTTGGGTCTTCGCCATTCGACGGTGTCTCCGCGGACTAACGCTTGACCGCACCGGCGGCCAGGCCGTGGATGAAATAGCGGTTCAGGAATATGAACAGGATGAGCAGCGGCAGCGCGATCAGAGCGGAACCCGCCATGAGCTCCCCGTCGCGCAGCTCATACTGACCGACCATGGTTTCCAGGCCGGCCGGGAGTGTCTTTTTGTGGTCGCTGTCGATCATCACCAGGGCGAAGGTGTAGTCGGTCCATGACAGCAGGAAGGAGAAGATCGCCACCGTGGTGATGCCCGGCAGAGACAGGGGTAAGACAACCCGGAAAAAGGCGCCCAACCGGGAACACCCATCGACCATGGCGGCTTCCTCGACGTCGGGCGGCAACTGTTTGAAAAAGCCCCATAGAAGCCAAACGCCCAAAGGTAGGGTTATCGTGGTGTGTGAGATGATCAGCGCCATATGGGTATCGGCGAGGCCAAGCCGGACAAAGATGGCGTAAAGTGGAATGGCCAGCAGCAAGGGTGGGAACATGTAGGCATAGAGCATGGTGCCGATGATGGTGGTCTTGCCACGGATTTGAAGCCGGGTCACCGCATAGGAGATCAGCACCGCCAGAATCAAAGTCACAACCACCGTGCCGAGCGCGACCTGAACCGAATTGGCGAACCATATGGTAAAGTCGGTCGCCGCCAAAAGCGTCGTATAACTCTCAATGGAATAGGGGCCGGGCAGCAGGTCGACCGAATTGTAGAGGACCTGCGGATCGCGGACGCTCGAGATCAGCATCCAATAGATCGGAAAAAACGAGTAAGCCACGGCCAAAGCCATGGCGGCGTAGAGCGCAATCCGATTGATGAGCGGGACGTCGAATTCTTGGCGCATGGAATCAGTCCTTTTGATCCAGCGGGAAAAGGCGGAAATAAATGAACACCGCCACCGACAGAATCAGGAAAGAGATTGTCGAAATCGCCGCCCCCATGCCGACGTCAAAGCTTTCGAAAGCCTTACGGTAGGCTAGAATTGGCAAATGCTCCGTGGCTTTCAACGGCCCGCCGCGGGTCAAGAGCCAAACGATGTCAAACTTGTTAAACATCCATATGGTGCGCAGCAGGATGACTACGGTCAACACCGGGCGCAATTGCGGCAACGTGATGTGCCAAAACCGCTGCCAGGAACTGGCGCCATCGACCTTTGCCGCCTCGTATAAGGATTCGGGTACCGACTGAAGTCCGGCGAGAAAAGATATGGTGACGAATGGCGTCCAGATCCAAACGCTGACAAGGATCACCATTCCCATGGCCAGATTGGGCGAGCCATACCAATCCACCGTGCCAAAACCGAGATTCTGAAAGGCGATGGTGATAATGCCGATAGGGTCGTTCAACATCCACCTGACCAGCAGGGTGACGATAAGGGTCGGCAGCAAGTACGGCAAAATCGTGATGGCGCGCACGACCCGCTGTGCCGGTAAATTGGCGTCGAGCAGAACGGCAAAGCCGATGCCAAGAAGAATCTGGAGCGCGATAGCCCAGCCAGAGAAAACCATGCCTCGGCGCAGCGCGTCCCAGAATTCCATATCGGACAACACACGCACGTAGTTGTCCAAGCCGACCCACTCCGGCTCGGAAATAAAAGACTCCGCTTTTTGGAAACTGAGCTCGATCGCGTGCGACGCGGGATAAATGATCATCACCGCCGTGATCGCCAATCCGAAAAGGAAAAGCGCTAATATGGTACGATCACCGCCCAAGGTCAGTCTTTCCCATCATACTTCCCGCCATGGCAACGGCGGCCGGCACATCGTGCCGGCCGCAGCGCCTTTTACTCCCCGCTCAGGTCAAGAATTCTTGATTACCTCGCGCATTTTCGCGGCGGCGACGTCCACAGCTTCGGACGACGACATCTTCTTGATGATCTTGTTTTGCAACATTTCCGGCAGGGCATAGGAACGGAAGACCTTGCCGGCCCGCAGATCCGCATAGGGACCTTCGGTATCGATCGAACGGATAATGACGTTCTCGTCGGTCAAGAAGCGCTTCTGCCATTCGGTGATGTGCTTGTAGTCCTCGAGGGCCGGATGAGCCAGCCAGCGGGCATCCTCATAGATGTCCATGCGGGTCGGCTGATAGTGGACCACCGAGGTGTGAAGGAAGTTGATCAGTTGCTCGTCGGAGAACCACTGCATAAACTTCATGGCTTCCTCGGTCTGTGGCGTGTCGAACACGACCCAACCGTCATAGCCATGATTCACGGCGACATTTTTGCCCGCGCTATCCGGGAAGGGGAAAACGCCGATCTTCTGGGCCAGCTTGGGATCGGTCGTGCGGATGACGTCGATCGCGCGGCCGGTGCCCGGTGCATGAGATAGCTGGCCGGAGCGCAAACCGCGCATGCCCACACCCCACTCGGCCTGAGAGATGCCGGTCGGCATGTACTCAGTCATCTGCTCGACAAAGTCGAGGTAGTCCATGGCGGCCTTTTTGACGTCGCCCTTATCAAAAACGACGTTCCATTTGTCGTCAAAGATCTTCGCGCCCTGGGCCCACATGTAACCGAAGGTCAGATAGTTTGTGGCGCTGCTCGACGAAATCGGTTGCAAGATGCCGTTATCGGTCATGCCGTCGCCCTTACCCTTAAGGGCCGCCATGTTTTCCAGCAACTGGTTCCAGGTGGTGGCCGGCTGGAGGCCGGCCTTCTCATACAGATCCCGGCGATAGTTGATCCAGCAAAGGTTGTAGTCGTAAGGATACCAGTAGTGATTGCCGTCCACCGGGAAGAGTATCTTCGGGCCCCAGGTGTATTTCTTGGTGATTTCGTTGAGCGGTACGATTTTCTTTTCCGCGGCGAGGATCAACACGTCGCCGATAAAGAATAGCGTGCCGATGTCGTAAGGACGCCCGCCCTTGAGCGAGGCTTGCAATTTATTGAAAGCCTTGCCGGCCGGCACGGTGTCCATCTGCACCTTGACGCCGGTTTCCTTTTCATATTGCGCGGCGGCGAACTTCATCGCCCGGACGCTCTCAACGGTGGGTTCACCGTTGAGGAAGCGGATGGTCTTTTGCTGCGCATGAACGAAGGGCGCGTGAAGCGATACGGCTGCTGCGCCGGCGGTGGCGCCCAATCCCTTGATCACCGTTCGGCGTGACGTGGTCAACTTCGGCCCGGAAGACAGGTCCTGCGGGCTCTTGCGCGTAGGATTTTTGGTCGATTTCGGCATCTCTCTTCTCCCGTTCTGCGTTTTAGGGTTGCCCCTCTCCGGGGGCGGTTGGATCCGCGAATAGGTTGGTGCCGCTCCGTGGATCGAATAGGTGGATGTGGCCGGGCTCCGTGCTCAGGTGGATAATGTCGCCGGGCCGGGTAGTGTCGTTTCGGCTCATCAGAGCGCTGAGGCTGCCGCCTTTTTCGGTCTGGCAAGCCAGCAAGGTCTGCGCCCCCATTTGCTCGGTGAGGATGACTTTGACCGGTATAGTCCCAGCGGCGGCTTCCGAAATGGCTAGATGCTCGGGACGTATTCCGAGAACTACCTGATTGTCCGCGGCCTGACGATGGTGCTGCCCCTCGGGTAGCGCGAGCACCGCACCCTGGTACGATACGGTCGGTCTCGACGCGCCGTTCGCCAATTCGCCCTCGACCAGATTCATCTCGGGCGAGCCGATGAAATTGGCGACGAAGGTGTTCACCGGCCGATCATAGATTTCCAGCGGACGGCCCAGTTGCTGAACCGTGCCGTCCTTCATTACCGCGATCCGGTCGCCCAGGGTCATGGCTTCGATCTGATCATGGGTAACGTAGATCATGCTTTTGCCGGTCGCGGCATGCAGTTTGCCGATTTCCTCGCGCATGTGGACGCGCATCTTGGCGTCCAGGTTGCTGAGGGGTTCATCCAGCAGGAAAACATCCGGTTCGCGCACCAGTGCGCGGCCCAGCGCGACGCGCTGCATCTGACCGCCGGACAATTGCTTAGGTTTGCGATGAAGCAGGTTATCGATGCCGAGCATCTTCGCCGCCCGCTGGACCCGTTCGTCGATTTCCGGTTTCGGCGTTCCGCGGACTTTCAAACCGAATCCGAGATTGTCGTAGACGTTCTTATGGGCATAGAGGGCATAATTCTGGAACACCATTGCGACATTGCGGTCTTTCGGTTGCAGACGCGTGACATCGCGTTCACCGATTCGAATGGTGCCGCCGGATGTGGACTCGAGCCCCGCGATCATACGCAAAGTGGTAGACTTGCCGCAGCCGGAGGGGCCGACGAGGACCATAAATTCGCCGTCGGCCACTGTCAGGCTGACGCCATCGACCGCCGTCGTATTGCCAAAAAACTTCGAGACCGTATCGAGAACGACTTCAGCCACCTTATTCCACCTGTTTGCAAACGTTCATGCGCTTGGCGATGCGGCCTGCCCCAACGTTGCGACCGATCCGTCGATCTCGGTCAATTGATACTGCGCCTTGTCCAGCCACTCCTGTTCGATCCGCACGCCCCAGCCGGGTTCCTCGGGAATCTGAACCTTGCCGTCTCGCGCGACCAGGGCGGGCTGGTAAAGTCCCTCCTGCCAGGGATAATAGTCCCCGCCCTCGATGGTGAACTCCACATAGGGTCCGGCGTTTTCGATGGCGCCCATCATGTGCAGCGTGAAGACCGTGACCAGACTGAGATTGGCGGAATGGGGCGTGCAGGGCAGACCTGCATCCTGCGCCATTTTCGCCACCCGCAGGGTGCGCGACAGGCCGCCCAGGTAGCAGATATCGGGCTGAACCACGTCGACTGCGCGCATATCGATCATGCGGCGCCAAGTCGGTATCTCGCAGTCCTGCTCGCCGCCGGTCACATCGAGTTTCTCGAGCGTATCGGTGACCTGCTTGGTCCATTCAAGCTCCCAATAGGGGCAGGGTTCCTCGAAATGGCAGATCCCGTTGTCTTCCAGCATGTGCCCGACTTCGATGGCCCGATCCGGAGTGAAACAGCTGTTGGCGTCGACCAGGAGGTCCGCCGTGCCGCGCAGGGCCTTGCTCACGGCTGGCACGATTTCTTCCGTGCGCCCGGGCCACTTGTCCACATTGTGGCTACATTCGTCGCCGACCCGGAACTTGAAAGCGTCGTAGCCGTGTTCGCCGCGCAGCCGGACCAGGCGCTCCGCCTCGTCCTGCGCCGATATCTGGCGCTGCATGCTCGAACCGTAGACCCGGATCGGCCGCGCCTTGGCCCCCAGCAACTCGCAAACCGGCTTGCCTTCAAACTTGCCGCGCAAATCCCACAGCGCCGTATCCAAGCCGCCGATAGCGCGTAGAACATAGGAGCCGGGGAACTTCAGTTCGCTCTCGTATATGAAGTCCACAAGTCGGTCGATTTCGAGCGGATTGGCGCCGAGCGCGTAGGGCGCCACTTGGCGGTGAAAGACTTGCGCCGTGATATCGGCATGGTAGGGCGCGGTCTGTCCCCAGCCCTCGCGGCCGTCGTCCGTGCGCACCCGGACCAGGCACACATAGCGGTTCGAAAACGTTTCCAGACTGATGATTTTCATTTGTTTGCCGCCCTGTGCGACGTCTTGAGCGCCGCTGGACCTGTCCTCCCAGTCGATATGAAACGATTAATTTGGCTGAGAAGTAAGGGCCATTCTGAAAATTCGAGGAGGCCATTTTGAATTACCCAGAGATTGGCCGCATTGCAGGCCAATAGAAGACGGGGGCGAAGCCTACTTTGACCGGCCCAGGCAATGGGTTATATTTGGTCTGGCGATTGCATATGTTTTCGAAAGAATGCCATGCCATTTTCAAGGCGTGGCCACATCGTGGAGGTTTGAGAGCCATGGTCAAGCGCGCCCGCGGAGCGCTCCTGCTTTCATTGGAGTTGGATCGCGCGTCCAGCCAGCATTTGAGCGTTCAACTCTATGCCGGCCTACGCGAGATTATTCTCGCCGGTGGACTCATGGCCGGTGACAGATTACCGGCCAGCCGGGCCTTGGCGCTGGATCTCGGCGTTTCCAGAACCACGGTGAGCGAGGCCTATGAAAGGCTGGTATCCGAAGAGCTAATCGAATCCCGTGTCGGCGCCGGGTCTTTCGTCAGCGAGGCCCTGAAGTCGGCGCGCCCGGTCAAAGACGAAGCCAAGAAGCGGTCCGGCAAAGCGCCTTCGGTCAAGCCGGCCCGGCTGTCCAGTTCAATCGCCAAGGCCTCCGATCAATTTCGCCAACGCCTGCCCCATGAGCCGCGGGCCTTCACCACGGCGCTGCCGGCCTTCGATGCCTTTCCGGTCGCCCAATGGGCCCGCCAGAATGCGAAACATTGGCGCGGCGGCCGGAACGCGGTGTTCGGATACGGCGATCCGCTGGGCTACATGCCGCTGCGCCGGGCGATCGCCTCGCATCTCAAGGCCAATCGCGGAATTTCTTGCGATCCGCGGCAAATCTTCATCGTCGGTGGGGCGCAACAGGCGTTCCATCTCATTGCCAGCGTGTTGCTGAACCCGGGCGACACGGTCTGGTTCGAGAACCCCGGCGCGATCGGCGCGCGCAACTCTCTGGTCGCGGTCGGCGCCAATCTGGTCGCCCTGCCGATCGACAAATATGGGATGCAAGTCGAAGTGGGATTGCGAAAGGCGCCTGACTTCCGCTTGACCTTCGTGACGCCCGCCCATCAGCAACCGCTTGGCGCGACCATGAGCCTGGAGCGCCGCTTCGCCTTGCTCCAGGCGGCCGAATCCGCGGATGCAATCATTATCGAGGACGACTGGGACGGCGAGCTCCGCTACGCCGGTCGGCCCATGCACACGCTCAAAAGCGTGGACCGCTCGGGCCGGGTCATCTATGTCGGGACCTTCAGCAAGACCATGTTCCCGGCTTTACGTCTCGGATATTTTCTGGCGCCCGATCATCTTTTCGATACATTCGAGCGCGTGGCCAGCGCCTTCTTGCACGAGGTGCCATCCAATCTGCAGGCCGTGGTGGCCGCCTTTATGGAAGAAGGCCACTTTGCCTCGCACATACGCCGCATGCGCAAGATTTATGCTGAACGCTTCCATGTTTTGCAGGACGCGGCCGGGAAAAAGCTGCGGGGCTTGCTCGATATCGTACCGGCCGATACGGGGCTCCACACCGTCGGGCTGCTTGCGGACGGATTTCGCGAAGATGAGGTCAGCGCCGCCGCCGATGCGCGTAAGATTACCGTCGCCCCGATCAACCGGTTTTGTATGGAACCGATCGCCACCAAGGGCTTGGTGTTGGGCTTCAGCGGCATCAAGCCCCAGGAGATCGTCGCCGGCATCGACACCCTGGCGCAGGTGCTTGAGGACCTGGATGCCGGTTCGCCAAGGCGCGAGCCACGCCTGGCCGGTCGAGCCATAGCGGCCTCGCCATCTACGCAGTTCCTGGCCTAAACACGCGTTCGTTCGCGGGGTGTCTTAGGAAAATGGCTTGCGACCTCGCAAATGGGTGGGCCGGAGCGCACCCGCCGCGGCCGCGAGCGCGCGCCTCGTACGTGTCCAATTCGAATAGATGTCTTCACCGACGGCCACGGTTCTTGATAACCATTTCGTCGAGATGCCAGCGTGCACTGGCGCGTGGACGGCAGCGGCGACGATTGCCCGCAATTAGCCAGCCGAACTTCAGGAACCAGCGTCGAACTGTTTCGTTCGAAACGTCGATGCCACGCCCAGCCAGCAATTCCTCGACATCACGAAACGAAAGCGTGAACCGGGCATAGAGCCATACCGCATGTTGGATGATCACGGGCGAATAACGGTGTCGTTTGTAAGGTATCGGGGTCATACCGAGACCGTACCGGTCCCTCCCCGCACCGGCTATCGACTTAACGTGTCAATGCCGCCTCGAAAGACGTGAGGAATCGAAGAATCTCCGTGCCGACAGATCTTCGTTACATGGTTTTCCAGTCTTCCGCTTGCTCAAAGGCATAGGCGGCCCGGTAGATCGTGGTCTCGTCGTAGTGCCGGCCGACGAGATGGAGGCCGATGGGCAGGCCGTCGCCTAGGCCGCAGGGGACGGTCAGAGCCGGATGACCCGTGGCATCGAAGGCCGCGGTGTTTGGGAACATCTCGTGCGCGCGTTGAATCTTAAGCGAACGCGGCGCGTCAGGCGGTGGTATGGGCGTCGCCTTGAGCGGCAGGGTCGGCATGAGCAGTAGGTCGACCTTGGACAAGGCTTGGTCGTAGGCCGCCCGCAGGCGCCGCGAAAGGTTCTGCGCCTTGGCGTAGTGATGCCCGCCGTACTGATTCAGCATGTATTGTCCCAGGAGAATCACGTAGGTCAGCGAATCGGATAGTTCGTCGGCCCGGTGCCGCCAGGATGAATAGCTATCGAGGAGGCTCGTAACATAGAGGCCACGCCAATTGGTGCCGAAGCCGTTACCCAGCATCATGCAGTCGACGGTACCCTCGACCCCGATCGGAGTCCAGATGGCGAGGCTCTGCAGATGCATGGGGATGGATATCGTCTCGACTTGGGCACCGAGCTTCGCGAACCGCTGTGCCGCCGCACGAACTTTTTCGTCCACGTCAGCTTCCGAATTGGCGTGACCAAAGCCTTCCTCCAGCACGCCGATACGAAGGTCGGAAATATTACCATCCAGGCGCGCAGTATACTCGTCGGCGTGGGCGCCATATTGCCGCGGATCCAGGCCGTCTTCGCCGGCGATGACTTCTAGCAGAAGTGCATTATTATAAACAGTATCGGTCATGGGTCCGCAGTGATCGATAGTCATCTCGATCGGCATGACTCCGGTATAGGGCACCAAACCATGGGTAGCTTTCATGCCGCAAATACCGCTATAGGATGCCGGAATGCGGATCGAGCCGGCCTGATCGCATCCGAGCGCCATGGGCACCTCCCCAGCCGCCACGAGCGCCGCGCTGCCCGACGAAGATCCTCCGGTCGTATAGCCCGCTTTCCACGGGTTCTGAACCGGCCGTCCGGTGGCGTTGGTGTGACTGCCGCCGGAGAAGCACAGATACTCGCAATGCGCTTTGCCCGCGATCTCGCCGCCGGCATCGAGAATTCGGGTGACCACGGTGGCGTCGATGTCGGGGGTATATCCCTCCAGTACCGAAGCGCCATTCATCATGGGCACGCCGGCGACGCAGATATTATCTTTTATGGCGACCCGCTTGCCAGTGAGCTTGCCTTGCGGCGCCCCCTTAATCTCGGTTTTCACATACCAGGCATTGTATTTGTTCTCCTCATCGTCCGGACGATAACCCGGCGTACGTGGATATTTCACGACCGGAAGATTATCCGGCATCGCATCGACGACATTGTAGCCGGCGATCAGAGGGGCCATGCACTCAAGGTACTCAGCTGCGTCTTGGTCCGAAAGCGTGATGCCGAGTTGCCGCCCCACCTCAATGAGTTGCGCGGTGGATGGAGTATTGATGGTCATTCGAGATCTCCCTCTTTCCGGTTCCTAAACCCTGCCAGTCATGGCGGTGTAATGTGCCCAGCGAGACCCGCAATACGGGCGCTGACATTTCGAGCGGCGCGTAGATACAGTGTGGCAGCATTCTTTGTATCTGTTAAGCTCAGAAATCAAAATTCGTGGACTGCGGACAAGCGACTCAAGTCGCATGTAACAGATCTCTGAGCGAGAAAATGGGGAGCGCCGCTATGGGTCAAATATCGCCGGAAAATCTTGAGAATCTCTGTGTGGAGCTGTTTGGCGTGGATCTGGAGCGCGACAGGCTGGAGATCCTGGTCGTTGAATTGCAGGGCATATTACTCGAAATCAAAAAGCTTCGTGAGCTCGACTTAACCGACGAGCATCCGGTGGTCATATTCGATCCCGAGACAGTATATAGGAATTCTGACTCATGAGCGACTGCGACGTCGAGCTTCTGCCGATCGAAATCCTTGCCTCTAAGATTGAAAAGCAAGAGATAACGGCGTCTGAACTTGTCGAACGAATGCTCGGTCGCATCGGCAACCACGATTCGAAGATCGAAGCCTTTGTGCGAGTTTCCGACACCGCTAAAGCCGCCGCACACCAAGCAGACGAGGATATCCGAAATGGGCTTTACCGCGGATCTCTCCATGGCATTCCGATCGGGATCAAGGACAACTACCTGACCGAGGACATGTCGACAACCGCCGGCACCAAGGTGCCGGACATCTCCTTTCCCAATACGGACGCAACCGCCGTCCACTTGCTGCGGGAAGCCGGTGCCATTCTCATCGGCAAGACCAACATGCATGAGTTTGCTTGGGGTAACGTGACGCCGCCCACAAAAAACCCCTGGGACCGCAACCGAGTGCCCGGTGGCTCGAGCGGTGGATCGGGCGCCGCTGTGGCTGCGTCGTTCTGCTCGGCAGCTCTGGGATCAGATACCGGCGGTTCGGTTCGGATCCCGGCGAGCTTGTGTGGTACCGTGGGCCTGAAGCCGACCTATGGCCTGGTCAGCAAGAGCGGCATTATAACGCATAGTTGGTCCTTGGATCATCCCGGACCACTGACGAAGACCGTGACCGATGCGGCGCTAATTCTGAACGTCTTGGCAGCATTCGACTCGGAGGATCCGAGCAGCCGCAAGATTGCGGTCCCCGATTATCGGCGGTCGCTTGGGCAATCGATCAAGGATCTTCGAATTGGTGTCTGCCGGAACCACTTCTTTGGGCAGAACGATTCGGAAGTCGAGGCCGCGGTTGAAAGCGCGATCGAAGAACTCACGGAACTCTCGGCTGGGCTGGTCGAATTTGAGCTGCCGAACCTGCAGTACGGTCTCGGCGCTATCTTCACGATCGAATTGGCATCCTCGTCCTGTTATCACGATCGGTCCCTTAAGGCCGGCTTGCAGAAAGGCTTTCAGCCTGACGTTCGAACCTTGGTCGAGGCCGGAAAATTCATCACGGCCACGGACTATTTGAAGGCTGAGCAGTTCCGTCGCGTCCTGATGCGCGACCTGGCCAAGGTTTTCGAATCGGTCGATGTCATTGTAGTGCCAACCACCCCGATCACGGCCTGGGAACTGGACCAAACGACCGTGCGGATCGGCGATGCAGACGAAAGCGTCCTGGCGGTGTCGTGGCGGCTCACCTATCCCTTCAACCTGGCTGGATTGCCCGCGATCTCGCTGCCTTGCGGTTTTGATTCCCGTAATCTACCCATAGGCATGCAAATCGCAGGGAAGCCCTTTGCCGAAGACGTTATTCTTCGCGTAGCACACGCATACGAATCGCGTCACGATTGGCACCACCGCACGCCCAATCTCTGAGTAGCGGTATCAGGCACGAGAGAGTATGGGCTTGGTGGAACCGGAACAGAGTCACCGGCACCTTCCAATTTGCGGCATCGCCTTCGCTCAGGCCTTTATGCCATCTACCAAACGAATCAAGGTCTGCGCGAGCACGCGGGCGCCAGCGGCTAGGTCTTCAGGACTGGCGTTCTCCGCCGGATTATGACTGATGCCTTTTTCGCAGGGAACGAAGATCATACCGCTCGGGCAAACATCGTTCAGGAACTGCGCGTCGTGGAAGGCGCCGGAGGGCATCTGGATCGCCGGAAGGGCAAGCTCCCGCGCGCTTTCCGAAATCGCGCGCTGCACATCAAGGTCGAACAGGCAAGGTTCGCGGGAAAAGGTTTTGCGCACCCGCACGTCGCAACGGCCCACCGCGGCCTCGCATGTTGGGCCTACTGCCTCGGCAAGCCGCCATAGAACCTCCGCTTCTGGATGCCGCAGATCGACGGTGAACAGAACCCGTTCGGCGACGGTGTTGGGTGAATTCGGTGTGACAACGAAGCGCCCGACGGTGAAGCGGACGATATCGTTATCGTCGGCCATAACTTGATTGAGCGCCTGGACCGCCGCAAGTGCACCCTGGAGTGCGTCGCGGCGGGTCTTGAGCGGGGCGGCCCCCGCGTGGGCACTCTCGCCCAAGACCTCGACTTCGAACCAGCGCGAGCCCTGAATGCCGGTCACGACACCGATCGGCACGCCCTCGGCCTCGAGGCGCGGTCCCTGTTCGATGTGCGCCTCGATGTAGGCGGCGATTGGGAAGTTGAAAGCCCGGGTCTCGTCAACCGGGGTTGCCTCAAGAGTTGCGGCGAGCGCGTCCTCCAGCCGCACGCCCTCGCCATCGGTGATCGCGAGGCAATCGGTCAGGGCCCGCGATCCGGTGAACACCATGGAGCCCATGGCGCCCGGCGCAAAGCGCCCGCCCTCCTCGTTGGTCCAGGCGACGACCTCGATCGGTCGCTCGGTCACCGCGCCGGCGTCCTCGAGCGCCTCGAGGGCCTCAAGCCCAGCGAGCACCCCATAAGCGCCGTCGAAGCGGCCGCCGCTGGGTTGACTGTCCAGGTGGCTTCCGGTCACAACCGGCGCCGCTGCCGGATCCCGGCCGGGCCGGCGGATGAACAGGTTGCCGATGGCATCCTGCGCGCTCGTGAAGCCGCGCGCCCGTGCCCAGCCGATCAGCAGTTGGCGGGCGGCGATGTCTTCTTCGGTGAATGCCTGGCGGCACACGCCATTGCCCGGAATCGCGCCGAGCGCGGCCATTTCCATATGACGGCGCCACAATCGCTCCTGACTCACCTGGTCAGCGGCGCTACCCGGCAGATGGTTGGCCCGGGCGGCTTGTCCGGCCTCGTTGATCATGCCCTCGATCCCCCTCAATACCAGCCGCGCTTGATGTCCGCGCCCAGGTTTTCGGCGTAGAGATCAATGCGCCGGTCGCGCAGCACCTGGTTAAAGTCGTTCCAGTTGCGCTTGCGCCGCGCGTCCGAAAGGTTGGCGTCGGCGATCAGCATTTCTTCGCGGTCTTCGCTGGCCGGCCCGGCGAGCGGCCATCCGGTGTGGCTGAGCACCACGCTGTTGCCAATAAACGGCTGGCCGCGTTCGGTGCCGATCCGGTCGGCGGCGGCCACGAACATGGAATTGGTATGGGCGCCGCCCATGGCCAGGATATTGGACATCTTGGGCATGCCGGCGGGTTGCTCCGGCATGGGGACCCAGTTGGTCGGCACGCAGAGGATGTCGGCACCCTGAAGCGCGGCGAGCCGGAACACCTCCGGGAACCAGATGTCGTAACAGACCACCACCGCGATGCGGCCGATGTCGGTGTGGAACACCGGTACCCCCAGGTTGCCCGGCTCGAAAAATAGATTCTCTTCCGCCCAAAGGTGGTTCTTGCGATAGGTGCCGATCACGCCTTGGGGACCGACCACCACGGCGGAATTGTAAAGGGTGCGCCCCTCGCGCTCGGCGATCCCGGCGACAATGTGCATCTTGTGACGCGCCGCGGCATCCGCCCAGGCCTGGCAGCTCGGTCCGTCTGGAATCTCCTCGGCCAGCGCTCCCGCTTCTTCGCGGGTGTTGAAGACGTAGCCGCTGTTACACAGCTCGGGCATGACCACCAGGTTGGCGCCGGCTTCGGCGGCCCGGTCGATCATTTCCATACCATGGGCCAGGTTTCGGTCCTTCTCGCCGACATGGGGCTCCATCTGAAGGCAGGCAATCCGGACCTTGCTTTCGGGTTCGTGTTCGCTGGTCATCATGGCGCGGCCTCGGTCAGGTTTCGAGTCAAAGCTGTGGACGTCTTGCCGCCCAGTCATGGGTCCGCTCGTAGGCGTGGGCGACGCGCAAAACCATCGCCTCGTCGAACGGCTTGGCGGCGATTTGCAGACCGACCGGCAGGCCATCGCGATCGAAGCCACAGGGCATCGAGATCGCCGGTAAGCCGGTCAAATTGAACGGGTAAGTGAGACGCCACGAGGCCGCCAGAACGCTCTCTTGCTCGCCCGCGATCTCCAGAGTTTTCGCATCGTGTGCCCAGGCGGTCAGGGCAGTGGTCGGCGCGACGATGACGTCCACCTCTTCGAAGGCCTTGCGGAAATCCGCCATCAGCACACGGCGGAGCTGTTCACCTTTTAGGTAATCCACGCCGGTCACGAAACGGCCGAGCTCGACCAAGCTTCTGACATCCGGCTCAAAGTGCCGCGTCTTCCCGTCACGGAGTGAAACATCGTGATAGGCGGTCGAGGACGCAAGCTCGACCGCGAAGATGGCGCCCAGGCCATATTCCAAATTCGGAATTTTGAATTCATGCACCGTCATCCCTTGGGCCGCCAAGTCGCGAATCGCCTCTTCGACGGCGTTCTCGACTTCCACTTGATTGCGGCCGAAGAAATGATTCCGGCAAACCCCAACGCGCAAGCCTTGCACCGCTTGTCCCAGTGCCTCGGTGTAATCCGGCACCGGACGATCTTGACACGATGGATCGGCAGGATCGAAGCCGGCAAGCACGTTCAGCATGAGCGCGGAATCGGCGACCGATCGGGTCAGCGGCCCGGCTACATCCAGGGACCACGTATGCGGCACGACACCCGCCCGACTTGCGCGCCCAAATGTCCCCTTCAAGCCAACAGTGCCGCAAAGACTAGCCGGTATGCGGATCGATCCCCCCGTATCGGATCCCATCCCCGCCGTGCAAAGACCGGCCATGACCGCCGCGCCTGTGCCGCCGCTGGAGCCGCCCACCACGCGTCCAACATCCCAGGGGTTGCGCGTGGGTGGCGTCACCGTGCCCCAGGCGAACTCGTGCATTCTGGTTTTGCCTGTCAGGATCGCGCCTGCCGCGCGCAAGCGAGCGACCGCATTCGCATCCTCACGGGGGAACGAGAAGCCAGGTACTTCCGTGCCGGCCCTCGTTGGCATGTCGCCGGTCGTGTAGTTGTCCTTTATCCCCACGGGGATGCCGTGCAGGGGTCCGCGCCACCGATCATCGCGAATCTCGCGCTCGGCTTCTTGAGCGGACTTCAGCGCGTCTTCAGCTAGGTGTATGTAGCTGAGAAGGGTGCCGTCGTGCTGCTTTATTCGATCTAGGACCGATTCGGTCAAAGCAACCGGCGAGACTCGACCCGCACGTATGTCGGGTGCGAGGTCTTCTATGGTGCGGGCCCAAAGCTCGGTACTCATGACTTTGTCCCGTCGTAGCCATCGGTTGGATCGAATATGACCGCCGGATGCACATCGGTCAGGTCGAGCTCCCGCAGCTTTTGAATCTCTTTGAGGATGTCCACGAAGGCGTGCAAGTTTTCATCAAGGCGTTCGGGAGTGAAGTCGACCCCCAGGATGTCCTTGTAGGGATCCAGAGGTGGCTTCTTTGAAGAATCTGTCATTGTAAGGCCTCATGAATTAGGTCCCATCGCCCTCGTTGCCAGGCTGGGAATGTGCGATTAGACCAGCGCCCGGTCATGGCGCGCTGCCCCCGCCGCCGGGCCGCCGCGGTGGCGGCGCCAGCAACATTTCGCTGACCGAGTCCGGTAAGCCGCCGGCCGGCTTACCGCGTTTGGGCATGCCCTCTACAAAGGGAAGCAGTTGCAGCCGCGCGATGGTCGCGATGCGGCGTAATTCGGCAACCGGTTGCGGGTGTTCATCGACTCGAAGGTCGAGCCAGGGATAGTCTTCTGTGTGGTGAACGCACAGCGCCGCCGACTGCTTGCCGCGCTTGTCGCCGCCGGCAGCGTTACCGGCCTCGAGCGCCAGCAAAAGCCGTTCGGCCAGGTCCTCCGCAGCGCTGTCCTGAAACGCCCCGGCCATGGCGGTTAAAGTCGCTTCACCGACCAGCATGTTGCCTTGAATCGCGACATCCATCGCGGTGATATGGCCGTACCAAGAGGTGCAATCCTGGCCCGACCAGGAGGCGCTGCGGCCCATAACATCGACCATGCCGATCTGGCGAAGCTCAGCGCCTTCGTCGCTGGCCATAACCCGGTCCAGCGCATCGGGCGCCGCAACGCCCCGCTCCATCAGCCCTAAGGCCTCAATGGCCAGATAGGGGTTGACCCAGGACTGGGTCGAAACCGCGCCAACGCCCGCCTTCACATGGGGGCAGAGCGCGCCGACCGCCGGCACCGCGGTACTGACCGCGACCCCTAGCATCCCGCTACGTGAACAGCGGCCGACGATCGAGAAGGTGTTCAAGTGCAGAGTCATGGGCTGTCGCTCCCGCGTCAGACCGATAAGTGATTAGCAATACGTTCAGCGGCATTCTTCGTGTCGCTACTGCCTTCGTCGTCGATCTCACCCAGTTTCACGACCGCCCAGCGGTCAGCGACCTCTAACGCGAAGCGGACGTTCTGCTCGACCAGAAGCATGGCCACGCCGGTCCGCCCGCGCTCCGCCAACAGCGCTTTGGCGAGCCGTTCGATGATCGAGGGCTGCAGGCCTTCGGTGATCTCGTCGACCAACATGAGCTTGGGACGGGCCATCAGGGCGCGCGCGATCAGCAACATCTTCTGCTCGCCGCCCGAGAGTGTCCCGGCGCGCTGGCTAAGCCTTTCCTTGAGGAAAGGAAACACCTCGCCCACCCGTTCCAGTTCCTCATCGAACCACTTCGCTTCGGGCTGGCCGATGCTCAGGTTGTCGCCCACACTCAGGTCCTGAAAGATGGCCTGCTCCTGCGGTGTGTAGGCAATAGCCTGGCGCGCGATGCGGTGCGGCGGGAATTTGGTGACGTCGCCCCCGTGCAACAGAACCTTCCCCTCACGCGCGGGCAGAAAGCCCATCACGGTCTTAAGCAGCGTGCTCTTACCCATACCGTTCTTGCCAAGCAGCGCGACGATCTCGCCCGGCGCCACGGTGACGTTGATGCCGCGCACCACGATCGCCTCGCCATAGCCGCTAGTTAGCCCGCTGATCGCCAGGGCGGCCGCTTCGCCGCTCATGGTCCATCGCCTTTGAGGTTCAGCGCCGTGCCGGCATAGATCTCGCGAACCAGTTCGGAATCGACGACCTCTTCCACGGAGCCGTCCAGCAGGATTTTTCCTTGATGCAATACGATCACCCGCGAGCTGATTTCGCGGACGAAGTCAAGGTCGTGCTCGACCAGCAGAATGCTCAGACGCTCACGCTCGGTCAGGGAGGTCAGGATCGCGCCGATCCGCTCGCGTTCGACTCGGGTCAGGCCCGCGGTCGGCTCGTCGAGAAGTACGATACGCGGCTCCAAGGCCAGCACCATGGCGAGCTCAAGGGCCTGTTTCTGGCCATGCGCCAAATGGCGGGCCTCGGTGTCGAGGCTCTGCGCGAGGCCGGTTTCCTCAACGATGCGCAACGCCGCTTCGGGCAAGCCGAGTGTGGTGTCGCTGGTCCAGATCGACGGCGGTGCCATGCGGTAACGAGCGACGCGCAAACACTCCCCAACCGTCAGTGTGGCAAAAACGTTGGCGGTCTGGAACTTGCGCCCGATGCCGAGCGCGACGCAGCGTTCCGGCGGCCAGCGGCCCAGGTCCTTACCGAAGATCGTGATGTCACCACCGGAGCGTTCATAACCATCGGCCAGACAACGGATCAAGGTCGTCTTGCCGGCGCCGTTAGGACCAACCAGGCTAAGGAGTTCACCTTCCTTCGCTTCGAAATCGATACCCTGGAGGACCTGTAAGCTGCCGAAATGCCGGTGCACCCCGCGAACCGTGAGCGGCTGCTCCTTACCGTGCACGACCCCGCGGGCGGGGGCAGGTTCGAGCTTCGGCGCCTCGGCCTTGCGGCGCGCGCCCGGAACGAAGCGCCGCCAAATCTTGGTCACCTCTGGCATCAAACCCTGTGGCAATGCCACGATGACCACAACGAAGAGAATGCCGACCAAAAGTTTCCAATAGAACGGTAGGCTGCCGGAGAGGTAGGAGCTGGTTACATCGATGAGAATCGCGCCGATCACAGGACCGATCAAGGTACCGCGACCGCCAAGCGCAACCCAAATCAATAATTCGGTGCCGAGCAGGAAGCCGGCCAACTCCGGCGCGACGACGTTGGTGAAGGCGGCGTAACCGAAGCCTGCGATCGCGCCGATTGCGCCGGAGGCGACCAAAAGCAGAATCTTGATCCGCGATACCGGGATGCCGAGGTAAGCACAGCGGTTCTCGTTCTCCCGGATCGCGACCAGAACCCGGCCCATATCGCTGTGCACGAACAGCCAAGCCAAAGCCGTGACCACAACCAGAAAGGCGCCGGCGATCCAGAACCAGGTCTCTAGCGGCCAGTAGTAGGTGGGAAACCCGGAAAGCCCGCTGCTGGAACCAGTCGTGCGGCCGCCGGCGTAGATGATCTGTGTCACGACGATGGTTAGTGCCAGCGTGACGATGGAACCGTAGAGCGGCGAGGCGCCGTGATAAAACGCGAGCCAGCCGACCAGCGCGGCCACCGCCATTGCGGTCAGAATCCCGAGCGCCAGCGCGAGTATAGCCCAGCCGGCACCAAATCCCCAATGGGTGAACACCAAAGCGCAGGCATAGGCTCCGATTCCGAAGAAGGCGGATTGCCCAAAGGTGAGGATGCCGGTGTAGCCCCACAGCAGATCGACGGTCAAAGCAAGAGCCGCCAGCAGCAGCGCGCGGATCAGAATGTTGATCGTGTAGATGTCCAGGAAGAACGGCGCCACGCCAAGAACCACAAGCGCGGCTACGCTGACTTTGAGCACGTTTGCCAGATCGGAGCGCCGGCGCGCCGCGGTGCGCCGCCCCTTGGCTGGGCCGTTCTGCACCTGCTCAACCACTGAATAGCCCCTGCGGACGGATGCGAAGGATCACCGCGGCCAGCACCACGATGGTCAGGCCGCCGAGGATCGCGCTGACATAGGTGCTGACCACGACCTGGGCGCCGCCGAGAATCAACGAGGCCACAATCAGGCTAGGTATGGAGATACCCGAGACCAGAACCAGCATGAAGGAGTTGATCAGCCAAGGCAGGCCGAGGTTCGGGTCAACTGAGATGAGCGGCGTGATCAAGGCGCCCGCCATGCTGGCGAGCGCCGCGCCGAGACCGAACGTAATCAGGCGGACCCGGGTACTATCGATGCCTAGGCCGCGCGCCAGATCCTCGTTCATGATTACCGCGCGCGCGTTCAGCCCGAATCGCGTGAAGTAGAACAGCGCCGTGAGCGCCACCGCCAAAAGCGCGGCCAGGGCGACCAAGATAAGCCGGTAGGTCGAGTAGGAATAGCCGAGAAACTCGATCGCGCCCGAGATCGGGCTTTGCACGAACTGAACCTGGCGCCCGAAGACGATGGTGATGACCTGGCCGATGATAATACCCAGGCCCCAGGTCGCCAGGATGGCATCCAAGGGTCGGGCATAAAGTGGCCGGACGATCACGCGCTCGACGATTAGCCCAAGTATGAACCCGACCAAGGCGGCGAAAGGAATCGCCAACCAGGGATTCCAGCCCAGCTGCGTGGTGGCGAAGGCGGCGTAGCCGCCGATGGTTAGAAAGGCGCCATGGGCGAAGTTGATCAACTTCATGACGCCCAGGATGATCATCAGGCCGCTCGCGACCGCGAAGAGAATCGCCGCCGTGGTTACGATATCGAGGAGCAGAACGCCCAAGATCCCAGATCCCCCGGCTTATTTGGCGCGAAAAATTCGGCCGGCCGCGCCATCATTCGACAACGAGACCGGCCGCAGACACATCCGGATATTACAAATTAGGACATTGCTCGCCCGGATCGACGTCTTTGAAGGTGCTTATCAACTTGATGCCCCCGTCGGCCTGGACTTGCGCCAGATACATGGTCAGCGGTGCATGGCGCTGCTTGTTCATCTGGATCCTGCCGCGCGGCCCCTGGAAGGAGACATCATCGAGCGCGTCTATGACTGCTTGAGGATCGGTCGTGCCGGCCTTCTCAACTGCCAGCTTGTACAGATAGACACCCTCGTATTGCGGCACTGAAAGGTCGTTCGGCGTCTTCAGCTTGTCGCCGAAGTGGGCCTTCATATTTTTCAGGTACGCCTGATTCTCCGCACTTGGGATATCGGTGATGTACGATGCCGAAATGTAGATGCCCGCAGCATCGGCACCCATATTCCGGGCCGTGCCTTCGTCGACCGCGAGGTTGCCGTAGGGAATATCGATGCCCGCCGCGCGCAGCTGCTTGGTAAGCGTCACGTTCGGCGCGCCACCGGCGGTCGAGGTGATCAGGGCATCGGCACCGGAGGACTTCAACTTGCTGATGATCGGCGTCCAGTCGGTGCCATCCATGGGCAGGTATTCGTCGCCCAGAACCTTGCCGCCCTTTTCGGCGATGTAATCGGCAGTAAACTCGAGCATGCCGCGGCCGAAGGCGTAGTCGCTGCCGATCAAGAAGAAGGTCTTGGCGTCCTTGGTGGTCATGAAATGATCGACGATTGGCGCGACTTGCTGGTCCGGCACCCATGCGTTGACATAAAGCCATGGGCTGCAAGACCGGCCCTCATAGAACGAGGTGTAGATGAAGGGCACGCGACCGCGATTGACGATCGGCAGGCCGGCGTTGCGCGCCGCGCTCGTCTCCATGGAGATGAGCACATCCACCTTCTTTTGGAAAACCAACGAATCGAAAGCTTTCTGCGCGCCCTGCGCACCGCTGCCGTCGTCCGCGACAATATACTCGAGCTGGCGGCCTAAAATCCCGCCGGCGGCATTGATTTCTGCGACCGCCAGTTCACCGGATTGGACCACAGAGGGCGCAACGACGCTGTTAGCGCCGCTTAACCCGACCGGGACACCGATCTTGATAGTCTCGGCGGCAGAAGCGCCACCGCCTAGGCCGAGAACTGCCGCGACCGCAAGCGAGCCCGCCCAGCTACCTAACAGTTTTTTCGCCATGGTATTCCTCTCCTGTTTAAGAGTTCAACGATTGCGCCAAGTCACGGCGCTGGAATGAGATTTTCTTCTACCGCCGCCAAAGTGGCGCCAGTAAAGCGTTTGCGGAACGCGACGAACCGCACAATCCATAAATTCCTGATTGCCCATGTTTTCACGGGTTTCCTTCCTCCCCCGGCTGGTGGCTTCTCTTGGCGCCAGTCCGGATAGTTTATTTTTTCAGCGGTGTGAACATTTGTCAAGTCACTTGATTTTGAGTAAGATCACTCGAATGACAGGCATGTGATGTAAACTGACTCCTACCCGCTATTGGCCATTTTAGTTGTGATGGATGGGGAATTGGCCGATTGAAGGGCTGGCTGGGACCGCAGATGAGCCTGGGAGAACTTGGAGTGACATGACGGGATTGGAAGTCCACGAGCTGGGCGTGAAGTTGCGACACGCCAGGAAACTCAAGCGAATGCGACTGAAAGACGTCGCCTCCAAGGTCGGCTGCTCGGAAAGCCTGTTATCGAAAATCGAATGCGATAAGGCGATGCCCTCGCTGCGTACCCTGCATCGCATCGTTAGCGTTCTTGACACCTCGGTCGCCTCCCTATTCGGCGATCCCGCGGCTGAGAACGTTACGCTGTACCGGAGCGGCGAACGGCCGGTGATCGTCATCGATGCACCGGATAGTCCGGACCCCATTGGTCTTGAGCGCATGACCCCCTACGTCGAGGGGCAGTCCCTGGAAGGCAATGTCCATGTGGTCGGTCCCGGGGCGAGCAGCGGCGGTGAGATCAGTCATATCGGTGAGGAAGTCGGCTATGTTCTTGAGGGCGAATTTGAACTGACCGTCGGCGGAAGGACCCACCACCTCAAGGCTGGAGATTCGTTCTTCTTCCGTTCGGAGTTGCCGCACAGCTACTGCAATCCCGGTGAGGTCTCGGCGCGCGTTATCTGGGTAAATACCCCGCCGACCTTCTAGCCGGTACTGTCATCCATGGGCGAATATGGATACCTACCCGTTTGCATCGATTGACCTTGGACCGCCATGTTTAACGACAAAGCGTATCCCATGGTAGCGCATGACGAAGCGCCCCTGAACCCGCAACTTAGCACTGGACGTGCCTTGCTGAGCGTTCGAGTCAAGGCGATACGCCGCGAAGCTGACAATATTCTGACTTACGAACTCGTCCATCCGAATGCCGGCGTGCTGCCATCCTTCACCGCCGGCGCGCATATCGATGTTCGCATCCGTGATGACCTGAAGCGCCAGTTTTCTCTGTGCAACGCACCCGGTGAGCGTAACCGCTACGTGATTGCCGTGCTCAGGGAAAAGGCCGGCCGCGGCGGCTCCATGGCGATGCACAACGACGTACGAGAGGGGAACCTCCTGAGCATCTCCGAGCCGCGCAACCAGTTTCCGCTGGCCGGCCAGGAGGCGGAATTTCATCTTCTGCTCGCTGGTGGTATTGGTGTCACGCCCATGATGGCCATGGCCGAGGCGCTTGAGGCGCGGCGTGCCCGCTGGCATATGCACTATTGCACGCGCAACCCGGAAGCGACGGCATTCCGCGCCCGGATCGAACCTTTGATCGCAGCGGGCAAAGTCACACTGCATCATGACGGTGGCGACCCAAGCCAAGGACTCGATATCAAAGCGCTGCTTACCTGCTATGAGGCCGGGTCGCATGTTTATTTTTGCGGCCCGCCCGGTTTTATGAGCGCGATCAAGACATCGGTTAATGCCTGGCCGGCGCACAGCATCCACTGTGAATATTTCACGTCATCGGAAGAAAACGCGGAACTTGACAACGCGCCGTTTCAGATCAGGGTTAAACATACGGGTGATGTGCTCAATGTTCCGGCCGACGGCACCATTGTCGGTGTACTGCGCGAAAACGGTTTCGCCATCGATACCGATTGCGAAGATGGCTACTGCGGAACCTGCATAACTCGCTATCTGGAGGGTGACCCGGAGCACCGGGATTCCGTCCTGAGCGAAAAAGAGCGTAAGAGCTATGTCATGGTTTGCTGCGCGCGTGCGAAGGGCGCGCCCCTGGTACTCGATATTTAGCGGCCTGGACATGGCCGCGTGGCCCTTGAGTATGAATATGCTTTGGAGAAGAACGTCATGAAGCCAGAATTTGTCATTCGCAACTCTTGGTATGTCGCGGGCCTTTCCGCCGAATTTCCGAAAGAAACGCTAAGCGGCCATGTGATCGCGAAACGGCCGATCGTCATGTGGCGCACCAAGGAAGGTGAGGTGGTGGCCCACGACGACCGCTGCGCCCACAAACGCTTTCCTCTCTCCAAGGGGCGTTTGATGCCCGACGGAACGCTCGAGTGCGCATATCACGGCTTGCGTTACAATTCCGCCGGCCGTTGTGTCGCGATTCCGTCGCAACCGGACGGGCCGATCCCGTCCCAGGCCCGGGTTGGCAGTTTTCCCGTCAAGGAGCAGGACGGTCTCGTGTGGATCTGGCCGGGAGATCCAGCCGGAGCCGTAACCCGCCTGCCACCGCGCCTTCCCGAGGTGGGTGACGAAGGCTACGAGTCGATCGTCGTCGGGCCAATGAAGGTTCCGGCCAACTATGTGCTGCTGGTCGAAAACCTGCTCGACATCACGCATTTCTACCCGCTTCACGACGGCAATATCGGTGACGAGGCGAACAGCCGAATCCCGGCCGAAATCGAAGAGGGCGAGGAAGACGGCAATCGTTACGTCATGAGTATCCGCAAAACCTCGAACTACACACAGCCGCCGTATCTTGTCGATTGGTTCCATTTCGATGACGTCGACCGCCACCACACACACTGCATGATGAGTCCTGCGATCACGCGGGTGGTTATGCGCAACTCACCTACGGGAAAACTTGTCCCGCACACGCAGGCGCGGGAATATCCCGGCAATCTTCTGCCCTCCGACAACGAGCGCGGCTATGTCCTGGTCCACACCCACACGCCGGTCGACGAAAAGAACCACGTTTGGCGGGTCATCGTGAATTGCCCGGCGGATCATATGTCCAAGGGCGATCCGAAGGTGTCGACTGCCCGGCGCGTCGCCGAGATGTTCCCCGAGGTCGCCGGAGAGGACCTTTGGGCCTTGGAGCAGCAGCAGGGCATGTTCGAGTACCCGGACGAGGATTACTCGGAAGTTTTCCTGAAGCCCGATCTGGCCCTGCGCCGCGCCCGCAAGATTTTCGCCGACCTGCAGCGTGAGGAAGAAGCCGGCGCCAAAGCCCATGCTGCCGAGTAGCCGGCAGCGCGATGGCTAATCCCCCCAAGAGTGAAGGCGGGCCGCTTGCGGGTGTCCGCGTGCTCGAGTTTGGCCAGATCGCCGCGGGCCCTTTCGCAGGCTCGCTGCTGGCCGATCTCGGCGCCGATGTGGTCAAGGTCGAAAACCCGGCCGGCGGCGACGGTATGCGCGGCTGGCCGCCCCTGAGCGCGAAAGATGGCGGCCAGGCCTTCAGCGAGAACTTCGCCTCGATCAATCGCAACAAACGCTCGATCTCGGTCGACCTGAAGGATCCAGCGGGCGTGGCCCGCCTAAAGGACTTGATCGGGGCCGCCGATGTCGTGATCGAAAACTTTCGCGCCGGTGTGCTGGTCCGCCTCGGGTTGGGTTATGACGCGCTGTGCGGGCGCAATCCGCGCCTGGTCTATTGCTCCATCTCCGGCTATGGGCAGAACGGGCCCTATGCGAAGAAAGGAGCTTTCGACGTCACCGTTCAGGCCATGAGCGGTCTCATGAGCGTGACCGGCGAAGACGGCCGGCCGCCAGTGAAATGCGGCGTGCCTATCGGTGATTTCTGCGCCGGACTCTATGCCGCCTATACCGTAACCGCCGCCCTCATGCAGGCGCGGGAAACCGGGCACGGCGCTTACATAGATTGTTCCATGCTTGGGTCTCTCCTTGGCGTCGCCGCGCTCCAGACCAGCGAATACTTCGGCACCGGACGGGACGGGCGTCGTCTTGCCTCGGCGCATCCTCGCAACGCGCCCTATCAAGCCTATCGAGCTAGCGACGATTATTTTGTCATCGCCGCGGGTAACGACGGACTATGGCACCAGGTCGCCGAGGCGGTCGACCTGCCCGAGCTTGTCGATGATCCGCGGTTTGTCACACAGCCGGACAGGGCAAAAAATCAGGAAGCGCTCGCCGAGATTTTGGAGCAGCGTTTCGTGGCGCGGACCGCCCGGGAGTGGCTCGAGGAAATGGACCGGCGCGGCGTACCCTGTGCGCCGATCAATTCCTACACCGATATTTTGACCGACCCGCAAGTCGAAGCCATGGGCCTTGTCCAGCCCATGCGTTTACCTAATGGCGTGGAGACGAGGACGACGGCCTTCCCGGTCAAAATGTCGGGCGTCACCTTCGAGATACGCCGCGAACCGCCCGGTCTGGGCGCCCATAACGCGGAGGTCGCTGACGAATGGCTTGGCAAGCCTTCGGGGACGCCGCCGACGCTGAACCGGCCCGGCGAGGTCGCTTGACGATCGTAAAATCTTCGAAGAAAGGACGACCGAAGCATGCCAGAAGACTTGCTTGTCGAGCGCACCGGAACACTGACCAAGCTTATCTTGAACCGGCCGCAGAAACTGAATGCGCTCAATGCCGGCCTCGTTGACACACTGAACGAAGCCGTGGCCGAGGCCAGCGCCGACGGCACGCGCCTGCTCGTCGTAACCGGCGCCGGACGAGGGTTTTCGGGCGGTTTCGATTTTTCCGGGCTGGACGATCAGAGCGACGGTGATCTGGCGCTGCGATTTCTGCGGCTTGAGAACTTGCTGCAGGCGCTTTACCACGCTTCGTTCTCGACGCTGGCGCTCGTACATGGGCCTTGCTTCGGGGCCGCGGCCGATCTGGTTTTCGGGTCAACGCACCGCGTGACCGCCCCCGATACGCGGTTTCGGATGCCGGGTTTGCAATTCGGCGTAGTCCTGGGGACACGCCGCCTGTGTCATGTCACCGGACCCCAGGTAGCACGGGAGCTTCTCTCGGAATCCCCGGTCTTCGGTTCAGAACGGGCGCTTGCCGCTGGTTTCATCGACGAGATTAAGGATCAAAACGATTGGCCCGGCGTGATTGCGGCCGCCCACCGTCGCGCCGAGACCCTGCCGGCCGAAGGACAACGGGCGTTGTTGCGCGTAAGCACACGCGACACACGCGACGCCGACATGGCCGAACTGGCCAGATCCGTCGCGCAGCCCGGCCTGAAGGCTCGAATCGGGGCCTACGTCAGCATGATGCGCGCGTCCTCAAAGTAATTCCAGTTGGCGCGACATTGACACGTTAATTGCCGCGGTCACCGGAATTCGATCGTGATCCGCATCAGGCAGCAAGCCAAGCTTGATTCCAGACAGCGACCGTCTCGGCTCGAAACGCCTTGAATATACGTCGGGATAGAAGATGGCGTTGGGCGTAGAAGGCGTTGTAGACGGTAGCATGGATCGACAGAAACCCTTGGGCCGATCCCGGCGACTTGAACCGCTGTTGTTTTCGTTCGCGCCGGCGAACCGGCTGGTGAGAATTC
>JAJFGL010000027.1 GCA_021776135.1 Kiloniellaceae bacterium
AGAGTTCGCCGAGGAACGGGCCAGGATCGATAAGGATTTGGCCGCGCTCGAAGCGAGCGCCGATCCCGAGCAGGCGAAGCTGCTGGAGGGCATCCACGCCGCAGTTATTGCCTATGAGGCCGAGCTCGACAAGATCGTCGATCTGGCCGAGGAGAACAGCGGTCTGGTTGCCCTCGACGGTGCCCAGCGCGAGATATTGGAGGAGGTCAACAAGGCCGCGCACCAGGCCGAATCTTTGGAAGCCGCGCTTCAAGAGTATCTGCACTATACCGAGGGCAAGGAGCATGCGCTCGCCCAGAGCGCGTCCGACACCTACATGACCGCGAGCATAGAGTTGGCGGCGGTCGCCGGCGTCGGCATTCTGGCCGGCCTGATCTTGGGCTGGCTGATCTCCCAGAATGGCGTCGTCGGGCCGATCCGCGCCATGACCGACAACATGTCCAGGCTCGCCGAGGGCGATACCAACATCGATATCGGCTATCAGGGCATGACCAACGAAGTCGGTCAGATGGCGACCGCCATGCGCGCCCTGCGTACGGCGGTGTCGGACGCCTTCCGGCTCGGCGAAATGATCGAGGCCATGCCGACCGGGGTGATGCAGTGCGATCCCGAGACCTTTGAGATCAACTATCTCAACAAGTTCTCGCGCGATAACCTGAAGGGCTTGGAGGAACATCTGCCGGTCAAGGCGGATCAGCTCATGGGCCAGTGCATCGATATCTTCCATAAGAACCCGTCGCATCAGCGCGCCCTTCTGGGCGATCCCAAGAACCTGCCCCATCGTGGGCGCATCCAGGTCGGGCCGGAGTCTCTGGACATCCTCGTCAGCCCGATCATGGACAAGGCGGGTGCGTATATTGGCCCCATGCTGACCTGGTCGCTGATTACCGACCGGGTGCGTCTGGCCGACGATTTCGAGACCAATGTCGGCAATATCGTCGAGGCGGTATCGGCGGCCTCGACGGAGATGCAAGCGACCGCGCAAACCATGTCGGCGACCGCCGATGCGACCAACAACAAGGCGTCGTCCGTGGCGGCGGCGTCCGAGGAAGCCTCCACCAATGTGCAGACCGTGGCCAGCGCGGCGGAAGAGTTGTCGAGTTCGATCGGTGAGATCAGCCGCCAAGTCGCCGAATCCTCGCGCAGCACCACACAGGCCTCGGAGCAGGCGCGCAAGACCAACGCACAGGTCGAACAACTCTCGGAAGCCGCGCAGAAGATCGGCGAGGTGGTCAGCCTGATTTCGGACATCGCCGAGCAGACCAACCTGCTGGCCCTCAACGCCACCATCGAGGCGGCGCGCGCCGGCGAGGCGGGCAAGGGCTTCGCCGTGGTGGCCTCCGAGGTCAAGTCCCTGGCCAATCAGACCGCCAAGGCGACCGAGGAAATCTCGGCCCAGATCGGCGCCATCCAGGGCGCGACCACCGATGCGGTCGGCGCGATCCGGGAAATTAGCACCACTATCGAGTCGGTCAACGAGATCGCTTCCGCTATTGCGTCCGCGGTCGAGGAACAGGGCGCGGCGACCCAAGAGATCGCGCAAAACGTCCAGCAGGCTTCGGCCGGCACCGACGAGGTCTCCAGCAACATTGCGGGCGTGACCCAGGCCGCGAGCGAGACCGGAAGCGCGGCCCAGGAAGTGCTCAGCGCCGCTTCGGAGCTCTCCCAGCAGTCCGAACAGATGCGGGTGCAGGTCGATAGCTTCTTGGCCCAAGTGCGAGCCATATGACCGACTGAGGCGGCCTGACGGCCGGGCGAAGCTAGCAATAAGAAGGGAGCCGTATCGGCTCCCTTTTTTTGTCCTCAGCCTGGCGCGCCACGGTGTATAAGGCGTTATTGGTCAATATTATGACGGAAAAAATCAAATATTGCCTCTTTGTTGGTTTAGCGTGCGGACTACGGTGACCTAAGCCGCTGAATTTGGAGAAAATCCATGAGCGAAGCCCAGGCCAAGGCGCCACGCCGGCGCGGCCGCAGCGCCCGGCGCGAGGAACGGGCGGCGGAGCTGCCTCCAGAAATGCGGCCCGTGCGTCCCGGCCTCGAGGGCGGGCTGTATAAGCCCTTGGGCGACAACGACTTGAAACGAATTCACGAGGCCGCCCTCGATGTCTTGGCGCGGGTTGGCCTGAGCGAAGCGATTCCTTCGTGCATCGAACTGGTCACCGCCGCTGGCGGTACGCTAAGCGATGACGGGCGGCTCCTGTTCCCCCGCGCGCTGGTCGAAGACACCATCGCCAAGGCGGGGCGGCGCTTTGTCTTGCATGGGCAGGACCCAAGCCACGATTTCGAACCCTGGGGTAAGAAGGTGCATTTCGGCACCGCCGGGGCCGCCGTGCATATGGTCGATGCCATGACCGGCGAATACCGGGAGTCGACCCTGGCCGACCTCTACGATATCGCCCGCGTCGTCGATCGCATGGACCATATACATTTCATGCAACGCTCGATCGTATTGCGCGATTTAGAAGTGACGCGCGAACTCGATATTAACACCTGTTACGCGGCCGTCTCCGGCACCTCGAAACATGTCGGCACCAGTTTCTTTCAGCCCGAGTATGTGGACGAGGCCGTGCGGATGCTACACATGATCGCCGGCGGCGAAGATAAGTGGCGGGCGCGGCCCTTCGTCAGCATGTCGTGTTGCTTCGTGGTTCCGCCCTTGAAGTTCGCCGAGGATGCTTGCTTGTGCATGGAAGCCGGCGCGCGGGCGGGCATGCCGATTCTGTTGTTGGCGGCAGGGCAGGCGGGCGCGACCAGCCCGGCTTCTCTGGCCGGGGCCGTGGTGCAGGAGGTCGCGGAGGTTTTGGCCGGCCTGGTCTACGTCAACCTGATCGTGCCGGGCCACCCTTGTATGTTCGGGGCCTGGCCCTTCGTCTCCGACCTGCGCACCGGGGCCATGAGCGGCGGCAGCGGCGAACAGGCGGTGCTCATGGCGGCCTGCGCCCAGATGGCGCAGTTCTACGATCTGCCCGGCGCGGTGGCCGCCGGCATGACCGATTCCAAGGTGCCGGACGCGCAAGCCGGCTACGAAAAGGGCATCACCACGGCCCTGGCGGCGCAAGCGGGCGGCAACATGATCTACGAATCGGCCGGTATGCACGCCAGTTTGCTTGGCTTTTGTTTGGAAAGCCTGGTCATCGACAACGATATCCTAGGCAGTGTCTTGCGCACCGTGCGCGGGATTGAAATGAGCGACGATCACTTGTCGGTGGAAACCATACGCGAGGTCAGCACTCAAGGGCCGGGTCATTATCTCGGCCACGCACAGACTCTCGACATGATGCAGAAAGACTATATTTATCCCGAGGTCGGCGACCGGACGAGCCCCAAGGAATGGATAGAGCAAGGTTCCACCAACGTGGTCGACAAGGCCCGCAAGCGCACCCGGGAGATATTAAGCGAGCATTTCCCAAGCCACATCGACGTCGCCATGGATGCGCGAATCCGCGCGGCGTTTCCAATTAAGTTGCCGCGTGGAACTATGCGCCCGCGCCCTTGAACCCGAAGCGGCGATAACTGGTAAGAAGGAAGGTCGAAAAATGCAATCGCACGCCCGCGTAGTAGTGATCGGCGGCGGCATGATGGGCGCTGGCCTATTGTATCACTTAGCGCAAGAAGGTTGGACCGATTCCCTTCTGATCGAGAAGGGGGAACTGACCTCTGGCTCGACTTGGCACGCGGCCGGGCAGTGCCCCAGCTTCATCGCCGACTACAACATGGCCAAGATTCACGACTATGGCGTGCGCTTGTATCCGCAACTGGAGGAACTAACCGGGCAATACGTGAGTTGGCACGGCTGCGGCGGCATCCGCTTCGCGCGCACGCCCCAGGAGGTCGAATGGTTCCGCCATGTGGCCGGCGTGGCAAAGCTGATCGGCTTCGAGATGGAAATCATCGACCCGGACAAGATCAAGCAGATCAACCCCTTCGTAACCACCGAGGGAGTTCTGGCCGGGGCCCTGACCTTCGCCGACGGCCATGTCGATCCGGCGGGGTGCTGCAGCGCGCTCGCCAAGGGCGCGCGCAACATGGGCGCTGCGATTGAACTGCGAACACGGGTCAAGGATGTAAAACCGCGCGCTTCGGGCGAATGGGAGGTCTTCACCGACCAGGGTTCCGTGCTGTGCGAACATGTGGTCAACGCGGCCGGATGCTATGCCCGCCAGATCAGCCGGATGGTGGGCACGGATGTGCCGATCACCAACATGGAACACACCTATATCGTCACCGAGCCGATCAAGGAGTTCATAGAGCGCGATACCGAAATACCGGTCATGCGCGACCCCTACGCCTCGGCTTACTTCCGCCAGGAGCAGAAGGCCGGCCTGATCGGTATCTACGAGACCGCGGACTCGGCGGAATGCTGGACTCACCGCGAGGGATGGCCCGAGTGGGAGTCGGAAAACGAATTGTTCTCCGGCGATCTCGACCGCTTGGCGCCCTACGTCGAACGGGTCATGGAGCGCATGCCGATCTGGGCCGAGTCCGGCATCAAGCGCATCGTGTGCGGCGCCATTCCCCATACCCCCGACAACAACCCGCTGCTCGGACCGGCCGCCGGCTTGGCCAACTTCTGGCAATGCAACGGCTCGGCCATCGGTATCGCCCAGGGCGCGGGCTGCGGCAAGTATCTGGCCCAATGGATGATCCACGGCGATGCCGAAATCAACATGGCCGGTTTCGACCCCCGGCGTTTCGGGGCTTACGCGCCGGGCGCTTATACCAAGGCCAAGTCGCACCAAGACTACGAACACATGTACGCTCTGCACTTGCCCGGCGAGGAGCGCCCGGCGGCGCGTGGCGCGCGCACCACGCCGCTGTACGAAAAGTTGGCGGCCAAGGGCTGCGTCTATACCGAAGGCAACGGCTGGGAGCGGCCCAAGTGGTTTTCCCTGGATGGGCGGCGGGAAGAACCGGGGTTCGGCCACCGGAATACCTTCGAGGTCGTGGCCGCCGAATGCCGCGCGGTGCGCGAGCGGGTTGGCCTGCTCGATCTTTCGAGCTTCGCCAAATACGACGTGACCGGCCCCGGCGCCGAGGCGTTTCTCAACCGGGTCTGCGCCAACCGCATGCCCCGGCGCCAGGGCGGCATCGTCTTGGCGCACTATCTTTCGGAAGAGGGCCGCATCCGGGGCGAATCCACCATCACCAAGCTGGCCGAGGACCGCTTCTACGTTCTTTCCGGCACCGTGGCCCAGGACCGCGATCTCGACCTCCTGCGCCAGCGGATCGGCAAGGACGAGCGCGTCGAGGTGACGGAGGTAACCGATGCCTGGGGCACCCTGGTCTTGGCCGGCCCTAAGTCGCGCGAGGTCTTGGCGCAAGTCACCGGCGAAGACTTGAGTTCCGCGTCCTTCCGCTGGCTGACCGGTAAGGAAATCGAAGTTGCCGGAATTCCCCTGCGCGCCCTGCGGGTCAACTACGTCGGTGAGCTTGGTTGGGAGCTGCATTGCCCCATGGACCGCCTGGCGGCCCTCTACGACGCCCTTTGGGCGGCGGGCGAGACCCATGGCATCGCCGATTTCGGAACCTATGCCGTCGATTCCCTGCGCTTGGAAAAAGCCTATAAAGGATGGGGCGCGGAATTGACCAACGAGATCACCATGATCGAAGCGGACCTGGAACGCTTCTTCGCCATGGACAAGGACGGCTTCATTGGCCGCGCGGCGACCCTCAAGGTCAAGCAGGCGGGCATCGCGACCCAACTGGTTTACCTGGAGGCCGAGCCTGGCGAGAGCGATATTCATGGCGGCGAACCGGTCATGGCCGAGGGCCGCATCGTCGGCGTCACCACCTCGGGCGGCACTGGACACTTCACGGGCAAGAGCCTGGGCTTCGCCTATGTCGAGCCGGCCCAGGCCGCGCCGGGCACGCGCCTCGCGGTCGATATCCTGGGCGCGCCGCGAGGGGCGACAGTCCTGGCCGAAGCGGTGTACGATCCCGGGAACGCGCGCTTGCGGGCCTGAACCGGCGTCTCAAGCAAGCCGCGCTTTGCTTGAGAGGACACCGGCATGGCATGGCCGCAATCGGAATACCCGGAGCGTATCGGCTTCTTGTCGCTGCCCCGCTTTTCGATGATGGCTTTTCTCTCTGCGGTCGAACCCTTGCGGGTCGCCAACCGCCTGCATGGGAGCGAGCTTTATAGCTGGCACGTATTCTCGGTCGATGGCCGGCCGGTCGAGGCGAGCAACGGCATGACCGTGGCCGCGGAGGCTTCTCTGGCCGATATCAAGAAATTCCCAACCGTGTTCGTGAACGCGAGCTTCGAGCCGGAGCGCTATGAAACCAAGCCGGTCTTGGCGTGGCTGCGGCGGCTCGACCGTCAAGGCGCCCGCCTAGGCGGACTGGAGAACGGTACGTTTCTTCTGGCCCGAGCGGGCTTGCTCGACGGCTGCAAGGTCGCGGTTCATTGGGAGAACGCGCCGGCCTTCATGGAACGCTTTCCCCGCGTCGAAGCGACTGAAGCCCTGTTCCAGGTCGATCGCGGCCGTTGGACCTGTTCCGGCGGAACCACGGCTATCGATTTGATGTTACGGCTTATCGAGTCCCGCCATGGCCGCGATTTGGCGGTGCGCGTGTCCGAATCCTTGCTGCACGCCCGTATGCGCACGCCCGGCGATCCCAGGAGTCCAGCCTTGGGCCGGCACATGGGTGTGGGTCATCCGCGCCTGGTGAAAATCGTCGAGGCCATGCATCGCAACATTGAAGAGCCGCTCAGCCTTGAAAACCTGGCATCTCTTGGCGGCATTTCGCGGCGGCAACTTGAGCGCCTGTTCCGCACCCACATAAAGGAGACTCCAGCGGGGTTTTATCTAAAGCTTCGCTTGGACCGGGCGCGGCAATTTCTGGAACAGACCGATATGCGCGTCGTGGATGTTTTGCTGGCTTGCGGGTTTACCTCGGCGGCACATTTCTCGCGGGCCTATCGTATGCAGTTCGGATTGGCGCCGCGCGAAGACCGGCGCGGTTTGCGCGCGCAAGGCGCGCGCACGGGTTTCTTCGGCCGCTACGCCGAATCGCCGACCGAGACCGAAAGCGTGCCAACGCCTTCGATGGCGGCGTCGAGCCGCTGACCCGGCAGCACCGGGCCGACACCGGCCGGGGTGCCGGTGTAGATCAGGTCGCCGGCGCGTAGGGTAAACAAGCGCGACAAGTGCCCGACAATCTCGGGCACCGACCAGATCATGTCCGCCAAGTCGCCGCTTTGCCGCCGCTCGCCCTCGACATCGAGAACGATCGCGCCTGTTTCCGGGTGACCGATACGGGCGGCGGGGGCGAGATCGCCGCAAGGCGCGCCGGAATCGAACGACTTGCCCGTGTCCCAAGGCCAGCGCCGGTCCTTGGAAATTTGCTGCAAGTCGCGCCGGGTCAAGTCGAGCCCAACCGCATAGCCATAGATATGATCCCTGGCGGCTTCCGGCGCGATCTCGGCGCCGTCTTTTCCGATCGCCGCGACCAATTCGACTTCATGGTGCAGATTGGCGGTCGCGGGCGGGTAGGGAATCTTAGCGCCGTTGGCCGCCAGGCTATCGGCGGGCTTCAAGAAGAAGAACGGCGGTTCGCGATCCGGATCGTTGCCCATTTCGCGCGCGTGCTCGGCGTAATTGCGCCCGACGCAGTAAATGCGCCGGACCGGAAAGCGGCCGGCCTCACCTTCAACCGCTAGAGAGGGTAAGTCCCACGAAGGTATAACGTATTGCATTTTTTATCCTTTGGGTTCGCCCGGAAGGGCCCGAACCAGGCCGCGCACGGAATTACCTAGATATACCGCCGCCGCGTCCCGCAGGTCCTCAGGATACAACACACGGACCTCGGCCGCCCGCTCCGGTTCGTCGAGCAGGGACCGGCGCAAGGTGCCGTCGAGCAAGCCGCAATCGAGAGGCGGGGTCAAGAGGCGGCCATGGCGTTCGATGAAAAGATTTGTCCAGGTTCCCTCCGTGAGTTCGCCGCGCTCATTGACCAGGATGACCTCGTCGCAGTTGCTGGCGGCTTGGGCAAGCGCCAGTTCCCGGTCGAAAAAGCCGCGCCGCGTGGTCTTGTGATAGAAAAACGGGCTGTCCCTGTCGATCGGATTTTCGCCGACGGCGTAGCGCAGGACCGCCTTGGGATCGGGCCGGGGCAGGGGCGTCTCCTCGACCTCGATGTCGCCGTCCTCGCCTAAGGTTAGGCGCACCCTCATGTCCTGATTGCGGTATTCCCGCGCGCGTTCAAGCAAGGCCCGGCGCACGCCGGCGATGCCGCAAGGAAAACCGAAGTACTTTGCCGAGGCCGCCAAACGCTCCAGGTGGAAATCCAGGAGATCGTGGCCGCCATGGGGGCGCCACGCCATGGTCTCCAAGAGCCGGAAGGGGTCGAAGGGATCGGTCAGGAAGCGTGCTTTGAGCAGGCATTCCTCGTATTCGGCTTCCGCTTGCGAATCGTAAACGACGCCGCTGCCGATCCCCATCTCACCCCGGCCATCGCGGTGGAGCATCAAGGTACGGATGGCGACGTTAAACTCGGTCTGCCCCTCCGGCCCCAACATGCCGATGGCGCCGGTGTAGATGCCGCGCGGCGCGGGTTCCAACTCGCGGATGATCTCCATGGCCCGGTGCTTGGGCGCGCCGGTCACGGAACCGCAGGGAAATAGGCACTGGATCAAGTCGCGTAACCCCGTAGCGGGGCGTAAGGCCGCGCGCACGCTAGAGGTCATCTGGTGGACGGTTTGGTAGGTTTCGACCTCGAATAGGCTTGGCACCTCGAGCGAGCCGATTTCGGCGGCCCGGCTCAAGTCGTTGCGCAGCAAGTCCACGATCATCAGGTTCTCGGCCCGCGACTTTTCGTCGCCGCGCAACCAGTCCCGCTCCGCCGCGTCCAGTGCCGCCGTCGGCCGCCGCCGCGCGGTGCCCTTCATGGGTTTGGCTAAAATTTTACCCTCGCGCACCGAGATGAACAACTCAGGCGACAGCGACAAAACATCGAAGTCCTCGCCGTGGATCACCGCGCCATGGGCCACTCTCTGCTTGCGGCGCAGTTCGTCATAGAGCGAGAGCGGATCCCCGGCGAAGTTGAAAAGGTATTTGAAGGTGAGATTGATCTGATAGACGTCGCCGGCGAGAATGTAGTCCTTTACCCGGGCAAGGGCGCGCAGATACTCGGCGCGGGTAATGGAAAGCCGTTGATCCGACATACGATGACCGCCGCCGCGCCGTGCGGCGAGAAAGCTATCCACCGCCGCCTGGTCCAGGTATCGCGGCTTGTCGAAGATGCCCATCCAGATAAGCGGCTGATCGCGCCGGGCTGGGAGCAGCGGCGCCAACTTGGGTTCCAAGAGATAGCCCAGTTCGTAGGACAGGAACCCGGCGGCGCTAAGCCCGCGCTCCAGGGCGGTTTTCAGATCGTCCAATACCCCTTCGGCGCTTTCCGGATCGTCGCAGCGCAGGATATCGACGGGGTTTTCGAAAACAACGCTCGATTTGCCGGGCGTCAAGCGGTCGTCGAGCAGGACGAAGGGCGGCGCGGTCACGCCGCTGCCTTCCCCGGCAGTCTGTTTAGACGTGGAAGCTTTCGCCGCAGCCGCAGCGGCCTTTTTCATTGGGGTTCGTGAAGACGAAACCCTTGTGGAACTTGTCCTCGACATAGTCCATCTCAGAGCCGATCAGGAACATCACCGCCGTGGGGTCGATGAAGATCTTGATCCCCTTGTCTTCGATCACGTCCTCGAAGCGCTTTTTCTCCTCGGCGTACTCGACGATGTAGCTTAGACCCGAGCAGCCCTTGGTGTTAACCCCGACCCGCAGTCCCAGGACCGGGCTGTCGCTTTTTTCGATCAAGTTTTTCGCGCGCGCGGCGGCGCTGTCGGTCAAGGTTATCAGGGGAGGTGCCATGTTCGTCTCTCGTTTCCAGTTATACTACATGGGGCCTGGTTAAGGCCGTTTCAAAGAAAACCCAGGGCCAGGCGGGCATCTTCCGACATGCGTTCCGGCGTCCAGGGCGGCTCCCAAACCAGGGTTACCGTGACTTCGCCGGTGCCCGCCACCCCGGCCACCGCGCGGGCCACGTCGCCAGGCATCTCTCCGGCTACCGGGCATCCAGGCGCGGTCAAGGACATATCAATCTTTACAGTACCATCCTTGGCGATGCTTATCTCATAGATTAGACCGAGATCGTAAAGATTCACCGGGATTTCGGGATCGAAAACCTCGCGCAGGGCCTCGACGATATGGGCCTCCGTCGCCACCGGGCCGTGGCCCGGGGCCAGGGCCGTGCCCGCCGTGGCGCTAAAACCCTCTTCCACATTGGGCATGAAGTCGTGAAGGCCGGGTTGGTCCGCCATTATACGCCGCTTCCTTCAGCTTCGGTGGTGACTTGGTCTTTTCGGGCCATGGCGGCGCTCATGGTGTGCCAGGCCAGGGTCGCGCATTTCACCCGCATGGGGAAATCGCGTACCCCGGCCAGGACTCTCATGCGCTCCAGGGCGTCTTCGTCGACGCCGTCCGAGACTTTGGCGTCGTCCTTGGTACACATCTCTTGAAAAGTCTCGAACAGGGCCTTGGCCTGAGCCTCGGTCTTGCCCATCAGTTCTTCCGTCATTAAGGAAGCGGAGGCGACCGAAATGGCGCAACCCTTGCCCTCGAAGGCGACATCCTCGATCACGCCTTGGCCGTTGATTTTCAGATGGACTTCGACCGCATCGCCGCAAATGGGATTGTGGCCGTGGGCATGGCGGTTGGCGTCCGCCGGCGTGCGTTTGTTACGCGGGTGCTTGACGTGTTCCAGGATTACTTCCTGATAGAGTTCGCGCAGATCGTCCATAACGTCTTATCCAAATATCTCGCTGACGGATTCCAGGGCCTCAGCCAGGATATCGACCTCGCCGCGGGTGTTGTAAAGACCGAAAGACGCGCGCGCGGTGGACGCCAGATCGAGGCGCTGCATGAGCGGTTGCGCGCAGTGGTGTCCGGTGCGCAGGGCCACGCCGGCCCGGTCAACAATGGTGCCGATATCGTGAGGGTGGGCGTTGTCCATGACGAAGCTGACGATGCTGGCCTTTTCCCGCG
The DNA here is from genome assembly GCA_021776135.1 of Kiloniellaceae bacterium. Taxonomy (GTDB): domain Bacteria; phylum Pseudomonadota; class Alphaproteobacteria; order Kiloniellales; family J153; genus JAJFGN01. Next base: position 11,040 of record JAJFGL010000027.1, read on the forward strand.
CGGTTCCGATCAGGCGCACGCCGGGAACCTGCCCAAGACGTTTTTCCGCGTAGGTGCGAAGGCCGTTTTCGTGGGCGGCGATGTTCTCGGCGCCCAGGGCGGCAAGGTAATCGATCGCGGCGCCGAGGCCGATAACCTCGACTATCGGCGGCGTCCCGGCCTCGAAACGATGGGGCGCGTCCTTGAAGGTGGTCTTCTCGAAGCTGACGGAAGCGATCATGTCGCCGCCGCCCATGTAAGGGGGCAGGGCGTTCAGTAGGTCCCTCTTGCCGTAGAGAACGCCGATCCCGGTCGGCCCGTAAACCTTGTGCCCGGTGAAAACGTAAAAATCGACATCCAGGGCGCGCACATCGACGGCGAAATGCGGTGCCGCCTGACAGCCGTCCAGCAGCACCGGAATGTTCCGGCCGTGGGCCAAGTCAATGACTTGCTTGACCGGCACGATAGTCCCCAGGGCGTTGGAGATATGGGTGAGGGCGACCAGCTTGGTGCGCGGGCCCAGCAGGGCCTCGAACTCATCGAGCAGGAAATTCCCGTCGTCGTCGATGGGGGCGACCCGCAGGACGATCCCCAACTGTTCGCGGATCAATTGCCAGGGCACGATGTTGGCGTGATGCTCCATGACCGAGACAATGACCTCGTCGCCGGCGCCCAAATGCGCGCGCCCGAAGCAGGAGGCGACCAGGTTGAAAGCCGCGGTCGCGTTACTGGTGAAGATTATCTCGTCGCTGCTCTCCGCATTCAGGAATTTTGCCACTTTCTCACGGCCGTTTTCGAACGCATCGGTGGTCAACTGCGACATGCGGTGGACGCCGCGATGCACATTGGCGTAGCTGGTTTCGTAAGCCTGACTCATGGCGTCGATGACCTGGCGCGGCTTTTGGGCGCTGGCGGCGGAATCGAGATAGACCAGGGGCCGGCCGTAAATTTCCTGGCCGAGGATCGGGAAGTCGGCGCGCACCCGTTCGACATCGAAGGCCAGGGTCGAGTTATCGCCGGGCGCGATCTTCGCGGCGCTGCTTGCCTTGCTCATGGCGCCTCTCCCGTGGCCGCGTCGGAAAGCCAATGGCCGACGGAGGCCATGAGCGCCGGGCACAGGCCCTCAGCCGCGAGGTTGTTGATGGTGTCGGCCAGAAAAGCCTCGATCAGCATGTGCCGGGCGCTGGCCTCAGGGATGCCGCGCGCACGCAGGTAAAACAGGGCGTCGGGATCCAGGTCGCCGGCGGTCGCGCCGTGGCTGCACTTCACGTCGTCGGCATAGATTTCCAATTCCGGCTTGGCGTCCATCTCGGCGCGGTCGGAGAGCAGCAGGACCTTGCTGAGCTGATGGCCGTCGCTTTTTTGCGCATCTTTATGAACCACGATCTTGCCTTGGAACACGCCGCGCGACCGGTCGTCGAGCACGCCCTTGAAGACCTCGCGCGAAGATGTTTCCGGCGCCAAGTGCTCGACCGTCGTGGTGTTGTCGCAGTGCTGATCGCCGCGCAGCATGTAGATGCCGTTCAGATGACATTCAGCGCCCGGCGCTTCCAGACGCACGCTGACCTCGTTGCGCGATAGGCGCGCGCCGCGCGCCAGGACGAAGCTGTCGTAAATACCGCCGGCCTCCACCTTCACCCGGACATTGGCCAGGTGGATGGCGTCGTCCGCTTCGGCTTGAACTTTGTAGTGGCGTAATTGCGCCTGCGCGCCGATGCTGATCTCGCAGCCATGATTGGCGAAATAGGCGCCGCCGCCAAGGCCGTCATGATGCTCGACCACGATGGCGCGGCTGTTTTCTTCCATGATTATGAGGCCGCGCGGGTGAAACGCTTGCCCGGCGCCCAAGTAGATCGCTTCGATGGGCTGGTCGAGTTGCACGCCGGCTTCGACATGGAGGAAAAAGCCGTCACTCATCAAGGCCGTGTTCAGGTCCATCATGGCCTGATCTTCGCCGCCGGCTATCCGGCCCAGATGGCCCGCTAAATCGAAGCCGCCGCCCCCGTCCAAGGCCTCGGCCAAGCTGCCGGCGCGCACCCCTTCGGGCAAATCGGCGCAGGCGGAAAGCCCGGCGTTAAACCGGCCGTTGACGAACACCAACCGCCGCGCGCTTTGGCCTTGGGGTAAAAGACTGGGCAAGCGTTCGGCGCCGATTTGCCCGGGGCTTGGGGTTCCGAAAGCCAGTTTTTCCAGGGGCCGCAGATTGGTGTATTTCCAAGTTTCCTGCCTGGGTGTCGGCAGTCCGGCGGCGGCGGCGCGCGCGCGGGCCCCGGCGCGCAGGCTTTCCAGCCAGGGCAGGGCGGGGGAGGCCGGCGGCGCCGCGCCGGCGCCGTAGGTTTCCAGGATGTCGCTTGCCGCCACTGCTTCGCTCATGGTCTTAGGCGGCCTCGCCGGTGAAGGCGGCATAGCCGGTCTTTTCAAGTTCCCGCGCCAGCTCCTTGCCGCCGGAGCGCACGATGCGGCCATGGGCCAGAACGTGGACATGATCCGGCACGATGTAATCGAGCAAGCGCTGGTAATGGGTGATGACCAGGACCGAGCGGTCGGGCGAACGCATGGCGTTCACGCCGTCGGCCACGGTTTTTAGGGCATCGATATCCAGGCCGCTATCGGTTTCGTCCAGGATCGCCAGGGTCGGGTCGAGCAAGGCCATTTGCAGAATCTCGTTGCGCTTTTTCTCGCCACCGGAAAACCCGGCATTGACCGCGCGCTTGATCAGATCGTCGGGGACTTGCAACTCTTTGATCTTGGCGCGCAGCACCTTCATGAAGGCCATGGGGTCGAGGCCTGGTTCGCCCTTGTATTTGCGCACCGCGTTGACCGCTTCGCGCAGGAAGGTCGTGTTGGGCACGCCGGGAATCTCCACCGGGTATTGGAAGGCCAGGAAGATGCCGGCGCCGGCGCGTTCTTCCGGTTCCATGGCCAAGAGATCGCGGCCTTGGTAGGTGACCGTGCCTTCGGTCACCTCATAGCCCTCGCGCCCGCTCAAGACATAGGACAGCGTGGACTTGCCGGAGCCGTTGGGCCCCATGATGGCGTGAATCTCGCCGGGTCCGATCTTCAGATCGAGGCCTTTTAGAATCCCCTTGCCGCCGACGGTGGCGTGCAGGTTTTCGATTTTAAGCATGACTGACCTTTACGTTCATTAGCCGACACTGCCTTCCAGGCTGATGCCGACGAGTTTTTGCGCCTCGACGGCGAATTCCATGGGCAACTGCTGCAAGACCTCGCGGCAAAAGCCGTTGACCACCAGGGCGACCGCGTCTTCCTGGGAGATGCCGCGTTGACGGCAGTAAAAGAGTTGGTCCTCGCTGATCTTCGATGTGGTCGCCTCGTGTTCCACCACCGCGCCACGGTTGCGGCATTCGATGTAGGGCACCGTGTGGGCGCCGCAGGTATCGCCGATCAAAAGCGAATCGCATTGGGTATGATTGCGCGCCCCCTGGGCCTTGGGCGATATCTTGACCAGACCGCGATAGGTTTGTTGCGAGCGCCCGGCGGAAATTCCTTTGGAAATAATGCGCGAGCGGGTGTTCTTGCCCAGATGGATCATCTTGGTGCCGGTATCGGCCTGCTGCATGTTGTTGGTGATGGCGACCGAATAGAACTCCCCGACCGAGTTGTCGCCTTGCAGGATGCAGCTTGGATATTTCCAGGTAATAGCCGAGCCGGTTTCGACCTGGGTCCAGGAAATTTTCGAATTATGGCCCCGGCAGGCGCCGCGCTTGGTGACGAAATTATAAATGCCGCCGACCCCGTTCTCGTCGCCGGGATACCAGTTCTGCACCGTCGAGTATTTGATCTCGGCGTCGTCCAGAGCGATTAGCTCGACCACGGCGGCGTGAAGCTGGTTCTCGTCGCGCATGGGCGCGGTGCAGCCCTCCAGATAGCTGACGTAGGACCCGGCGTCGGCGATCAGCAGGGTACGCTCGAACTGACCGGTATTCGCGGCATTGATGCGGAAATAGGTCGACAGCTCCATGGGGCAGCGCACGCCCTTGGGGATATAGACGAAGGAACCGTCGGTGAAGACGGCGGAGTTGAGGCAAGCGTGCTTGTTGTCCGCCGCCGGAACCACAGAGCCGAGGTATTTACGCACCAGCTCCGGATGGTTCTGGACCGCCTCCGAGATCGGGCAGAAAATAATGCCCTGTTCTTCCAGCTTGCCCTTGAAGGTGGTGGCGACCGAGACGCTGTCGAAAACCGCGTCGACGGCGACTCCTGCCAGCATTTCCTGCTCCTTGAGGGGAATGCCGAGTTTCTCGTAGGTGCGCAGAAGTTCGGGATCGACCTCCTCGAGACTCTTCGGCCCGTCCGACTTGGATTTCGGCGCCGAGTAGTAATAGGAGTCCTGATAGTCGAGGGGCGGAAATACGACATGGGCCCACTGCGGTTCCGGCATGGTCAGCCAATGGCGGTAAGCCTTGAGCCGCCACTCCAGCAGCCACTCCGGCTCGTTCTTTTTCTGCGATATGAAGCGGACGATGTCCTCGCTCAAGCCCTTGGGCGCGGTTTCGGATTCGATATCGGTGACGAAGCCGTACTTGTACTTCTCCGTCGCCTGGACTTGTTCGATCGTTTCTACATTAGCGGCCATTGTTCGCGTTCCCCCTCAGGCTATCCGCTTTGCGTGCCGGTCCGCGATATCCGGGGCGCCGGGCAGGAAGTTACCGGGGCCCGGCAGCATGTCGGCCAGGCTGACCTCAGATAGCGCCCCGTGAATGGCTTTGTTGACCTTGTCCCAGTTGCCCCGCATGGGACAGAAGGATTCGGACTCGCACCCGCCGGCCGCGCCATCGACGCAGGCGGTCAGGGCGATGGGTCCTTCCATGGCCTGGACGATCTCGGCGATCGAGATATCCGTGGCCGGCCGATTCAGGTTATAGCCGCCGGCGGCGCCCCGATGCGAGGCGACCAGCCCGGCATGGGCCAGGACGTTCAATAGCTTCGCCACCGTGGGCAAGGGAACGCCGGTTTCCTGGGCGATGGAGGGCGCCGTGCACAGGCCGTCCTGGGCGCGTGTCATCTGGCTCATGGCCACCACTGCGTAATCCGTCAAACGATTGAGTTTGAACATCCCGATCTCCAAATCGGACTAATCTAGTATAGTATCTTAGATATATGGTTTTCGCAGCCAATCAAGGCATTTAGCACGGAATACTGCTCTGGCGCGGGCGATTCCTTGGTTCCGGGATTGGGCTTCAAGGGGACGTGAACATTCGTGACCCCCCTGGGGCCGGGACAGGTTCAATATAAACGTCAGGGCATGTTCGCGGAGAGATCGATTCTGTAACTGAAAAACCAAGGATTATCAATATGTTATTCTATTCGAGGGCCAAGCGCAGTGTCTTTTCCACGGCCTTTCTTCTGGCATTTGTGGCGGCGCCCGCTTGGGCGCAAACGGATGTCGATCCCAGCAAGCCGAAGAAGCATTTCACGGTCTCGCGGCCCGCCGGCCTGAGCGGCGCCGACGCCCAGGATATCTACGACCGAATCGAGGACGACATGGTGGCGGGCTATCGCCTCTCGCTGGAGCCCAGCGCACGATCCTATGGCCGCTGGCCGCGTTACAATACCGCGCCCTACCGTTCCGCCCAACACGGCGAGCGTTTCGTAAATAACTATGCCAACGACCTGGCCCAGGACTACCGTTTGTACGAGCGCTCCGGCCCCATGCCGGCCGGCTCTATCCTGGTCAAGGACAGCTTCGCAGTCACGAAAAAGGGCGATGTCTTCAGCGGCCCGCTTTTCATCATGGAGAAAATGGCGCCCGGATTCGAGCCGGCGAGCGGCGATTGGCGCTACACCGCGATCATGCCCGACGGCAGCCTTCTGGGCACGACCAAGGGCAGCGGCTCGCAGCGCATGGAATTCTGCGTTTCCTGTCACGCCCAGGTCGGGGACAACCAAGACCACATGTTTTATGTGCCCGAGGCCTACCGTCTCGGCGCCGCTGACTGAGGGTTCATCACGAGAACGTGAAAGACCTTGATTCTGCGAATCTTTTACCGATCCGCTAGATTGGGCTGTGTCGCCGTGGCCGAAAGGCCGGGCATTTCATTATTTGCGATAAAAATATAAATCTGGGGAGGGAGAATAAATGATCTCAACTAAACGGGCGCTGCTTTCGAGCACTGTCATGCCGTTCGTATTGTTCGCTGGCGTCGCGGCGCTTGGCGTGGGGCTGACCGCCGGAATGGCAAGCAAACCCGCCATGGCGACGTGCAACCCTTGCGCGGCGAAGAAAAAGAAGAACCCTTGCGCGACGGCGAAGAATCCCTGCGCGGCGGCGAAGTGCAACCCTTGCGCGGCGGCGTGCAACCCGTGCAATCCGTGCGCGGCCAAGAAGTGCAATCCATGTGCGGCGAAATGCAATCCCTGCAATCCCTGTGCGGCCAAGGGCTGCAATCCCTGTAACCCCTGCGCGGCCAAGGGCTGCAATCCCTGCAACCCCTGTGCGGCCAAGGGCTGCAATCCTTGCAACCCCTGCGCGGCGGGTGCTTGCAACCCGTGCAATCCCTGTGGGGCGGGCGGCGGTTCGGCCAGCAAGGCATGTTATGTACCGCGCTTACATGCGGCGGCGTGCAACCCGTGCAACCCTTGCGCGGCTAAAAAGTGCAATCCCTGCGCGGCCAAGGGCTGTAACCCCTGTAACCCCTGTGCGGCCAAGGCGTGCAACCCATGCAATCCTTGCGCGGCCAAGGGCTGCAATCCTTGCAACCCCTGTGCGGCCAAGGCGTGCAACCCGTGCAATCCATGCGCGGCCAAGGGCTGCAATCCTTGCAATCCCTGTGCGGCCAAGGCGTGCAATCCCTGCAACCCCTGCAACCCCTGTGCGGCGGGCGCTTGCAATCCTTGCAACCCCTGCGGGGCGGGCGGCGGCTCGGCAGAGCTGACGGATGCCGAGGCGGTGAAGGTTTACGATTGCCTGCTGAAGGACCTGAAGGCCGCCTATGCGAAGTCGGGCAACAAGGTCGCGGTGTCTTATTCGTCTTGGCCCCGCTACTCCAAGCGGGCCTATGTGTCCGACACCCACGGCGGCCGCTTCGTGCAGAACTACGCCAACAAGAAGGGCCGCGCTTACGGCGCCTTCGAGAACGCGGGCACTTTCCCGGCCGGCACGGCGCTGGCCAAGGACAGCTTCGCCGTTTCGGGCAAAGGCAAGGTTACCGCCGGACCCCTGTTCATCATGGAAAAGATGCGCGCGGGCTTCAATTCGGAGAGCGGCGATTGGCGCTATACCATGGTCATGCCCAATGGCTCGGTCTTCGGCACCACCAAGGGCAAGGGCGCGGGTAACGTCGAATTCTGCATCGGTTGCCACATCTCCGTGGCGCCGGACCAGGATTCGGTCATGCTCCTGCCGGAGGAGTACCGGGTCCGCTAGCGCCCTGAAGACAAAGGATCGTATTTGAGTCGCCTCCGCACCGCAGCCAGGGACTCGGTAACCGCGCTTCAAGGGCTTCGGCTTTGTGCGGTTACTGTCTGGCTGTCGGTGTTGGGGGCCCCGGTCCTGGCCGACTTCACCGACGGACTGGCCGCCTACGACGGCGGCGACTACGCCACCGCCTTCGAGGAATGGCGCGGCTTGGCCGAGGCCGGGGATACCGAGGCCCAGGTTGCTTTGGCCGAGCTCTACCTGACCGGCCAAGGGGTGCGCGCCAACGCAGCCACCGGCATTTCCTGGTACCGCCGCGCCGCCGAGGCCGGGCACCCGGTCGCGCAATTGAACCTGGGCGATTTCCATGCCCGCGGCGCCGGGGTGCCGCGCGATATGACCACAGCCTATGTCTGGCTCAGCCTGGCCGCCGAACAGGGCAGCGTCTGGGCCGAAGAGCGGCGCGGCGAAATAGCCCGCGCCATGAACCCGGCGCAAATAGCCGAGGCCGAAACGCGGATCCAGGCGTTGCGTCCCTAAGCCCCCAAGGCAATCGAATAAGGCTTGGCAGCCCCGTGGTTACGTCCTTCGACAAGCTCAGGATGAGGACGATCTTTTGTGGCATAAAGAAAAATCCTCATGCTGAGCTTGTCGAAGCACGCACGGCGCCAATCCAAATCATGTGCCGGCAGCGAAATTTTCATTAGCGATAGTCCTGCCAAAGCCCCGCCTAAACCCCCAAATACCGCTCGCTCAAACTAGGGTCGGCGCTGAGTTCGGCGGAGGTGCCGTGCCAGACCGCGCGGCCCTTTTCGATGATGGTGTGGCGGTCGGCGAAGCGGGCCAGGGCGGCGACGTTCTTGTCGATGATCAGGATCGCCAGGCCCGCCGCCTTGAGGGTGTCCAGGGTCCGCCAAATCTCGGTTCGCACCAGGGGCGCCAGGCCCTCGGTGGCCTCGTCCAGGATCAGCAGCTTGGGATTGGTCATGAGCGCCCGGGCGATGGCAAGCATCTGTTGCTCGCCGCCGGAAAGCTGATTGCCCATGGCTTGCAGGCGTTCTTGCAGGACCGGGAACAGGGCCAAAACCCGCGCCAAATCCCAAGCCTCGGCGCCACCCTGGGCCGGACGGGCGGTAGCGATTAGGTTTTCGCGCACGCTTAGATTGGGGAATATCTGGCGGCCCTCTGGCACCAGGCCCAGGCCCGCGCGGGCGATGCGGAAGGGGGCCAGGCCGGTCATGTCCCGGCCCGCGAAACACACCCGCCCGGCCTGGGCCGGCACCAGGCCCATGACCGCGCGCACGGCGGTGGTCTTGCCCATGCCGTTGCGGCCCAGCAAAGTCACCGCCTCGCCCGCGCCGACGCGCAGATCGAGACCGAAGAGAACCTGACTGTCGCCGTAAAAGACTTCGAGGCCCTCGACACTCAGCATGGCTCGGCCCCGTCCTCGCCCAGGTAGGCGCGCCGGACCTGAACATCGGCGCGGATTTCCGCCGGCGTGCCGGTGGCGATGACCCGGCCGCCGAGCATGACGCTGATCCGCTCGGCCAGGGCGAAGACCGCGTCCATGTCGTGTTCAACCAGCAACATGGCGACCTCGCCCCTGAGACCGGCCAGCAGGGCGACCATGCGGGCGCTGTCCTCGCGCCCCATGCCGGCGGTCGGCTCGTCGAGCAGGACCAGGCGCGGCTTGGACGCCAGGACCATGGCCAGCTCAAGTTGGCGCTGTTCGCCGTGAGCCAAAACCCGCGCCGGAATTTCGGCGCGGGCGCCCAGGCCGACCCGTTCCAGGCACGCCAGCGCGGGCGCGCGTAAGTCCGCATCCTGGCGCGCGTCTCGCCAGGAGCCGAAGTTGCCGCCAGCCTGGGCCTGAACCGCGAGGGCGACATTGTCGAGGGCGCTAAAACGCGGAAACACGCTGGTGATCTGGAACGAACGCGCCAGGCCCAGGGCCGGGCGGTCCTGGACCGGCAAGCGGGTTATGTCCCGGCCGGCGAATTTTATCCACCCGCTATCGGGACGCAATTCCCCCGCCACCATGCCGATAAGGGTGGTCTTGCCGGCGCCGTTGGGGCCGATCACCGCATGGGCCTCGCCGGGCGCGATTTGAAGACCGGCCCCGTTGCAGGCCACCACGGCGCCGTATGATTTGGTCAGGCCATCGAGGGACAGCAGCGGCTCAATCATGGCGGGCCAACTTCTGCGCCGCCAGGCCCCAGAGGCCCTGCTTGGCGAAGAGGACCGCCAACACCAGCAAGGGCCCGAAGACGATCATCCAATGCTGGGTCCATTGCGACAGCACTTCCTCCAGCACGAAGAAGACGACCGCGCCCACCACCGGGCCGAAGACCGTGCCCAGGCCACCCAGGACCACGATCGCCAGGATCTCGCCGGAACGCTGCCAGCTTAGGAATGAGGGGCTGACGAACTCCGTGTGATTGGCCATGAGCGCCCCGGCTAGCCCGACGATGGCGCCTGAGATCACGAAGGCGGCGAGCTTGGTGCGCGTCGTGGCGAAGCCGAGCGCGCGCATGCGCCGCTCGTTATCGCGAATACCTTGCAGCGCCAGGCCGAAACGCGCCCGCGACCAGCGCGCCGTGACCGCGAGGGCGAGCAGAACGATAGCCAAAACCAGGAAATAAAACTGCGCCGGGTCATGCAGGTCAAGCGGCCCGGCGCTGGAGCGCGCCAAGAGACTAAGGCCGTCGTCGCCGCCGTAAGTCTCCAGCGACACGAAGAAGAAGAACAGCATCTGCGCGAAGGCCAGGGTGATCATGATAAAGGACAAGCCGCCGGTACGCAGGCTGATGGCGCCGATAACCAGGGCCGCCAGGGCGCAGACCGCCATGGCCAGGGGCCAGGCCAGGATTGCCGCGACCGTGCCGCCGATCTCGAACGGCCAGGTGGCGAATGCCTCGCCGGTCATGTCGTGATGGCTCAGGATCGCCACCGTATAAGCGCCGAGGCCGAAGAAGGCGGCGTGGCCGAAGCTGACCATGCCGCCGAAACCGAGAATCAGGTTCAGCCCGATTCCGGCCAGGGCCAGGATCAGAATCCGGGTCGCGATTCCAACCGCGTAATCAAGGCCCAAGACCCCGGCCAGTAAGGGCAGGGCCAGCGCGAAGGCAAGGCCGGCGAACAGGACTGCGCGATACGGCGGCACGCTCACGCCAAACCTCCCCTAAGATCCCCTTCCCCTCGAGTGGGGAGGGAGAAGCGGAAGTATCGTTCCGCTAGTTTATCTCGCTCCATAGCAAAAGCTTGGGTTGGCGTCGTGCGTCCTTCGACAAGCTCAGTATGAGGTTCTTTATTTATGCCATTCGCGATACCCCTCATCCTGAGCTTGTCGAAGGACGAGGGCGGGCGCTGCTCTGGCTGGCATGCCACGCGGCTACCCATGGGCGGGGAACAGCCCGCGCGGGCGCCAGATCAGGACCGCGGCCATGAGTATGTAGATGGCCATGGAGGCGAGCGCGGCGCCGGCGCCGCTGGCCGCCGCCGGGCCCAGGAAGGCGCCAATGATCCCAGGCAGGAAGGCCCGGCCCAGGGTATCGGCAATGCCGACCAGAACCGCGCCGGCCAGGGCGCCGCGTATTGAGCCGATGCCGCCGATGACCACGACCACGAAGGCGGGGATGAGGATCTGCTCGCCCATGCCGGCCTCGACCGCGTAGATAGGTCCGGCCATGACCCCGGCCAGGGCCGCCAACATGGCGCCGAGGCCGAAAACCAAGGTGTAGAGCCGCTTTATATCGATCCCCAGGGCCCCGGCCATTTCCCGGTTCGAGGCCCCGGCGCGGATCGTCATGCCCAGGCGGGTGCGCGCGACCAGCCAATAGAGGAAGCCCGCGACCGCCAGGCCAATACCCAGAATCGCCAAACGGAAGGCGGGGTAGGGCACGCCGGGCAGAATCTCGACCGCGCCCGACAGCCAGGACGGCGGATCGATAAACAGGGCGCGCGGGCCCCAGATCATGGCCACGGCCTCGTTGAAGAACAGGATCAAGCCGAAGGTCGCCAGAACCTGATCCAGGTGGTCGCGTTCGTAGAGATTGCGCAGGGCGATCACCTCGACCGCGATTCCCACCAGGGCGGCCGCGGGCAGGGCGATCAAGAGGCCGAGCAGGAACGATCCCGTCCACTGGGCGGCGCTGGCGGCAATGAAGGCCCCGACCATGTAGAGCGAGCCATGGGCCAGGTTGACCAGGTTCATGATCCCCAGAACCAAGGTCAAGCCGGCCGCCAGCAGAAACAGCATGACACCCAGTTGGAGCCCGTTCAGAACTTGTTCGAGGATCAGGAGCATGGAGGTGTCTGGGCCTAGATGAGGCGGCGGGAGCGGGCGATGAATGTGCCCCAATTCGCGCCCAAGTCTAACCACCGGCGGGCCTTGCGCAATGAAAAGACCGGGGGTTTTAAGGTTTTCGGTCTTGGCCCAAGGCGTCAAGCCCGGCTACCATCCCGCCATGCCCGAGGATTTTTTCGCCGATCAGCCCACTCCCGAGGACATCGAAGACCGCATGGCCGGCTTTGGCGGCTGGTTCGAGATCGACCTCGATTGCCTGGGCCATAACCTGGCCGAAATCCGCAAGCGCACCGGCGTCGAGGTCATGCCGGTGATCAAGAACGACGCCTACGGCCATGGCTTGATCCCCATCGCGGCGGCGCTGGCCGGCGAAGGCGTCAAGTGGCTGATGGTGGCCAAGACCGTGGAGGCCCTGGCCATCAAGGACCGTCTGCCGGACTGCCAAGTGGTCAACATGGATGCGCTCTATACCGACGCTCAGGCGCGCGAGGTGGTGAAGCGCGGCATCGCCCAAGTTATTTATACGCATGAGGGTGCGGCGCGCCTGTCCCGTGCCGCCAAGACCCTGGGGCGCAAGGCCGGGGTCTTCGTCAAGATCGACACCGGTCTGCACCGCATTGGGGTGCCGAGCGAAGAAGCGGTTGCCTATATGGAGACCCTGGACGCCGACCCGGACCTGGAAATTCGCGGCACCTTCGCGACCTTCATGCAGGAACGGGAACAGGACGAAGCCATGTTCGCCCGCTTCCAGGGCGTGCTGGACGGCTTGGCCGTCAAGGGGATCGACCCGGGTCTGCGTTCCATGGCCAGCAGCTACGCGGTCTTTCATTATCCCCATACTTGGCTCGACATGGTGCGCCCGGCCATGTCTCTCTTCGGTATTTATACCGAACCGCGCGAGCGGGAAGCGGGCATGGACTTACGGCAATGCCTGACCTTCAAGGGACGGGTCGAACACATCAAGTGGGTCGAGGCCGGCCAAAGCGTGACTTACTCAGGCCGCTTCACCACGCCTGAGCGCATGCGCATCGCGACCCTGCACCTTGGCTTCTACGACGCCATCCCGCGCGAATTGACCAACAAGGCCCGTATCCGCATCGGCGACACCCTCAAGACCTCGCTCGGTTCGATCTCCCTCAACCACATGCTGTTCGATGCGACCGGTATTTCGCTGGAAGTCGGCGACGTGGTCGAGGTCTATAGCCGCGAGGGCGAAAACGATCTGGCCCACATCGCCGAGGGGGCCGGCTGGATGGTTTATTCCGTGCTCAACCACCTGAACCCCACCCTGCCGCGTGTCTATACCCGCGGCGGCAAGTCCGTGGCCTTGCTGGAACGCTCGGTGGCGTGAGTCATGCCTAAAGCACCGCAAGTCGAAGGGCTGAAACTAACACCCTATTGGTGGGAATCGGCGCCGCGTCCTGAAAACGCCCAGGCCGATATACCAAGCACGGCCGATGTGGCGATAGTGGGGGCCGGTTTCGCCGGTTTGACGGCGGCCCTCACCCTGGCGCGGGCCGGGCGCGGCGTCGTTGTCTTCGATGCCATGAGGGCGGGCGAGGGGGCGAGCAGCCGTAACGGCGGCATCTGCAGCGGCAACATCAAGTTCAGCTTTTCCGCCTTGATCGATAAGTACGGGCTGGGCCAAGCCAAGGCCATCGTCGCCGAAGGGGTTGCCGCCAGGACCGCCCTGGCCACCATGATCGAAGAGGAAAACATCGGCTGCGGGTTCCAGATGGTGGGACGTTTCGACGGCGCCAATAGCCGGCACGATTTCGACGTCATGGGCCGGGAAACCGACCTCTTGAACAAGCATCTCGATCTAGGCACCTACATGGTGACGCGCGATCGACAGCGCGAAGAACTGGGCAGCGATTTTTACCAGGGCGGACGGGTTCGGCCCGATATCGGCGGGGTCCATCCGGCGGAACTGCACCAGGGAATTTACGAACGCGCGCTAAGCGCCGGCGTCAAGGTGATCGACCGCACCGAAGTAACCGGGATCGCGCGCAACCTGGATGGCTTCACCCTGGAAACCCCGCGCGGGTCCATGGCGGCCGGGGACTGCATTGTCGCCACCAATGGCTACACCGACCGGGTAACCGCCTGGCTCAGGCGCCGCGTTATTCCCATCCCCAGTCAGATTATCGCCACCTGCCCGCTCGACCCCGAACTCATGACGCGGCTCATGCCCAAGCGCCGCATGGTGGGCGATACCCGCAATCTCTATAATTACTACCGGCCCTCGCCCGATGGCACCCGGATCGTCTTCGGCGGGCGGCGGGGCGCCGATACCGACGACGAGAGGCGCAAATGCCTGCATCTTTATTATAACCTGGTGGAGATTTTTCCGGAACTGGAGGGCGTGCGGCTCAGCCATTCCTGGTGGGGCTATACCGGCTATAGCTTCGATATGATTCCGCACCTGGCGGTTCACGACGGCATTCATTACGCCACCGCCTTCTGCGGCTCCGGCGTCGTCTGGGCGCCCTGGCTGGGCCGCAAGGCCGCCAACATGGTCCTAGGCAAGGAAGAGGCCGCGCAAACCTTCTTCGCGCAATCCCCGTTCCAGACCCGCCCCCTTTACAACGGCAAGCCTTGGTTCCTCCCCGCGATCATCAAATGGTACGCCCTGAAAGACCGCTTCAAGTACGGGCGCAAGCATTGAAGTGTGGGGGGAGCGGCCACTCCGTGATCCTAGATTGTAGGGCGGGTTAGCGAAGCGTAACCCGCCGGCACGAATTTCGATCTCTCACCATCCTACGCCATGAATTCCCTCATCTAACTACATCTTGCAGTCGGCGGCGTAAGCGTCCTGGTGGTCCTTGAACGCCGTGGCAACGATTTTGTTGGTGAGCACGTCGCCCTCTTTCACCACTTGGCGGACGTAGATGTCCTGGATCGGGTGGTTGTTGTTGCCGAAGCGGAAGGCGCCGCGCACGGAGTCGAACTTGGCCGCCTTGAGGGCGGCGCGGAAGGCGTCCTTATCGCCGGCCTTGCCGCCGGTCGCCGCCAGCGCGCTGCCGATCAACCGGGCGGCGTCGTAGCCCTGGCTGGCGTAGAGCGAGGGCAGGCGGCCGTGGGCCTTTTGGAAATCGGCGACGAAGGCCTTGTTGGCGGCGTTGTCTATGTCCTTGTTCCATTGGGAGGAGTTGATGACCCCCAGGGCCGCGTCGCCGACCGCGCCGAGGATGGTCTGATCGAAGGAGAAGGCCGGGCCGAAGACCGGGATATCGCCGGTCAGGCCGGCCTGGTCGTACTGCTTCAGGAAGCTGATGCCCATGCCGCCGGGCAGGAAGAAGAACACCGCGTCCGGCTTGGCGCCGCGCAGGGCCGCGATCTCGGCGGCGTAGTCCTTTTGCCCCAGCTTGGTGTAAACCTCGCCCGCCACGGTGCCGGTGTAGAAACGCTTGAAGCCTTTGAGCGCGTCCTTTCCGGCCGGATAGTTGGGGGCCATGATATAGACCTTCTTGAAGCCCTTGTCGTTGACGTACTGGCCGACCGCTTCGTGCAGGTTATCGTTCTGCCAGGCGACGTTGAAGTAGTTGGCGTCGCAGCCCTTGCCGGCGAGCAGGGACGGCCCGGCGTTGGGGCTGATGTAGAAGGCGCCCGCCCGCGTGACCTTGGGCACCACGGCGATGGCCAGGTTCGACCAGACGATGCCGGTCAGGATATCGGCCTTGTCCCGGTCCAGCATGCGCTTGGCCAGTTCGACCGCCCTTTCCGGCTTGCGGCCGTCGTCCTCGACGATCAGCTCGACCGCGTGACCGCCCAGCTTGCCGCCGCCCTGATCGAGCGCGAGCTTGAAACCGTCGCGGATGGCGATGCCCAGGGCGCTGCCGCCGCCCGATAACGTGGTGATCATGCCGATCTTGACCGGCTCTGCCGCCAGGGCCGGGGCGGCCAAAAAGGCGCCCAGCGCCGCTAGTGTTAAAATCCGCGATTTCATAGTCTTCACTCCCTGACTTAATCTTTTATCCGAGGGTCGTCCCCGTGCTTGACGCGATCCTAGCGCAAGCGGACGGCGGGCGCCACTCCCGGCGGAAGTACATTAGGCGGTGCCCCTTAGGGCGCTAAAAATATAATTCACCACGACGGCGCGAAGACACGAAGGAGCCGCGAAGATGGCCTAAATTTCTTACTTAGCGGCTCCTTCGTGTCTTCGCGCCTTGGTGGTTATTCTTCTTTTCTCAGCGGAGTCGCCGAAGTCGGCCGTACGCCCTAGGTGAAGGCCTTGAAGGCGATGATGGTGAAGGTGTCCTTGACCCCTGGCAGGGTCTGGAGCTGCTCGGTCACGAAATGGCCGATATCGCGGTCGTCGGGCAGGTAGCACTTGATCAAAAGGTCGTATTCGCCCGAGGTCGAGTGAACCTCCGAGATTTGCTCGATCGACTGCACCGCCGCGTCAGCGACCTCGTAGGCGCGGCCGAGCTCGCACTTGGTCATAACGAAAATAGTTTGCATGGGAACCGCCCGCTTAGCCGATCAAGGCGTCATGATAGCGCAAACGCGCCAGCCGCCAAAGGGCTCTAGGCGACCTTGACCGGGCGCAGGATGAAGGCCGGGGTGTGCTCGCCGAAGGAGGCTTCGCTGGCGTCCGCGCCGGTTTCGCTCTGGTCCTTGCCGCTCCGGCGCCGGGGTTTCGCGGCCCTGGGTTTTGGGGTCGCGACCGAACCGCCGGTGGGTCCGTCGATTGGCGTGGGCGAAGTCTCAACGGCTTCGGCGGGGGCTTCGGCGGGGGCGGGGGGAGCCGCTTCGGTCTCCACCGGTTTCGGCTTGGGCGCCTCGCGTTCCTTCTTTTCCAGTGGCGGGCGGGCGGCTTTCTTGGCCGGCCCGCGCGCGCGCGCGGGCTTGTCGTTGTTATTTCGTTCGCGGCCGCGGCCGCCGCGTCCACGCACGGGAATGTCTTCCTCGCTCCAGGGTTCGAAACCCTCAAGCGCCATGGCCTCGATTTCCTTGCCGAGCATGCGGTGCACCGCGTCGAGGCCCTTGGCCTCCTCGGCCAGGGACAGGGTCAGGGCCCGGCCGCTGCGCCCGGCGCGTCCGGTGCGACCGATACGGTGGATGTAATCCTCGGCATGGACCGGCACGTCGAAATTGAAGACGTGGGAGACCTTTGGAATATCGAGCCCGCGCGCCGCCACGTCGGAACACACCAGAAGCGGAAACTCGCCGGCCTTGAAGCTGGCCAGGGTCTCAGTCCGGGCCGGCTGAGACATATCGCCGTGCAGGGCCGCGACGTGATGGCCGTGACGCTTCAGCGACTTGTAGAGGATGTCCACGTCCTTCTTGCGGTTGCAGAAGATCAAGGCGCTCGCCACGTCTTCGCTTTTCAGCAAGGCGCGCAGGGCGTCGCGCTTGCCTTTTTGGTCGCCGCGCAGCTTGATCAGGAGCTGGACTACGTTTTCGGCGGCGGAAGAGGGCGGATCGACCGAGATCGCCTTCGGGTTCATGAGGAAGGCATCGGCCAGGCGCCGGACTTCGGGCGGCATGGTGGCGGAGAAGAACAGGGTTTGGCGAATCTTGGGCAGCAGGCCGACGATCCGCTCGACATCGGGAATGAAGCCCATGTCCAGCATGCGGTCGGCCTCGTCGATCACCAGGATCTTGACGTCGGCCAGAAGGATGCGGCCGCGCTCGTACAGATCAAGCAGCCGCCCCGGAGTCGCGATCAGCACATCGACGCCACGCACCAGTTTACGCTCTTGTTCGGCCAGGGAAGTGCCGCCGGTCAGAAGCGCCATGGAAAGCTTGCTGTACTTGCCGTAGAGTTCGAAGTTCTGCGATACCTGCGCCGCCAATTCCCGGGTCGGCGCCAGGATGAGCGAGCGTGGCATGCGCGCCTTGGCCCGGCCGCTGGACAGGATATCGATCATGGGCAGGGTGAAGGACGCGGTTTTGCCGGTCCCGGTCTGGGCGCAACCTAGTATGTCGCGGCCCATGAGGACGAAGGGAATGGCTTGGGCCTGAATGGGTGTGGGTTCGGAATAACCGACCTCATCCACCGCCTTCAGGACTTCAGGGCTAAGCCCTAAATCAGTGAAGTTCATTTATGTTGAGTCTATCGATCTTTTGTTTTTAGGGAGTTGACGATGAGTCGCGGTTAATTTGGTGCTTCGCGAGCTATTGTCAACGGTCGTTATGGGGTAAAACCCCTTATAAACTGTGTATTTCCTTTTTAGGCGGCTGTCACGTAATAAAATATACGGAAATTGGGGGATTTATTGGTTTTATTTCGCGGGTTGAAATGGATGCGGTCATGTCCGGCGGTCTAATCGCGGTGGGGACTTCCTGTCTTATCGCCATCGATTTTCAGGAACGCCTGGCCCCGGTTATCTCCGGACGGGAAGAAATCCTGCGCAAGGCGGCTCTCTTGCTGCGCGCCGCCGCCCGCCTGGAGGTGCCGGTTCTCTTGACCGAGCAGTACCCCAAGGGCCTGGGTCCGACCTTGCCGGAAATCGCCCAACTCGCGCCCCAGGCGGAGACCCTGGAGAAGGCCGCGTTTTCCGCCTTGGCCGAGCCGGGGATCGAAGCGCGCTGGCGGGCGTTGGACCGGCGCCAGGCGGTGCTGTTGGGCACCGAGGCGCATGTGTGCGTGTTGCAGACCGGCCTCGATATCTTGAAACATGGCGGGGATCTGTTCGTGGTGGCCGACGCTGTCGGCTCGCGCGGCCCGGCCGATGCCCGGGCCGCCCTGGGGCGGCTGGAGCAGGCGGGGGCGACGATCGTGACCGCCGAGATGGTTGTGTTCGAGTGGCTGCGCCGCGCCGGAACTCAAGCCTTCCGCGACCTGTTGCCGTTTATAAAGTAATCGCCACTCCTCATGAATGCCGGAGCCACCGCATGACCCAAAAAGTGCCGCTTGCCTTGCTGCCGGGATTACTGCTCGACGCCGGTCTTTGGCGGGCCCAAGTTCAAGACCTGGCGGATATCGCCGACTGCCGGATCGGCGATTTTTCGACTCAGGACACTGTCGGCGACATGGCGCGGTCGGTTCTGGCCGTCATGCCGGAACGCTTCGCCCTGGCCGGTCTGTCCATGGGCGGCTACGTGGCCTTGGAGATCATGCGTCAGGCGCCGCACCGGGTGGCCTTGCTGGCGCTCCTGGACACCATGGCGCGCTTGGATACGCCGGCGCAGACCAGCCACCGCCGTGGCCTCATCGAACTGGCGCGAAAGGGTAAGTTCCGGGGCGTGACCCGTATGCTCCTGCCCACGCTGATTCACGAAGACGCGCTCAACGACGAGGCCGTGACCGGCGAAATCATGGCCATGGCCGGGCGTTGCGGCCGCGACGTCTTCCTGCGCCAGCAAGCCGCGATCATGTCACGGCCCGATAGTCTGCCGGGCCTGGGGCGCATCGCTTGCACGACTCTGATCCTATGCGGCCGCGAAGACGCGCGCACGCCGCTCGACTGTCACGAGGAAATGCATCGCGGCATTCACAGCGCCAGTCTTACCGTCATCGATAGCTGTGGTCACCTGCCGCCCTTGGAAAAACCGGCGGCGGTGACCGCGGCGCTTCGCGCTTGGCTTGGCGCTTGGGGTTAACTTTAGCTCTAGCTGTTGAAATCCCCGCCGCCGTTCGGGTCGGAGTTGTTGTTCGGGAATAGCTGAACCGTCATCTGGCGGATCAAGTCCCTGAAGGCGGGATCGTTGGGATCCGTGACGCCTTGCAAGCGGCCGCTGACCGAGGTTTCGTACTCGCTGGCTGAACAAAACGCCATGGTGACCCGCATTTCGCCGGTTGTTTCGCGGCTTGGCTGCTGGGCGTCTTGGCACAGTTTGTTCGGGTTCGCGGTCCGGCTTGGATTGAAAACCACGACCACCCGGTAGGGCGAGGTATTGTTAGGATCGTGCGTGGTGCTGAAGCGGACTGGTTGACCGAAGTGCGCCCCGAACATGGTGCCGGTAACCGCCGAATCGAGCCGGCCTTTCGGCACCTTGAAGGGATTGCCGACGATCTGCGTGTAGAGCGAAGACTTGGTGGCGATGTAGTTGAGAGTGAAGGGGTCGTAACCGCCGCCGACTTGGACCGGGCCGACGGCGCCGCCGGCGCAAGCGCCCAAGCCCGCGGCGAGCGCCGCCGCGAGCGGCCATGAAAATAATTTCCTCATGCCATCCACCTCTGTTCGATCGCACCTCTCCACCTCAAACACTTAGTGCGGCTCAGGGCGCAGGCAAGTCACATTCGTGCGATACCGGCGTGAGAATTTTCGGTTGGAATAGATCTTAGATGTCGAGTTCGGAGACGAACTTGGCATTTTCCTGAATGAAGGCGAAGCGCAGTTCCGGCTTCCGGCCCATGAGGCGCTCGACCAGGTCGTCGGCCTCCTTGCGCTGGGTCTTGATCTTGGCTTGGGACTCGGCGTCCTTGCCGCGCACGTCGGTCAGGGAAATGCGCAGCAGGGTCCGGTTGCCGCGGTCCATGGTGGTTTCCTTGAGCTGTTTCGCGGGCATCTCGCCCAGGCCCTTGAAGCGGCTGATTTCGATCTTGCCGCGGCCCTTGAAGTGGTTTTCGAGCAAGTCGGCCTTGTGTTTTTCATCGCGCGCGTAAACCGACTCGCCGCCCTGGGTTAGGCGGTAAAGCGGCGGCAGGGCCAGGAACAGGCGACCTTCCTCTATCAGACCCGGCATCTCCCGGTAAAAGAATGTGATCAGTAGCGACGCGATGTGGGCGCCATCGACATCGGCGTCGGTCATGATGATGACCCGCTCGTAGCGCAGCTTTTCGACATCGAATTGCTGGCGCAGGCCGCAGCCGAGCGCCTGTGTGATATCGGAAATTTCCTGATTGGCGCGCATCTTGTCCTGGGTCGCGCTGGCCACGTTGAGAATTTTGCCGCGCAGGGGCAGGACCGCTTGGGTTTCGCGGTTGCGGGCTTGTTTGGCCGAACCGCCAGCCGAATCGCCCTCGACCAGGAAGACCTCGGTACCTTCGGCGCGCGAGCGCGCGCAGTCGGACAGCTTGCCGGGCAGACGCAGCTTGCGGGTCGCGGACTTGCGTTTGAGGTCTTTTTCCTGGCGCCGGCGCAGGCGGTCGTCGGCGCGTTCCAAGACCCGCTCCAACAATATCTTGGCGCGCTCGGGATGGCCCGACAGCCAGTGGTCGAAGTGATCCTTTATGGTGGTTTCGACCAGCTTGGCGGCCATGGGCGCGGCCAGCCTTTCCTTGGTCTGGCCCTGGAATTGCGGATCCTTGATGAAAACCGAGAGGATGATGCAGGCGCCGCCCATAATGTCATCGGCGGTGATCTGGGCGACCTTCTTCTTGTTGCCGGCCAACTCGCCATGGGCCTTCAAGCTCTTGGTCAGGCCGGCGCGCAGGCCTTGCTCATGGGTGCCGCCGTCGGGGGTCGAGACGGTGTTGCAGTAGGAGCTCAAGAAACCGTCTTCGTCGGCGGGCCAGGTCATGGCCCACTCCATGCGCCCATCGCCATCTGGAAAATCGGCGTGGTCGACGAAAGGATCCGGGGTCAGGGTCTTGCGTCCGTTCAGGATGATTTCGAGATAATCCTGCAATCCGTTGGGGAAATGCAGGGTTTCCTCGGCCGGGGTCGAAGATTTCTTGGCGATCTGGCCGGCGTCGCAGGCCCAGCGTATCTCCACGCCACGGTAGAGGTAAGCGCGCGAGCGCGCCATGCGGTAAACCTGATCGGGCTGAAACGCGGCCTCCTTGCCGAAGATCGAGACATCGGGCCGGAAGGTCACGGCGGTGCCGCGGCGGTTGGGCGCGGCTCCGGCCTGCTTCAGCTTGCCTTGCGGCTTGCCGCGTTTGAATTCCTGGCGATAAAGTTTCTTGTCGCGCGCCACCTCGACGCTCATGTTTTCGGACAGGGCGTTGACCACCGAAATACCGACGCCGTGCAAGCCGCCGGCGGTGGCATAGGTCTTGTCCGAGAACTTGGCCCCCGAATGCAGGGTCGTCATGATGACTTCGAGGGCCGACTTATCCTTGAACTTGGGATGCGGATCGATCGGAATCCCGCGCCCGTTGTCGCGCACCGTGACCAGATTATCCGGGCCAAGGGACAATTCTATCCGGGTGGCGTGGCCGGCGACCGCCTCGTCCATGGCATTGTCGAGCAACTCGGCCACCAGGTGGTGCATGGCCCGCTCGTCGCTGCCGCCGATATACATGCCCGGGCGGCGCCGAACCGGCTCCAGGCCCTCGAGGACCTCGATGTCCTTGGCAGAATAACTGCCCTGCGCGCGTGCGGTGTTAGTGTCGAAAAGGTCCGCCATCCGACTCCGATCCTTGCCCCCGTATTCCGTCATGCGGCCATAAATTGGTCCTATGATGTAGGCTATAGGTAGGATATTCACAACATATAGTTAACTTTTCAGGAGCCCGTCATGGCCCGATCGAAAAAAAACCCATCCGGTGCGCAATCGCAGGAGTCCGGCGGGACAGCGCAGGAATCGCCAAGGGGCGACCTCGCCATCCGGACCCTGGCCATGCCCGCCGACGCCAACCCCAGTGGCGACATTTTCGGTGGTTGGGTTCTGGCGCAGATGGATATCGCCGGCGGTATCGCGGCCGGACAGCGCGCCCGGGGCCGCGTCGCCACGGTTGCGGTCACGGCCATGACCTTCCACCTGCCGGTTTACGTTGGCGATGTCCTATGCGTCTATGCCGATATCGCGCGGGTCGGGCGGACCTCGATCGGCATCCATCTCGAGGCTTGGGCCTTGCGCCGCCGTTTGAGCGAGAGGGTCAAGGTCACCGAAGGTCAATTCGTGTTCGTGGCCCTGGACGAGAAAGGCCGGCCGCGGACCGTGGCGCAGGAGGAAATTGAGGTATGAAGACATTCGCCCGCTTGGCGCCAATCGCCAGTCTCATGCCGCTCGTTATTTGGACCCTGCCGGCCCTTTTCGTATTTTGGGCCTTGCAGGCCCGGGCCGGCGAGGCCGATGTGGTGGGCGCGCAGGCGGTGCGCGACGGCGCGGGCATCTATCGCTTCCATGTCAGCGTGGCGCACGCCGATTCCGGCTGGGACCATTATGCCGACAAGTGGGATGTTCTAGCGCCCGACGGTAGCCTGCTCGGCACCCGGATCTTGGCCCACCCCCACGAACACGAACAGCCCTTTACCCGTTCCCTGGGCGGGGTCGCCATTCCGGCGGGCGTGGACCGGGTCACCCTCCGGGCGCACGATTCCCTCCACGGTTACGGCGGCAAGGAATTCACGGTGGAGATAAAGCGCTAAGAGTTTTATTCGGCGGCGTCGCTGAGTGAACTTGCAGCTACGTCGGCGAGGCCTCTCATGGCGTGACCGGAGCCTTGGTTCTCGCGCTGGGCCGCGTCGTCGCGGCCTCTGGTCCGGCCCTTGATGAAGATTGTGCCCTTGGAAAGATCGTCGAAGGCCGCCGCCGTCTCGGCCGCGTCCTTCGGCGAGATAAGTCCAGTGGCCCCCATGATCGCCTGAAGATGGGACAGGAACGCATCCTTGGGGGCGCCATTGGCCGCCGACCAGGATTCGATTATACCGGCGATATATCCCGCAAGGAATTGCTTTTGCTCGGGCGTCTTGCCGAATCGCGGACCGGCGGCATTAAGCGCCTCGAGGACCAAGGACAGGAGGCAGGCCAAATCCGCCTCGTTTTCTTGCGATGGCGCCCCCCGGTCTTTGAACATATTGGCGCTTCCGCAGTCGGGATCGTTCCGCAAATCCTCGAGCAGTTTCGCGCGCCTGGCGATCAAGCCTTGGCGCTTCGCGGGGCGCATCCAGGCCCTGATCCTGGCGATCAGGGAGGCGATGCTATCGGACTTGATCAGGTAATCGTCGCCCCCGGCGGCGAGGCAGCCTTGCAGGATGTCGAAGCGGTCCAAGGCGCTTAGAAATAGGATCGGAACGCTGCTGCCGATGATCTTGCGAGCGCGCTTGCAGGTCTCGATGCCGTTGAGATTGGGCATCATGATATCGAGGAGTACCAAACGCGGCGTGACCTTGGAGATGATATCCAGCGCCTCGTGACCGTCGCAAGCCGACTTGACGTTGAAGCCGGCGACACACAAGGCGTCGTCGTACAACCGCCTCATGAGCGCATCGTCTTCCGCAAGTACTATGATGTCGCCACTTGCCATCCCGGCCTCATCATCCAGTAGTTACAATCGTGAGTTCGGCTACTAGGGCTTGATACCTAACCGAAACTTCTTAACGATTCGTATTAAAAATCTTCTTCGCCGAGGAGCTTGCGCCACTCGCCAAGCCAGCTCAGCTCGTCCAGAAAAACCATCATCCTTACGCACATGGCGGCCGGGTAGGGGACCGGCGAGGCGCCTGCCGCCCAACGCCGCACGGTCCTGTCGTTAACCATCAATTCCCGCGACAGGGCGGTTTGCCAGCGATGTGCGCCGTAAAGGCGGCTGGCGTGACGGCGAAGCTCCTCCGCGGTCATGGGACGCGGTTCGCTGGGATCGATGGCCATATTCGGAATCCGCTAAAGTGATTTCAGGATACTAGGGCGCTCGGTCCTAATTTTCCCTTATTCGAGAGGCAAATCCCAGGCGTTTCCTAGGGATAAATGGAGGTAAGGAATTGTTAATTAATGTAAATAAATTATAAATATTAATGTAGTATTAATGAAAAAATTGAAATAATTCGAAAATTTAATACAAATTACTATTGATATTTGCGGAGATGGCCTATAAAATCCCTTCATTGCTTTCTCAGGTAGCTGTAGCGCGATTTCCTCCTCACTTAGCGCAGTCTCCAAAAGAAACGGGAGGCCGGAACATTCCGGCCTCCCGAATTTCTTTGGCGCCTCTCCCGAAACGCTTCAGGACGAGTAATACATCTGAAACTCGATCGGATGCGGGGCTTGCTCGAAGCGGGAGATTTCCTCCCATTTCAGATCCAGGTAGGCGTGGATCTGGTCCTTGTTGAAAACATCGCCGGCGAGCAGGAATTCGTGATCCTCGACCAAGGCATTGGCCGCCTCGCGCAGGGAGCCGGCGACCGTGGGCACGTCTTTCAGTTCCTCCGGCGGCAGGTCGTAGAGATTCTTGTCGATCGGATCGCCTGGATGTATCCGGTTTCGGATACCGTCGATGCCGGCCATGAGCATGGCGGCGAAGGCCAGGTAGGGATTGGCGGTCGCGTCCGGGAAACGAACCTCGACCCGCTTCGCCTTGGGGCCGGCGCCGTAGGGAATCCGGCAAGAGGCCGAGCGGTTGCGGCCTGAATAGGCCAGGAGAACCGGGGCCTCGAAGCCCGGAACCAAGCGCTTGTAGCTGTTGGTGGAGGGGTTGGTGAAGGCGTTGAGCGCGCGCGCGTGCTTGATAATACCGCCGATGTAATAGAGGGCGGTTTCGGACAGCCCGGCATAACCGTCGCCGGCGAACAGGGGTTTGCCGTCCTTCCAGATCGACTGGTGAACGTGCATCCCCGAACCGTTGTCGTTGTGAACCGGCTTGGGCATGAAGGTCGCCGTCTTGCCGTAGTTATGGGCGACGTTGTGCACCACGTACTTGTAAATCTGCATGTTGTCGGCGGTGCGCACGAGAGTATCGAAGACGATACCTAGTTCATGCTGAGACGGGGCCACTTCATGGTGATGCTTTTCCACGTTCAGGCCCATTTCGGCCATGACCGTGGTCATCTCCGCGCGCAGGTCGGTACCGGCGTCGACCGGCGGCACAGGGAAGTAGCCGCCCTTGGCCTGGGGCCGGTGCCCGGTATTGCCACTTTCCATCTTCTCGCCCGACATATAGGGGCCTTCCTCGTCGGAAAGATGGAAGTAGGAATGGTTCTGCTCGACCTTGAAACGCACGTCGTCGAAGACGAAGAATTCGGCCTCGGGGCCCATGTTGACGGTGTCGCCGACGCCGGAGGCCATAATATAGGCTTCGGCCTTCTTGGCGGTCGAGCGCGGATCGCGGTCATAGGGCTGGCCGGTGGCCGGCTCGGTGACGTCGCAAAACAGGATCAGCTGCGGCTGGGCCGCGAAGGGGTCCATCACCGCGGTCGAGAGGTCGGGCACCAGGGTCATGTCCGATTCGTTGATCGCCTTCCAGCCGGCGATCGAGGAGCCGTCGAACATGATGCCTTCAGTGAGTTCGTCCTCGCCCACGGCCTGGGCCGCCATGGCTAGGTGCTGCCATTTGCCGCGCGGATCCGTGAAGCGGTAATCGATGTACTTGACGTCGTTTTCCTTGATCTGTTCGAGAATTGTTTTTGCGTCGGCCATTGTTAGTATTTCCTATTTTGGGGTTGTGTGTTGGATGCCTTTGACGGTCCCTGGGGATTAGATGGCCTCGGCGCCGCGTTCGCCGGTCCGGATCCGTATGGCCTCGTCGATGGTGCTGACGAAGATCTTGCCGTCGCCGATGCGGCCGGTATGCGCGGCATGCTGTATGGCCTCGATCGCGCGCTCGGCCAGGGACGCTTCGATAACCACCTCCAGTTTCACCTTGGGTAGAAAATCGACGACGTATTCGGCGCCCCGGTACAATTCGGTGTGCCCCTTTTGACGGCCAAAGCCCTTGGCCTCGGTCACGGTGATGCCCTTGATCCCGACTTCGTGCAGGGCTTCCTTCACTTCGTCGAGCTTGAAGGGTTTGATGATCGCCTCGATTTTTTTCATGGCCCCTACCATTATGTTTCGCTCCCGGTGCGCCGACCGCGCCAGGGTTACCCACCCCCTATTGCACGGCGCGTACCAGCTTGGCCAGGGAATCGGAAATGCCAGCCAGGCTATTGCGGCGTATAGGTAAAAGAGTGAAACCAAGTTCCACCGGCGATGAGTTTAAACTTGTGGATGTGCCTAATTATTGGGCAATAGCCTAAGTTTTCACCAAGCCTTCAGGCGCTTTTCCGCGCCGCGAGCCAGGCGCCCATGCGCTCGATGGCGGTGCGGATATTGTCGATCGAGTTGGCGTAGGACAGGCGCAGATAGCCCTCGCCGTGGCGGCCGAAACTGGTTCCGGCGATGGTCGCGACCCCGGCCTCTTCCAGCAAGCCGGTTTCCATCTCCTTGGCCGCGATGCCGGTCTTGGAGATATTAGGAAAGGCGTAGAAAGCGCCGCCGGGCTCGATGCAGGACAGGTCTGGGATGGCGTTCAATTCCTCGACCACGATCCGGCGCCGGGCGTCGAAGGCGGCGACCATCTCGCGGACCCGGTCTTGCGGTCCTTCAAGGGCGGCGATGCCGGCGAACTGGGCCGGGGCGTTGACGCAGGAATGGCAATTGATCGCCAGGCGGGTCGCGCTCTCGATCAAGCTCTTGGGCCAGACGGCATAGCCCAGGCGCCAGCCGGTCATGGCGTAGGTCTTGCTCCAACCGTCGAGCAGGATGACCCGGTCGCGCAAATCCGGGTACTGAAGCAGGCTGGCGTGCTCGCGCCCGTCGTAGAGCATCTGGCCGTAGATTTCGTCGGATAGGATGGCGACGCCGGGATGCTTGGCCAGGCCGGCGGCGAGCTTGTCCACCTCGGCTCGGGGCGTGACGCCGCCGGTCGGGTTGGCCGGGCTGTTAAGGATAATCAAACGGGTCTTGGGGGTTATTCGGGCGAGCACGTCCGCGGCCGAAAAGGCGAAGCCGTTTTCCTCCAAAAGCGGGATTGGCACCGGGGTCGCGCCGCTGAAGGCGATGACCGACTCGTAGATGGGAAAACCCGGATTGGGATACATGATCTCGGCCCCGGCCTCGCCGAACATCAGGACCGCGAAGAACATGGTCACCTTACCGCCGGGGACCGCCAGGACCAGGCCGGGATCGACCTCGGCCCCGAGACGCCGGTGCAAATCGGCGGCGACCGCTTCGCGCAACTCTGGAATGCCGCCCGCCGGGGTATAGCCGTGGTGGCCATCGCGCAGGGCCTTGACCGCGGCTTCGACGATATGATCCGGGGTTTGAAAATCCGGCTGGCCGATGCCCAGATTGATGACCGAACGGCCCGCCGCTTCCAGGGCCTTGGCCCGGGCCAAAACCTCGAACGCGCTCTCGGTGCCGATCCGCCCGATGGCCTTGGCGGGGGTCAGGGCGCTGGGGGCCATGCTAGGTGCCATGCTAGTATCCTTCGTGGCGGTTTCAGGTATAAGCCGCGCGCTTGACGAGTCCAGTGCCCGGTGTTTTAACACCGGCACTTGATCGTGACGAGCATCGATGGTGGCTGTAGCTCAGTTGGTTAGAGCATCGGTTTGTGGTACCGAGGGTCGGGGGTTCAAGTCCCCTCAGCCACCCCATTTCTCCAACAATACGCCATAAATCCCGGACAAGATTTCGGCGGCAAGATGGCGCATAGTGGGTTATGGTCCCTGATTCGCAAATAGCACGGCGTAGTATTCCCATGAATATAAGACTGTCTGTGGCGTTTTTTTCGTGTCTGATTCTGAGCGCGGCTCTGCTTTTCGGCCCCGGATTGGCGCGGGCGCAAGATTACGGCGCCGGCATGGCCGCCTTCGATGCCGGTGATTTCGAGCGCGCGGTCAGGATCTGGAACCCCCTGGCCTTGGCCGGCGACGCGACCGCCCAGTATAGCCTGGGCAAGATCTACGAGACCGGGAACATAGACCTTGAGCGCGATTATGGGCGCGCGGTCGAGTGGTATCGCCTGGCGGCGGCGCAGGGCGTGGCGGCGGCGCAAAACAACCTGGGCCTGATGTATGCGCAAGGCCGCGGCGTTGCCCGCGACGCCGGCCGGGCGGCGGAGTTATGGAGCGCGGCGTCCAAACAGAACCATGCCATGGCGCAGTTCAATCTCGGCTTGGCGTATTTTCGTGGCGAAGGGCTCGCCGAGAATAAGCAAGAGGCCGAATCGCGGTTCCGCCAGGCGGCGGAACTCGGCCTCGCCGAGGCGCAGTATGCCCTGGGACAGGTCCGGCTTCATGGCCTGACCGCCGAGGCCGACCGGGGCGAGGCGCTCGCCTGGTATCAGCTTGCCGCCGCCCAGGGGCACTCGAAAGCCAGGGACCAGGCTAAAATCCTGCGCGACGATGGGGTGAAACCGCAGCTGGATGTTGCCCTCGACACGCCAAAAAGCACGGCCCCCGCCGCACCCGCGAAGACCCAAGGCGCGCCAGCGCCCTCTAATCAACAGGCCGCGCCAGCGCCCGCTAAACAACAGACCGCGCAAGCGCCATCCAAACAACTGGCCGCGCCAGCGCCAGAACAACAAAATACGACGGCCGCGGAACCGGCGGTAAAGACGGCGAAAACCGACCCATCCCCTAAACCGGCAATGGCAAGCGCGAAACCGGAAAAGCCGGTCGAGCCCGCGTCCAAGACGTCGGCGGCGCCGCCCACGCCCGCTCCGCAAATCAAGACCCAGATCGCGCGCGCCGGGACCGGGGCGGTGCCTAGCGGCGCCGGCGGCAAGGTGAAGGCGTGGCTGTACTCGGCCGATAGCGAAGGCGAGGCGGTTCTCTTTCTACGCCGCATGGAGAATCGCTTGGCGCCGCTTCTGGCCGGAATCGACAGCGCCGTCGCGCCTGTGCGCTTCAGCGGCGGCAAGGTTTTTTACCGCGTGGTCGCCGGCGGCTTCAACACCTGGGGCGATGGGAAATCTTGGTGCGATCGGGTGACGTCCAGGGAACCGGATACCTTTTGCAAGGTCTTGCCAACACCATGAGCGCTAAACAGTCCTTCAAGGACCGCCTGGCGCCGGGCCGGGCCCGCTTCGGCTGCTGGCTTCATATGTTTAGCCCGATCGCCGCAGAAGTGGTCGCCCAAGCCGGCTACGATTGCGTTCTCATCGACCTGGAGCACGGGCCGGGCTGGTACCAGGACATGATCCCCTTGATCCACGCCATTCAGGGCCGGGACTGCGCGACCCTGGTGCGGGTGCCCTCGAACGACCCGGTGGCCATGAAGAAGGTTCTGGATATCGGGGTCGCCGGGGTCATGGTGCCGGCCGTCGATACGGTGGAACATGCAGAAGCGGCGGTGGCCGCCTGCCGCTATCCGCCCAAGGGGATGAGGGGCATGGCGATCGGTATCGCCCGGGCCGCGGACTACGGCGCCCGCGCCGAGGACTACCTCGCCGGGGCCGACAGCGCCCTCCTGGTCATGTGCCAGATCGAAAGCGCCGAGGCGGTGGCCAATGTGCACGGGATCGCCGCTGTCGAGGGCGTCGATATGCTGTTTATCGGACCCTACGATCTATCGGCGAGCCTGGGATATCCGGGCGAGCCCGACCGCCCCGAGGTCCGCGCCGCCATCGCCAAGATCGAAGCGGCGGTGAAGTCGGCCGGTAAGATGCTCGGCACCATACCGACCCCGGGACATAGCGCGGCCGACTTGGCGAAAGCAGGCTACGCGCTGGTGATCGCCGATTCCGACGTGCTCTTATTGCGCGACGCGGCGCGGTCCAGCCTCGCGGCGTTAACCGCCTGAAACCAGCTCGCCTTCAAGGATGAAGCGGCGGGCCTTGGGGCCGGCGGGTTTGATTTGCAGGGCGCCCGCTCCCTTCATGCCGTCGTATTGTCCGGTGCCGCCAACCAACTCCCAGAATCCGTAATCGATCAGCTTGGGTTTGCCGCCTTGGCCGGGCACGAAAATGGCGCGGACCAGCCACTTCACATAGGCCTTGCCGCCCTTGGCATCGGTGATTTCCAGATATCCGCGCGGGTCGCCGGCGACGCCTGGGATTATGTCGTGCATGCCGTATTCCGTGACCGCGGCGCCGCTGAAGGGGCCGCTGCCTTCAGCCTTGCCCTCGCGCCGGACAAAGAGGACGAAATGCTTCGATCCGTCCTCGAAATTCAGGCGCATTTGCTCCATGGGGATCAGGACCGCTTCGACCTTCATGGGCTCAGCCCGCGCGGCCGCCAGTCCAAGCCCCAGTACGAGCATCGCGCCAAGCGTGATTTTTACGAGTTTCATGCCATCTCCCTTGGGTTCTGTTTTCTTGCCTTCGCTAATATTCACGCATAGCGCGCCCTTGCCCAAAAGTGATGTCACTTTGGCGTGATCGAATTAGGATGATCCCATGCAGACCAAGGAGTCCTTAGCCGTCCTGAGCACCGGGGAGATGGGCCGGGCGGATGCCGCCGCCGTGGCCGGGGGTATCCCCGGCGCCGTGCTTATGGAAAACGCCGGCCGCGCGGCCGCCACGGCGATCCTGGCCCGCTTCGCGCCTGGGCCGGCGCTGGTGCTCTGCGGTCCGGGCAATAATGGGGGCGACGGTTTCGTGGCCGCCCGACATTTGCGGGAGGCCGGCTGGCCGGTTCGTCTGGCGCTCCTGGGAGCGCTGGAAAATCTCAAGGGCGACGCCGCCCATCACGCCAAACTGTGGCAAGGGCCGGTTGAGGCCCTGACCCTGGACGGGATTCCGGCCTTGCTTCAAGGCGTTGAGCTGATCGTCGATGCCCTTTTCGGCGCCGGTCTCGACCGGCCGCTTGAAGGCGCCGCGCGGGCGGCGGTTGCGGCGGTGGAGGCGGTGCCGGTGCCGCTGGTTGCGCTCGATGTCCCAAGCGGCCTGTCCGGTGATAGCGGCGCGGTGCTGGGGAACGCCGCTTTCGAGGCCGCGCTGACCCTGACCTTCTTTCGCAAAAAACCCGGCCACCTTCTTCTGCCTGGACGATCCTTATGCGGTGAGCTCGTGGTCGCGGATATCGGCATACCGGACGGCGTTCTGTCCGGGATCGCGCCGGCGTGCTTCGAGAACGCGCCGCCCTTGTGGCTTGACGGTTATCCCTGGCGCGGGCCTGCCAGCCATAAATACGATTTCGGCCAGGCGCTGGTCCTGGGCGGGGGAGTCATGACCGGGGCCGGGCGCTTGGCGGCCAGGGCGGCGCTGCGGGTTGGGGCCGGGCTGGTCAGTGTGGCCTGCCCGCGCGCGGCGGTGGCGATCTATGCCCAGTCTTGCGCCAGTCTGATCGTCGCGCCCGCCGATACCGGCGCGGAATACGCGGCGCTTTTGGCCGATTCCAGGCGCAACGCGGTCCTGATCGGCCCCGGCCTGGGGTGCGGCGAAACCAGCCGGGAGCGGGTCTTGGCGACCCTGGGGGCCGGAAAGGCGGTGGTTCTGGATGCCGATGCCCTAACCTCATTCCAGGACCGGCCCGCTGACCTGTTCGGCGCCATCGTGGGGTCCTGCGTGCTGACCCCGCACGAAGGCGAATTCGCCCGCCTGTTCCCGAATATCCCAGGCTGCAAGGTTCAGCGGGCCAGGGCCGCCGCGGCGCTGAGCGGCGCCGTGGTGCTTCTGAAAGGCGGCGATACGGTCATCGCCGGCCCTGACGGACGGGCTGCGATTACGGGGAACGCCCCCCCGGCCCTGGCGACTGCCGGGGCGGGCGACGTTCTGGCCGGCTTGATCGTGGGACTCATGGCGCAAGGGCTGGAGGGTTTCGAGGCCGCCTGCGCCGCCGCCTGGTTGCATGGGGAGGCCGGGGCCGCCCTGGGGCCGGGCCTGATCGCCGACGACCTGCCGGAGGCCCTGCCTCGGGTTTTGGCGGGTTTGCGTTAATTCAAAAGTTGTAGATTATTACTTTAACACCCTCATAAGGTTACGAGATAATTTAACCTGGCTTTAAGTGCGATACGCCATAATTCGACCCTAGGAGTAAAGCTATCCAGACCGCAGGAAGCGGATCGCGGCGAAAGGTATTCAGGATGTTCGCGCTACAAGTCGATAAATGGTTCAAAAACGGCGCCCGTCCCAACGAGGTAAAAGTTGGGGCCGAATTCCGTAAGGAACGCCGGGGCAACGTGATCGAAATCGCCAAGGTTTTGGAGATCGTGCCCGATCCCATGGGCGTGCCTCATGTCCACTACAAAGTGTCGATCCAAAGCTCACACCACGAGTGCTTCGAGGAGCAGCGGACCCTTGGCCTCGACAGTTTCGCGGAGCGTTTCGGCAAGGCCCTGGCCTGCTAGGCTCCGCTTCTAGCGTTCATTTTCTCAATCGCTTCTCAATCGCCGTTCGAAGAGCGCGAACAGGCGTTCCCAGTGCCGTTCTGCGGCCGCTTTATTATAGGCCGGGCGCTGGGGGAAGGCGAAGCCGTGATCTGTGTCCGGGTAAATCTCGATCCGGTGATCGGTTCCCGCGCCGGTCAAAATTTCGGGCAGGGCATCGACCACGGATTGCGGTACGTGAACGTCTTGCGACGCGAAAGCCAGATAGACTTCGCCGGTTATCTCGCCGGCTTTCAGATGGGGCGAATCTCCGGCATCGGTGACGATTCCGACGCCGTAGTAGGAGGCGATGGCGGCAAAGTCGCCGGGGTAGGCGGCGGCGGCCGACATCACGAACCTTCCCGACATGCAGTACCCGACACAGCCCAAGGGACCGGCGGCGGCCTGATCCTCGCCGCGCACGGCGTCCAACAACGGCCGCGTATCGGCGACAATATCGGCATTGCTTAGCGAGTTCATGATGTTGTGCATCTTCTTGTATTCGCCCTCATCGCTGCGGATGCGGTTCAAGTCGAAGCCGTACTCGCCTTCGCGGCCCCGGCGGTAATACAGATTGGGCAGCAAGACGAAGTAGCCCACGGTGCCGATGCGCCGGGCCATGTCCCGCAATTCCTCGCGTATGCCGGGGGCGTCCATATACATGACGACGACCGGGAAGGGACCGTCTTCTTCCGGATGGCAGATAAAGGTGTCCATGGTCCCATCCGCGGTCTGGATGGCGATTTCGCGTTCCCGCATTTTCCATTCTCCTACAAGCGCGGCGATTTTAGCGGCGGGCGGGAAGCTTACCCGGAACCCTAATGGGGTTCCAGGCGGGTCTTCGGCGGGCGGCGTCACCGGGCTTGAGCGCGCTTCGTTTCTTGGCGATCATGCGGTCGATTTCGAGGAGAGTCGAAACCATGACGACATCATCGTCCAGGCGGCAAGACCGCGCGCGGTCGGCCGATCCGGCGCATCTGGCTTGTCTGCGGGCGCTGGAGCGGAAGATCCTATGGCTCGCGTCCTGGATCGTCCATAACGCCAATCATGTCCGGCCCAGCCGCGACGGCCTGAAAGTCGGCGGCCACCAGGCCTCCAGCGCCTCCATGGCGACCTTGATGACGGCCCTGTACCTGGACGTGCTGCGGCCCCAGGACCGGGTCGCGGTCAAACCCCACGCCAGCCCGGTCTTTCACGCCATCCAATACCTCCTGGGCCAGCAAAGCCGCGAAAATCTGGAGCTGTTCCGCTCCCTCGGCGGGGCGCAGTCCTATCCCTCCCGGACCAAGGATCTGGACGACGTGGATTTTTCCACCGGCTCGGTCGGCATGGGGGTCGCCATGACCAGTTTCGCGGCCCTGGCCCAGGACTATGTGCGCCTGAAGGGCTGGGCGCCGGAGGACCTGCCGGCGGGGCGCATGGTCGCCCTGGTCGGCGACGCCGAACTGGACGAGGGCAACGTCTACGAGGCCCTGTTCGAGGGCTGGAAACACGACATCCGCAACGTCTGGTGGGTGATCGACTACAACCGGCAAAGCCTGGATGCGGTGATTACCGACCGCCTGTTCGGGCGCATCGACGAGATGTTCTCGAACCTGGGCTGGCGGGTCGTGACCTTGAAGTACGGCGAGCGTTTGCAGGCGGCGTTCGAGGAACCGGGCGGCGGCGCCTTGCGCCAGTGGATCGACGATTGCCCGAATTCCCTGTTCTCGGCCCTGGTGTTCCAGGGCGGAAAGGCTTGGCGCCGGCAACTGCTGGCCGATATCGGCGATGCCGCCGGTGTGCGAGGTTTGCTCGGCGATTACGGCGACCAGGCCTTGGCGGCCCTGATGACCAACCTGGCCGGGCACGATTTGGTTTCCGTGCTGGATGCGTTTCACGGTGTCCAGGACGACCGGCCGGTCTGCTTCATCGCCTACACCATCAAGGGCCTGGGCCTGCCTTTCGCCGGCCACAAGGACAATCACGCCGGCCTGATGAACCCGGACCAGATGGCTGAGTTCCAGCGCCTCAACAATATTCCCCAGGGCGCCGAATGGGACCGCTTCGCCGGCCTGGATCTGCCGCCGGACCGGCTTCAAGGCTTTCTCGATAAAGTGCCCTTCGCCGCCCAGGCGGTGCGCCGCACCCAGGCGCCGCCGGTCGCGGTCCCGCGCGATTTCCCGCGACCCAAGGCTGAGGTCATGGCGACCCAGGAGGCTTTCGGGCGGATCATGGGCGAGCTGGCCCGCGATGGCGGGGCCCTGGCCGAGCGTATCGTGACCGCCTCTCCGGACGTGACCGTCTCGACCAACCTGGGCGGTTGGGTTAATCGCCGGGGTATCTTCGACCGCCACCGGCGCGCCGACGTGTTCAAGGAGCAAAAGGTCATCTCGGCCCAGCGCTGGGCCATGTCCCCTGACGGCCAGCATATCGAACTGGGCATCGCCGAGAACAACCTGTTCCTGCTGCTCGGCGCTCTCGGCCTTTCCCATTCCTTGTTCGGGGCCCGGCTGCTGCCGGTCGGCACCCTCTACGATCCCTTCATTCAGCGCGGCCTGGATGCCCTGAACTACGCCTGCTATCAGGATGCCCGCTTCATGGTCGTGGCGACGCCGTCTGGGATTACTCTAGGCCCGGAGGGCGGGGCGCATCAGTCGATCTCGACTCCGCTGATCGGCATGGCTCAGGACGGTTTGGCCAGCTTCGAACCGGCCTTCGCCGACGAATTGGCGGCGATCATGGCCTGGGCCTTCGACTACATGCAGCGCGGCGGCGAGGCGGAAAGCGGCCCGGCGCCGGACCCGGTAAGCTGGCTGCGCGATGCCGGCGGCGGCTCGGTCTATCTGCGCCTCTCCACCCGCGCCTTGGCGCAGCCGGCGAGGGCCATGGCGGCGGCCTTGGAAAGCGCCGTCATCGCCGGCGGCTATTGGCTGCGCGAACCGGCCGAGGGGGCTGACTTGGCGATCGTTTACACTGGCGCCATCGCGCCCGAGGCCCTGGCCGCCCATGCCGGGATCGCCGGGGAGATTCCCGGCGCCGGGCTTCTGGCCGTGACCTCGGCCGACCGCTTGAACGCCGGCTGGCACGCGGCCGGGCGGGCGCGCCGGGCCGGGAACGCGGGCGCGCGGAGCCATATCGAGCAGCTCTTGGCGCCCCTGAGCCCCGGCGCCGGTCTGGTCACGGTTCTGGACGGCCATCCCGCCGCCCTGTCGTGGCTGGGCGGGGTGCGCGGGCACCGGGTCCAGGCCCTGGGCGTCGAGCATTTCGGCCAATCCGGCGACCTGCCCGATCTGTATCGCACCTATGGAATCGACGGCGGTGCGATCCTCGACGCCTGCGCGGCGGCGTGTCTGGCCCTGGGCAAAACGCGCTAGCTGTTGCACCTGCGTCCGCTATGGTATAGCACGGGCGCGCCGCCATATTCGCGGGCGTGGCGGAATTGGCAGACGCGCTGGCTTTAGGTGCCAGTGGAGCGATCCGTGGGGGTTCGAGTCCCTCCGCCCGCACCAAAAAACACGCGGCGCGAGTGCCGATACCCTTGAAACGGGCAAGACAGAAAGGCCGGGCGGGTCATGCAAGTTACAGAGACGCACACCGAAGGACTGAAGCGGGAATACAAGGTTCTCATCAGCGCCAAGGACATTGACGAGAAGGTGACCGGAAAGCTGGAAGAACTGGGCGCCAAGGTCAAGGTGCCGGGCTTTCGCCCCGGTAAGATACCCATGCAGGTGCTGCGGCAACGCTTCGCCAAGTCGGTCATGGGCGAGGTCTTGGAAGGCGCGGTCAATGACAGCTCCAACCAGGCCTTGAGCGAACGCGGCTTGCGCCCGGCGGTTCAGCCCAAGATCGAGATCACCGCCTTCGACGAGGGCAAGGATCTGGAATACACCATGGCGCTGGAGATTTTACCCGATATCGAGCCCATGGATTTCGCCGCTATCGAACTGGAACGCATGGCGATCGATGTCGAGGACAATGCCATCGAGGAAACCCTCGCTGACCTGGCCAAGGCCCACAAAACCACCATGCCGCTGGACAAGCCGCGCGAGGCCAAGCCGGGCGATGTCCTGGTCCTCGATTTCAAGGGAACGGTCGATGGCGAGGCCTTCCCCGGCATGGAAGGCGAGGATCACCATCTGGAACTCGGCTCCAACACCTTCATCGCCGGTTTCGAGGAACAGTTGATCGGCGCCGGCGCCGGCGACAGCCGCGAGGTCAAGGTGACCTTTCCCGAGCAATACGCCAACGACAAGCTGTCCGGTCGCGACGCTATCTTCGCCGTGACCGTCAAGGAGGTCCTGGAATCGGTCCCGGCGGAACTCAACGACGACTTCGCCGTCAAATTGGGCGAAAAAGACCTGGCCGGCGTGAAGCAGCGGGTGCGCGAGCGCCTGGCGTCCGAATACAAGGATTTCGGCCGCGGCCGCATGAAGCGTCATCTCCTGGACCAATTGGCGGAGGGGCACGATTTCCCGGTACCCCTGGCCATGGTCGACAGTGAGTTCGACGGAATATGGAAGCAGATCGAGGAAGACCGTAAGGCCGACCGCCTGGATGCCGACGATGCCGCCAAGAGCGAAGAGGACTTAAAGACCGAATACCGGGATATCGCCGAGCGCCGTGTCCGCCTCGGTCTGCTGATCTCGGAAGTGGGGCAGCGCAACCAGATCGAAGTGACCCAGGAAGAACTGAACCGGGCCTTGTTACAGGAGGCGCAGCGCCACCCGGGACAGGAACGCGAAGTCTTCGATTTCTTTCAGCGTACACCCGAGGCCATGGCCAATTTGCGGGCGCCGATCTACGAAGACAAGGTCGTCGACTTCATCGTCGATCTGGCGATGGTTTCGGAGCGCAAGGTGACGCCGGCGGAATTGCGTAAGGAAATGGACGCGGAGGCCGCCGGTGAAAGCGCCGGCCGGGCCAAGAATACCAAGGCCAAGGCGGGGGCCAAGAAGGCCGGCGCCAAGGCCAAGAAAACCGCCAAGCCAAAGAAGGACTAGGTCCAGGGCAATCGCTTTTGTCTTGGCAGTCCCGCCGGCGCTTCCTACGTCCTTCGACAAGCTGAGGATGAGGACTTTTCTTTCTGCCACCCACGGGTCTTCCTCATCCTGAACTTGTTGAAGGACGCAACCGCGCCGATCCAAACCTTGTGCCGGGAGCGATATTTCCATATTCGATTGCCGTGGGGCCGGTTCAGTGGATTAATCCGACCTTAGGACTTGTGGCCCAGGCTTCGGAAAAATTAGGAAAACGGAAATCCCATGAGCGACGCAAAAGACTTGGCGATGAACACCCTGGTGCCCATGGTGGTCGAGCAGACCAACCGCGGCGAGCGCGCCTACGATATTTTCTCCCGTCTACTCAAGGAGCGCATCATCTTCCTGACCGGCGGGATCGACGATGGGGTGGCCAGCCTGATCTGCGCGCAGTTGCTGTACCTGGAATCCGAGAATCCGAAAAAGGACATTTCGTTTTACATCAACTCGCCCGGCGGGGTCGTGACCTCCGGCTTGGCCATCTACGACACCATGCAATATATCCGCCCCGAGGTTTCGACCGTCTGCATCGGTCAGGCGGCCTCGGCCGGTTCGTTGTTGCTCATGGCCGGCGCCAAGGACAAGCGCTACGCGCTGCCGAACGCCAAGATCATGGTCCATCAGCCTTCCGGCGGTTTCCAGGGCCAGGCCACGGATATCGAGATCCACGCCCGGGAAATCATCAAGACCCGGGGCCGCCTGAACGAAATATACGCCGAGCACACCGGCCAGACGATCGCGGTCATCGAGGACGCCATGGAGCGGGACCGCTTCATGAACCCGGATGAAGCGAAGGATTTCGGCCTGATCGATACCATCGTGGATAAACGCCCCCCTGTCGACGACAACGCCAAGAGCGACTAGAAACCACCGAATCCCGGTCCGGTGGCGCCGGCGCCAAGCGAAAAACACACCTATCGCCCTTTGCCGATTGACTTTTTCCGTTTCGTTAACCAAATCGTAAGGAAGATCACCGGATATGGTTAATCGAGTCCGAATCTTCCGGCGTTAAGGGAAATTTGAAGCGTATATCCTACACTTTCCCCTGACCCGAGGGCTTAATGGTCGCGATCCGCGGACTGCCGGAAAAGCGCTGGAAGCTGCGGATTTTAACATTGTATGCAGGCGGTGCGTACGTCTAACATGACTATGCCGAACATGGGGTTTGAGGCATTGGGACTATGAGCAAATCTAGCGGCAACGATTCGAAAAACACTCTCTACTGCTCGTTCTGCGGAAAGAGCCAGCACGAGGTCCGCAAGCTTATTGCGGGGCCGACGGTCTTTATCTGCGACGAGTGCGTCGAGCTGTGCATGGACATTATCCGGGAAGAGCACCGGACCACCCTGGTAAAGTCCAACGACGGCGTGCCGACGCCGCACGATATCTGCTCGGTCCTGGACGACTATGTCATCGGCCAGGAAAAGGCCAAGCGGGTTCTCTCGGTCGCCGTCCATAACCACTATAAGCGCTTGGCGCACAGCGCGAAGTCGTCGGATGTGGAACTGTCGAAGTCGAATATACTCCTGGTCGGCCCGACCGGCTGCGGCAAGACGCTGTTGGCCCAGACCCTGGCCCGGATTCTGGATGTTCCCTTCACCATGGCGGACGCCACGACCCTGACCGAAGCCGGCTATGTTGGCGAGGATGTCGAGAACATCATCCTGAAGCTTCTGCAGTCGGCCGACTATAACGTCGAGCGCGCGCAACGCGGCATCGTCTATATCGACGAGGTCGACAAGATCAGCCGCAAGTCGGACAATCCCTCGATCACCCGCGACGTCTCGGGCGAGGGCGTGCAGCAGGCGCTCTTGAAGATCATGGAGGGCACGGTGGCTTCCGTCCCCCCCCAGGGCGGGCGCAAGCACCCGCAGCAGGAGTTCCTGCAGGTCGACACCACCAACATCCTGTTTATCTGCGGCGGCGCCTTCGCTGGCCTGGAAAAGATTATATCCCTGCGCGGCGTGGGCACCTCGATCGGTTTCGGCGCCGATGTGATCAGCCCGGACGATCGTAACGCGGGTCAGATCTTGAAGGATGTCGAGCCGGAAGACCTGCTCAAATTCGGTTTGATCCCGGAATTCGTCGGCCGTCTGCCGGTGGTCGCCACCCTTGGCGACCTCGATGAGGAAGCCTTGGTCGAAATTCTCACCCGGCCCAAGAACGCCCTGGTCAAGCAGTACCAGCGCTTGTTCGAAATGGAGGATATCAGCCTCGATTTCAGCGAGGAGGCGCTCAAGGCGATTTCCGAAAAGGCGATCGCGCGCAAGACCGGCGCCCGTGGCCTGCGTTCGATCATGGAGGCGATACTCCTGGAATCCATGTACGAGCTGCCTGGCCTGGACGGGGTCGAGGAGATCGTCATCAACCGGGAGGTGGTCGAGGGCCGGGCCCAGCCGCTGCAAATCTATACCGACCGCCGCGAGGACGCGAGCAGCGCTTAGCTCCAGCGGTTTACTTCGGTGCCCCGGTCTTGAATTGACCCGATTCCGTCCCGACTTCTAAAGGGCCGGGGGTTCGAAGAACGAAACGCCAGACTGCCGGTTCGCGGCCCAGGTCCGGGTCACAAATAAATGAAGAGGTCATATGCTCGAGATTCCAGGCGGTAATTTGTTTCCAGTCCTTCCCTTACGCGACATCGTGGTCTTTCCCCATATGATCGTGCCGCTTTTCGTCGGGCGCGAGAAGTCCGTGCGCGCGCTTGAAGACGTCATGAAGGACGACAAGCAGATACTTCTGGTCACCCAAAAGAGCGCGGCCCAGGACGATCCCAAGACCGAGGATATCTTCACCGTCGGCACCATAGGCACGGTGCTGCAACTGCTGAAGCTGCCCGACGGCACGGTCAAGGTTTTGGTCGAGGGCCAGCAGCGCGCGAGCATCGATCGCTATACCGAGGTCGAGGATTTTTTCCAGGCCTATGCCACAGTTGTCGAAGACAACGTGGGCGACGACCGCGAGATCGAGGCCCTGGCGCGCACCGTCATCAATCAGTTCGAGCAGTACATCAAGCTGAACAAGAAGATTCCGCCCGAGGTGCTGGTGTCGATCAATCAGATCGACGAACCCAGCAAGCTGGCCGATACCATCGCCTCGCACCTGACTCTCAAGATACCGGAAAAGCAGGAACTGCTGGAGGCCGAAACCATCTCCGCGCGCCTGGAAAAGGTGTTCGGCTTTATGGAGGCCGAGATCGGTGTCCTGCAGGTCGAAAAGCGCATCCGCAACCGCGTTAAGCGGCAGATGGAAAAAACTCAGCGCGAGTACTACCTCAACGAACAACTCAAGGCGATCCAGAAGGAACTCGGCGAGGGCGAGGAGGGGCGCGACGAACTGGCGGAGCTCGATGAGCGGATCGTCAAGACCCGCCTATC
Organism: Kiloniellaceae bacterium; assembly: GCA_021776135.1. Lineage (GTDB taxonomy): Bacteria > Pseudomonadota > Alphaproteobacteria > Kiloniellales > J153 > JAJFGN01. Next base: position 51,939 of record JAJFGL010000027.1, read on the forward strand.
CAAGGAAGCGCGCGAAAAGGCCCAGGCCGAGGCGAAGAAGCTTCGCCACATGAGCCCCATGTCGGCCGAAGCCACGGTCGTGCGCAATTATCTGGACTGGCTGCTCGGCATCCCTTGGAAAAAGCGCAGCAAGGTCAAGAAAGACATTCAACTGGCCGAAGACATCCTCAACGCCGACCACTACGGACTTGAGAAGGTCAAGGAACGGATTCTCGAATACCTCGCGGTGCAGCAGCGCATCGGCAAGGTCAAGGGCCCGATTCTATGTCTGGTCGGCCCCCCCGGCGTCGGTAAAACCTCGCTCGGCAAATCGATCGCGCGGGCGACCGGGCGTAATTTCGTGCGCATGAGCCTGGGCGGAGTCCGCGACGAGGCCGAGATCCGCGGTCACCGGCGGACCTACATCGGCTCCATGCCCGGCAAGGTCGTCCAGGGCATGAAGAAGGCCAAGACCTCGAACCCGCTGTTCCTGTTCGACGAGATCGACAAGCTGGGCGCCGATTGGCGCGGCGACCCCTCGTCGGCCCTGCTTGAGGTTCTCGACCCGGAACAGAACGGCACCTTCAACGACCACTATCTGGAGGTTGACTACGACCTTTCGGACGTGATGTTCGTGACCACGGCGAACACTTTGCGCATGCCGCAACCCTTGCTCGACCGCATGGAGATCATTCGCATCCCCGGCTATACCGAGGATGAGAAGGTTCAGATCGCGCGCCGCCACCTGATGGGCAAGCTAATGAAACAGCATGGCCTGAAGGATGAGGAATGGTCGATCTCGGATAAGGCCTTGCGCGCCTTGGTGCAGCTTTATACCCGTGAAGCGGGGGTGCGCAGTCTAGAGCGCGAACTGGCGGGCTTGATGCGCAAGGCGGTTAAGGAAATCGCGATCAAGAAAATCGAAAAGGTCGTCGTGACCAACCGCAACTTGCGAAAATACGCGGGCATCGTTCGCTTCAGCCGCGCCGAGACGGAACAGGAAGATCTGGTCGGCGTCGCCACCGGCCTTGCCTGGACCGAGGTCGGCGGCGAGCTGCTCTCGATCGAGTCCCTGACGGTGCCCGGCAAGGGCAAGGTCACCTCGACCGGCAAGCTTGGCGATGTCATGAAGGAATCGATTCAAGCGGCTGAATCCTACGTCAAGAGCCGGGCCGTCGAGTTCGGAATCGACCCGAGCCAGCTCGACAAGAAGGACATCCATGTTCATGTGCCCGAAGGCGCGACGCCCAAGGACGGGCCTTCCGCCGGTATCGCCATGGTGACCGCCATCGTATCCACCTTGACCGGCACGCCGGTGCGCTGCGACGTGGCCATGACCGGCGAGGTAACCCTGCGCGGCCGGGTCTTGCCCATTGGCGGCTTGAAAGAGAAATTGCTCGCCGCCCTGCGCGCCGGGATCAAGACCGTCATCATTCCCAAGGAGAATGAAAAAGACCTGGCGGATATTCCCGATAACGCCAAGCGGGCCATGGAAATCATTCCCGTGAGTTTGGTCGACGAGGTTCTGCACATCGCCTTGGCTACGCCGCCCGCTTTAAAAGACTGGAGCGAAGGACGCGAGGAAGTCGAAGTGGCGCCCAAGGTCCCGGAGGGCCAAGGACGCAGCGGTCTCCTGACCCATTGACGATTTGGCCGGGCGGCGGCGCCGTCCGGCCGATTTTCCGCCAATAGCGCGCAAATCCCGCGTTTTTTCCGTTGTCATTGATTGACTGCGCCGGATTGACCGATCTAGTATTCGCTGCGTCTTCAAGAATCGCTTATCTGTCTCCGTGCGTCTGATTGCATTTCAGAGCACCTTACTTTTTCCACTTTAGGGGGTTTTATCGTGAACAAGAACGAATTGATCGGCGTCGTCGCGGACAAGACTGGGTTGTCGAAGGCGGACAGCACGAACGCGGTCGATAGTGTCTTCGACGCAATTTCCGATTCGCTCAGCGGCGGTGGCGAGGTTCGGCTCGTCGGCTTCGGAACGTTTTCCGTCAGCCTGCGCCGGGCATCGGAAGGGCGCAATCCGCGTACCGGCGAGAAAATTCAGATCCCGGCATCCAAGCAGCCGAAGTTCAAGGCCGGCAAGGGCCTGAAGGATTTGGTCAACGGCAGATAGGACCGTTCCTGCTAGAGAGATACGAACCGGCCGCCCGCGATTCTTGCGTGGCGGCCGGTTTTTATTGCCGCCTGGCAGATTGTTTTGCCGCCCGGCAGGGGGCGATTAGCTCAGTTGGTAGAGCGTCTCGTTTACACCGAGAAGGTCGGCGGTTCGACCCCGTCATCGCCCACCAAAATCGAATAAACTCAGCGTTCTAGGGCCTGTTGACACTTTGGATCCCGCCTCGGCGGCAGCCTTATTGTCCACCGGCCCTAGGCGATGCGTTCCCACAGGGCGGTTTCGTCGTCCAGCCTTGCTTTCTCGCCGCCATGGAAATCGCGGCGCGATACCAGGCCCACGACACGCCCACCGTCCACCACCGGTAAATGACGATAGTCGCCGTCTTGCATGAGGCGCAGGGCGGCGATGGCCGTGGTATCGCGATTGACCGTGTCCGGGCCGGGGGTCATGACTTCCGCCAGGGAAGTCGTGTCCGGGTCCAACCCGGCGGCCATCACGCGGTAGGTCATGTCGTTTACCGTGAGGATGCCTATCAAGGCCTCATCCTCGATAATCAACACGGCCCCGACATTATGCTTACGCATGAGTTTCGCCGCCTGCCGCGCGGTGGTCCGGCCTTCTAGGGCGACCACCTGCTGCCCGAGTATCACATCGGGGATAATTTTGCGGAGCATTTCTCTTTCTCCTTCATGGCCAGGCATTTAACGCCATGGTGTGCCTCTTATTCTCCTACGCTTGAAATGCCTGGCCCGCATTGATCCATGACAAGCTGGCGTGGCCTCTAATCAGGCCCTAGGCTGCTTGACACTCCCAGGGCCCTGGAGTACATGACGGCGGGCCCTGTATGAAGGATTCTCGGCACTTTCGGGGCGTTCTTGGGGGTGTAGCTCAGTTGGTTAGAGCGCCGGCCTGTCACGCCGGAGGCCGCGGGTTCGAGTCCCGTCACTCCCGCCATTTTCCCGCCGTTGGTTGACGGGCCGGTCATGGCCATGGAGACCGGCGAAACGGCGCGGCACGGACCGGAAACCGGGGGGCAAATGGGACAGCAATGGCGCAACTCCTAGCCGAATACCTGCCGATCTTGATGTTTCTTGGCATCGCCATGGCCTTGTCCACCATGATGGTCATGGCTTCCTACATGATCGCGCGCCAGCGGCCGGATTCGGAAAAAGTCTCGGCCTACGAATGCGGATTCGAGGCTTTCGACGACGCACGCAGCAAGTTCGATGTCCGCTTCTATCTGGTCGCCATTCTTTTCATCATCTTCGACTTGGAAGTGGCGTTCCTTTTTCCCTGGGCCGTATCCCTGGGCGATATCGGATTGCTCGGGTTTTGGTCCATGGTCGTGTTTTTGCTCATCTTGACCGTCGGCTTCGTTTACGAGTGGAAAAAGGGAGCCTTGGAATGGGAATAGGCCAAAGCCTGGACGGGGCGCCGGTGCCGCCGGGGGCGGCCCAGGACGTTATCCTCAGGCGCGCGGGCGAGGAGCTTCAAGACAAGGGCTTCATTGTCGCGCAGATGGACAAGCTGGCGGCCTGGGCCCAGGCCGGCTCCCTCTGGCCCATGACCTTCGGTCTGGCCTGCTGCGCCGTCGAAATGATGCACACCGCCTGCAGCCGCTACGACATGGACCGTTTCGGGGTCGTGTTCCGGCCCAGCCCGCGCCAATCGGACGTGATGATCGTCGCCGGCACCTTGACCAATAAGATGGCGCCCGCCCTGCGCAAGGTTTACGACCAGATGGCGGAGCCGCGTTGGGTCATCTCCATGGGGTCCTGCGCCAACGGCGGCGGCTACTATCATTATTCCTACGCCGTGGTGCGCGGCTGCGACCGCATCGTGCCGGTCGATATCTATGTGCCCGGGTGCCCGCCGACCGCCGAGGCGCTGTTGTACGGAATCCTGCAATTGCAGAAGAAGATAAGACGCGAAGGCGGCATCGCGCGCTGATGACGGGTTCTCAGCATACGGAACCGATGATCGAAGCCCTGAGGGATCTGGGCGAATACATCAGCCTTGCCTTGGCGGACGCCTCGGCCGGCGCCCATGTTCAGGGCGGGGAGCTGGTGCTGCGGGTCAGCCGCGAGTCTATCGTCAAAGTCCTGACCTATCTGCGCGACGATCAGAATTGCCAGTTCAAGCAACTCATGGACGTGACCGCGGTCGATTATCCGGAACGCGAAGAGCGTTTCGATCTGGTTTACAACCTGCTGTCGCTCACCCAGAACCATCGTATCCGGGTCAAGGTTTCCTGCGACGAAGCGGCGCCGGTGGCCAGCGCCGCGTCCGTGTTCTCCTCGGCCATATGGTACGAACGCGAAGTGTGGGACATGTACGGCGTGATGTTCACCGGCCATCCCGACCTGCGCCGCATCTTGACCGACTACGGCTTCGACGGGCATCCCCTGCGCAAGGACTTTCCGCTGACCGGCTATGTCGAGGTCCGCTACGACGAGGATCTAAAGCGCGTGGTTCACGAGCCGGTGAAGTTAACCCAGGAATTCCGCCAGTTCGATTTCGTCAGCCCCTGGGAAGGCATGTTGCATATGCCGGAGAGCGAAAAGCCGGAAGAGGGCAAGGCGGAAGACGGCGAGGGTGCTACCTAGATGGCCGGGATGGAAAGCAAGCCGCTTACCCTCAACTTCGGGCCGCAGCATCCCGCCGCGCACGGGGTCTTGCGTCTGGTCATGGAATTGGACGGAGAAATAATCGAACGCGCCGATCCGCACATCGGCCTGCTGCATCGCGGCACCGAAAAGCTCATCGAATACAAAACCTATTTGCAGGCGGTGCCGTATTTCGACCGCCTGGATTATGTCGCGCCCATGAACCAGGAACACGCCTTCGCCTTGGCGGTGGAGAAACTCCTGGGCATCGAGGTGCCGCCGCGGGCCCAGTACATCCGCGTTCTCTATAGCGAGATCGGGCGCATCCTGAACCACATCCTGAATATCACCACTTTCGCGATCGATGTCGGCGCCATGACCCCCTTGCTTTGGGGTTTCGAGGAACGAGAAAAGATGATGGAGTTTTACGAGCGCGCGTCCGGCGCCCGGCTTCACGCGGCTTATTTCCGTCCCGGCGGCGTGCATCAGGATTTGCCGGCCGGTTTGCTCGACGATATCGGCCGTTTTTGCGACACCTTTCCCCAGCACATCGAAGACTTCGAAGGCTTGCTGACCAACAACCGGATTTTCCGCCAGCGGACCGTGGATATCGGCACGGTCAGCCGCCGGGAAGCCATGGACTGGGGCTTTAGCGGCGCCATGTTGCGCGGCTCCGGCGTGCCCTGGGATTTGCGCAAGTCGCAGCCCTATGAATGCTACGAGGATTTGGAATTCGATATTCCGGTGGGTAAGAAAGGCGATTGCTTCGACCGCTACCTGGTCCGGGTCGAAGAGATGCGCCAGAGCATTAGTCTCATACGCCAATGTATCGAGAAAATGCCCACCGGCCCGGTCGCGGTTGAAAATAACAAGGTCACCCCGCCCAAGCGCAGCCAGATGAAGCAATCCATGGAAGCCTTGATCCACCACTTCAAGCTCTATACCGAGGGCTATCATGTGCCCCCCGGCGAGACCTACACGGTGATCGAGGCGCCCAAGGGCGAATTCGGTGTGTTCCTGGTTTCTGACGGTGGCAACCGGCCTTACAAATGTAAGATCCGGGCGCCGGGCTTTGCCCACTTGGCGGCCATGGATCACATGTGCCGGGGCCACATGCTGGCCGATAGCGTCGCCATTCTGGGGTCCATGGATATTGTGTTCGGCGAGGTCGACCGATGAAAATCACCAGCTACCGCCGCGATCCCGCCAAGGAATTTTCCTTCACGCCCGAGAACGCGATCAAGGCCAAAGCTTTTATCGCGCGCTACCCCGAAGGGCGGCAGGCCAGCGCGGTCATTTCGCTGTTGTATCTGGCCCAGGCCCAGAACGGCGGCTGGGTATCGCCGGCGGCAGTCGAACATGTGGCCGAGGTGCTCGACATGGCGCCGATCCGGGTTCATGAGGTTTCGACCTTCTACACCATGTTCAACCTCAAGCCCGCCGGTAAGCACTTGATCCAGGTGTGCCGGACCACGCCGTGCTGGCTGCGCGGCGCGGCGGAGTTGACCCGCGCGTGCCAGGAGAAACTTGGCGTCGGTTTCAAGGAAGTGACCGGCGACGGTGAGTTCAGCATCATGGAGGTCGAATGCCTGGGCGCCTGCGCCAACGCCCCCATGGTGCAGATCAACGACGACTATTACGAGGATCTGACGCCCGAACGCTTGTGCGAGATCATCGACGATTTGCGCGCCGGCAAGGAGGTGCCCATCGGGCCGCAGTCGGGCCGGACATGCTCGGCGCCCGAGGGCGGGCCGGCGACTCTCAAGGACGTGCCGGATCCGGCGGGGAAGGGCGCGTGATGCTGCAGGACAAGGACCGCATCTTCACCAACCTCTACGGCCTCCACGATTGGGGCTTGAAGGGCGCGCGTCAACGCGGCGTCTGGGACGGCACCAAGAAGCTGCTGGAGCTGGGCCGCGACGGCATCGTTCAGCAGATCAAGGATTCACAGTTGCGCGGGCGCGGCGGCGCCGGCTTTCCGGCCGGCCTCAAGTGGTCCTTCATGCCCAAGGAAAACGACGGCAGGCCCCATTACCTGGTGGTCAACGCCGACGAGTCCGAACCGGGCAGTTGCAAGGACCGGGAAATCCTGCGTAACGATCCCCACCGCTTGCTAGAAGGCTGCCTGGTGGCCGGCTTCGCCATGGGCGCCGAGGCTTGCTACATCTACATCCGGGGCGAATACGTTCTGGAATCCCAGCGCCTGGAAGCGGCCATCGAGCAGGCTAACGAGGCCGGACTGCTGGGCAAAGATGCCTGCGGTTCGGGCTGGCCCTACCATATCCACGTGCATCGCGGCGCCGGGGCCTATATCTGCGGCGAGGAAACCGCCTTGCTGGAAAGCATGGAGGGCAAGAAAGGCCAACCGCGCCTCAAGCCCCCGTTCCCGGCCGCCATGGGCTTGTACGGCTGCCCGACCACGGTCACCAATGTCGAGACCATCGCCGTGTCGCCGGAAATACTGCGCCGGGGCGCCGATTGGTGGGCCGCCCTGGGCCGCCCCAACAACACCGGCACCAAGATTTTCAGCATCTCCGGCCACGTCGAGACACCGTGCAACGTGGAAGAAGTCATGGGCATCCCCATGCGCGAGCTGATCGAGAAACACGCGGGCGGGGTGCGCGGCGGCTGGGACAACCTGCTCGCGGTCATTCCGGGCGGGTCGTCGGTGCCCTGCCTGCCCCGGCCGACCTGCGGCTCCGTGCTGATGGATTTCGATTCCCTGCGCGAAGTGAAGTCGGGCCTCGGCACGGCGGCGGTCATCGTCATGGACAAGTCCACGGATATCGTGGCCGCGATCGCCAATCTGTCGCATTTCTACATGCATGAAAGCTGCGGTCAGTGTACCCCATGCCGCGAAGGCACCGGCTGGATGTGGCGGGTCATGGAGCGCCTGGTGCGCGGCGACGCCAATATCGAAGATATCGATGCCCTGCTCGAGGTTACCTACGAGGTCGAGGGGCACACCATCTGCGCCCTTGGCGATGCCGCGGCCTGGCCCATTCAGGGCTTGATCCGGCATTTCAGGCCGGAAGTTGAAAAGCGGATACTTGACGCGAAGAAACGCGGTCAAGTGGCTGCGGAATAAGAGGAAGGGCCATGCCAAAGCTCACCATCGACGGCCAGGAGATTGTGGTCGAGAACGGCATGACCGTCTTGCAGGCCTGTGAGCAGGCCGGGGTCGAGATTCCGCGCTTCTGTTATCACGAGCGCCTGTCGGTGGCCGGCAATTGCCGCATGTGCCTGGTGGAGATGGAACGCTCGCCTAAGCCGGTGGCGTCCTGCGCCATGCCGGCCGGGGAGGGCATGGTGATCCGCACCGATACGCCCCTGGTGAAAAAGGCCCGCAAGGGGGTGATGGAGTTCCTGCTTATCAATCACCCGCTGGATTGCCCGATCTGCGATCAAGGCGGAGAGTGCGATTTGCAAGATCAGGCCATGGCCTACGGCTTCGACCGCAGCCGCTTCGAGGAGAACAAGCGCGCGGTGAAGGAAAAATACATGGGGCCCCTGATCAAGACGATCATGACCCGCTGTATTCACTGCACCCGTTGCGTGCGCTTCGCCACCGAGATTGCGGGGGTCGAGGAAATCGGCGCCCTTGGCCGGGGCGAGCATCTGGAAATCAGCACCCTGGAGCACGCGGTAAATTCCGAGCTTTCGGGCAATCTGGTCGATGTCTGCCCGGTCGGCGCCTTGACCTCGCGGCCCTATGCCTTCACCGCCCGGCCGTGGGAATTGCGCAAGACCTATTCCGTGGATGTTCTGGACGCGGTCGGCGCCAACATCCGCGTCGACACCCGCGGGCGCGAGGTCATGCGCGTCCTGCCGCGCCTGCACGAGGACGTGAACGAAGACTGGCTGGCGGACAAGTCCCGCTATGCCTGCGACGGCTTGAGCCGTCAGCGTCTCGACCGGCCCTATTTGCGCCGCGGCGGCAAGCTGCAAGAGGCGTCCTGGGACGAGGCCTTCGGCGCTACCCGTGCACGCCTGGATGGCCTGTCCGGCGATAAAATAGCGGCCTTGGCCGGCGACCAGTGCGATGCTGAATCCATGTTGGCGCTCAAGGACTTGATGGCTGGTCTTAAGTCGCCGAATCTGGATTGCCGTCAGGACGGGGCCAAGTTGGATCCCAGCCAAAGGGCGGGCTACCTCTTCAACACCGGCATCGCCGGGATAGAGGAAGCCGACGCGATCCTGCTGGTGGCCACCAACCCGCGTTGGGAAGCGCCCTTGATCAACGCGCGGATCCGCAAGCGCTTCCTCCTGGGCGGCCTGAAAGTCGGCGCCATCGGCGTTCCGAAGGATCTGAGCTATCCGGTCGCGCAGCTTGGGACGGGACCGCAAGACCTGGCCGAACTGGCGGCGGGCAAGGGCGATTTCGCGAAGATTTTGAGCGCCGCCGAGCGGCCCATGATCGTGCTTGGCATGGCCGGGTTGACCCGCGCCGATGGGGCGGCGGTGCTGGCCTTGGCGCGTCAAGTAGCCGAGAAATTCAAGATGGTGCGCGAGGGCTGGAACGGCTTCAACGTGCTGCACACGGCGGCGGCGCGGGTCGCCGGACTCGATCTCGGTTTTGTGCCGGGGCCGGGCGGGCGCGATACGGTCGGTATTCTGGACGGCGCCGCCAAGGGCGATATCGAGGTTCTGTATCTTCTCGGCGCCGACGAGATCGACATGAGCCGCCTGGGCGATAAGGCCTTCGTCATCTACCAGGGCCACCACGGCGACGCCGGCGCCCACCGCGCCGATGTCATCTTGCCGGGGGCCGCCTATACCGAAAAGAACGGCACCTACACCAACACCGAAGGCCGGGTGCAGCTTGGCCGCCTGGCCGCCTTCCCGCCCGGCGAGGCGCGGGAGGATTGGACCATCCTGCGGGCGCTGTCGGAAGTTACCGGGACGCCCTTGCCTTACGATAATCTCGGCGAATTGCGTCAGCGTTTGGTTGCGGTCAATCCGGTTTTCGCGGCTCTCGATACACGCACCCCGGCGGCCTGGGGCGCGTTCGGCGCGGCCGGTAAGGGCGATGCCGCTCCCTTCGGCGAAACGGTTGGGAATTACTACATGACCGATCCCATCAGCCGGTCTTCGGAAACCATGGCCAAGTGCAGCGCGGAACTGGGCCTCGGCCCGCAAGCACAGGCGACCGGCACCCATGGTTGAGCCCTGGATGATCGAGTTTTGGGAAGGCTACGCCCTGCCGGGCGTTATTATCGTCGGGCAAATTTTGGCGATCACGGTGCCCTTGCTGCTCTCGGTCGCCTATCTGACTTACGCCGAGCGCAAGGTCATCGGCGCCATGCAACTGCGCAAGGGTCCCAACGTGGTTGGCCCCTTCGGCCTGCTGCAACCCATCGCCGACGCGGTCAAGCTGCTGTTCAAGGAAACCATCGTGCCGGCCGGCGCGAACCGCGTGATTTTCATTTTGGCGCCCATGTTGATCTTCACCCTGGCCTTGATCGGCTGGGCCGTGATTCCCTTCGGCGCCGGTTTGGTGTTGTCCGATATTAACGTCGGTATTTTGTATCTCTTCGCGATCTCGTCGCTAGGGGTGTACGGCGTCCTCATGGCGGGCTGGGCCTCCAATTCGAAGTATCCCTTCCTGGGGGCCTTGCGCTCGGCGGCGCAGATGGTGTCCTACGAAGTCTCCATGGGTTTTGTCATCATTACCGTGCTGCTGTGCGCCGGTTCCCTGAACCTTAGCGAAATCGTGCTGTCCCAACAGGGCGATTACGGGATGTTCTCCTGGTACTGGTTGCCGCTGTTTCCCATGTTCATCGTGTTTTTCATTTCGGTTTTGGCGGAGACCAACCGCTCGCCCTTCGATCTGCCGGAAGGCGAATCGGAATTGGTGGCCGGGTTCTTCCTGGAATACTCGGCCTTTCCCTTCGCCCTGTTTTTCCTGGGCGAATACGCCAACATGATCCTGATGAGCGGGATAACCACCATCCTGTTCCTGGGCGGCTGGCTGCCGCTGTTCGACTTCGCGCCTTTCACCTGGATACCGGGCCCGGTCTGGTTCGCCGGCAAGGTGGCCTTCGTTCTGTTCTTTTTCTTGTGGGCCCGGGCGACCTTCCCGCGCTACCGCTACGATCAGCTTATGCGCCTGGGGTGGAAGGTGTTCCTGCCCCTGTCGCTGTTCTGGGTCGTAGCCACGGCGGGCTTCTTGATCGCCTTCGATCTGGTGCCGGGCACATGACGGCATCGCGCACAGACAAGGCGGAGGGCTAGGGGCCATGGCATTACTGGAACGCGGCGCCTACGGGTTTTGGCTGGGCGAGATCGTTGGGGGCATGGCCCTGACCCTGCGCTATTTCTTCAAGCGCAAAGTGACCCTCAATTACCCTTACGAAAAGGGGCCGCTATCCCCGCGCTTTCGCGGCGAACATGCCTTGCGCCGTTATCCCAACGGCGAGGAACGCTGTATCGCCTGCAAGCTGTGCGAAGCGATCTGTCCGGCCCAGGCGATCACCATCGAGGCCGAGCCGCGCGACGACGGCAGCCGGCGGACGACGCGCTACGACATCGACATGACCAAGTGCATCTATTGCGGACTGTGCCAGGAGGCGTGCCCGGTCGATGCCATCGTCGAGGGGCCGAATTTCGAGTTCGCCACCGAGACGCGCGAGGAATTGATGTACGACAAGGCCAGACTGCTCGGTAACGGGGATCGTTGGGAAGCTGAAATCGCCGCCAATCTTGCGGCGGACGCGCCGTATCGCTAAAACCAGACAAGCCCTTCGGGGCGTTCGGGGAATTGTTCTGAAACCGTTTAATAACAAATACATAGCCGGAATATTGGCAGGGGAGGCCGCGTGATCGTCCAGGCGCTCGCCTTCTATCTGTTTGCCGCGATCCTGATCGCCTCGGGGGTGATGGTGGTGGCGGCGCGCAATCCCGTGCATTCGGTGCTGTTCCTGATCCTCGCCTTCTTCAATTCGGCCGGGCTGTTCGTGCTGATGGGGGCGGAGTTCCTGGCGATGGTGCTGGTCATCGTCTATGTCGGCGCGGTCGCGGTGCTTTTCCTGTTCGTCGTCATGATGCTCGATATCGACTTCATCCGTCTGCGCGAAGGCGTGCTGCAGTACCTGCCGATCGGCGGGCTGATCGGATTGATCCTGCTGGTCGAACTGATCCTCGTCGCCGGCACCTGGGCGCTGGCCCCCGAAGCGGGCACGCTGGCGGCGCCGACCGCGAAACCCGGAGGCCCCAGCAACACCGT
>JAJFGL010000028.1 GCA_021776135.1 Kiloniellaceae bacterium
TGGTCCGGTTTGGACTTGATCGGAAACTCACCGGCATAAGGGCCGGTCTCGCGGATAAACGCATCGCGGAGCCAGCCTAAACTTCTGTAATGAGTCTCACGCAGAAACTCCTCGAGCCTCGCGGCGTAGGGCTCGTCGTAACGGGGGGTGGTACCACCGACGGGGTTGGGCGGTGGCCTCAGACTAGGTGACAACGGGAAACCGGGGAATGAAGCACAGAGCTGCTGAACGTTTTCGTTGAAGTTTGTCGGCTTGAACGGAGTCGGATCGAGTATGGCGCTGGGGCCACAACACGACGCGGGTCCGGGCGTGGTTTGACCTCCGGCGGCGCGGCAGTCGCACACGGTTCCGGTGGTGGTCGAGGTCCCATCAGGCAGGCAGCAGGTTATGAGATCACAACTGGTCGCTCCGTTATTCGAGTTCGATACCGGAGTTCCTCCACCTGCCTGGCAGCAAGCGGGATCGAGTGCACTACAAGTGCCGTCCGGGTCACAGCAGGGGACGGCTGTGTTTGTGCACCGGCCGATGATGGGAGTATCGCCCTGCCCGAGACAGGTATCGGCAGGAACAGTGGTGCAACTCGTGGCGCCGCAACAGCCGGAGAAGTCTGAGCAACGGGCCACCAGCAACGGAACTCCGCCTTGATCCGCGCAGCAGACCGGGTCGAGCTCTGTGCAAGTGTTGTTGGGCAGGTGGCAGGCCTGTACGTCGGAACAGATGCGATCGGCGAAAGAGGTGCCGCCGCAAGCGCCGGGGTCGTCCTCGCACGCGCCGCTGGGCTGACAGCACGCCGCGCCATAAACCACCGTGGGTGGGGTGAAGAACAAGAACGCGGTTGCAGCAAGAAGGACTACCCGAGTTGCAAACATAGTAAAACGAAGCTCCTTGTGCTGGCGTCAGCGGGTACGTCTACGGATATGATCGAGAGAAGTGGCGCAGGTCACAGATTACTAATGCGGAATATAAGTAGACCTCCGGCCGGAGGCTGACAAGCACCCAAGTGGGTAAAACGCCACTGCCACCCTGATTGACCATGTTCTTATAAGGTTCACTACTGTCCAGCTCCACGCATCCACCACTACCCGCAAGTACAGAGTCCTACCCAGGTCGGTAGTTCCTAAGACTCGAAGACATCGGTTATGCGAAACAGCAGGCGACCGTCCGCAAACGCTTGGCTAAGGACTCGTCGATTCACCGATCGGACAGGCTGCCTGGATACTCGACAAGTGTCAGGTCTGGACCGAAGGCGAAGTCTCACCGTGGATTCTGAGTTACGGCAACGCCACTCAGGAGAACCAGTTTAGACAATCTGTCTACGGGTAGTTCAATGAACCATCGTCCCCGGTTTTGCCCACGAGGGGCGTTGGTGCATGAATCAAGATCAGCGCGAACGTTCCTTGAGATACGGATCTTGATGCAGCGAGCTTTCGCAACTTGGACGGACGTGACGTGCACCTAGAATTCCACGACCGGTCCACAGTACGACGGCAGAGCTGTACGCAACTGGTATTAACGTGACAACACCGTCTGACGAGGTGCGCAACACATTACGCCTCTGGATTCATTGACCGCTTTGCCCCCTGTTTGGTAAGGTTCGCGGGGTCGGCTGCCGCTTGGCGCCGGGCGCCTGAAGAACGGGGAGGTTCGTATGCCGCGTTTACATTCGCTTTGTCTCGGCCTGTTGGTGTTGCTTGCACCTTCGGCTGTGAGCGCCGACGTGTTCCTGACCGAGTTCATGGCCAGCAACGACGTCACCATCGCCGATGAAGACGGTGACTTCAGTGACTGGATCGAGATCCACAACCCCGAGGTCGCTCCGGTCGATCTGGGCGGTTGGTATCTGACCGACAACGAGACGGTGCTGACTAAGTGGCAGCTACCCTCGGTTTCGTTGGCTGCGGGCGGCTACATGGTCGTGTGGGCATCGGACAAAAACCGCGTCGATCCCGCCAACCCTTTGCATACGAACTTCAAGCTCTCGAGCGGAGGCGAGTACCTAGCGCTCGTGCGTCCCGACGGCGTGACGATTGAACGGGAGTTCGAACCCGCCTACCCGCCGCAGACGACCGACATTTCTTACGGACTCACCGTCGACCTCGCAGAGGAGCGCTGCTTCATCAACCCGACACCAGGCGCCGTCAACGACGAGAACCCGAGCTGCGGCGTGGTTCAAGACCTCTCTTTTGATTTCGAACGCGGTTTTTATGACGCGCCGATCGACGTTTCGATTGCCACTGCGACACCTCTCGCATCGATCTACTACTCAACCGACGGCAGCGATCCAACCGACACGACGGGCACCTTGTATACAGGACCTGTACCGATCACGACGACAACTGCGCTTCGCGCTCGTGGGTACGCGGCAGACTTGCAGCCGACCGTGTCGGTTACCCATACCTACATATATCTCGATGATGTAATCGTTCAGGATTCTGTCGGCTTACCGGATACCTGGCCCGGCAACTACGACATGGACCCCGATGTCGTTAACGATCCGGTTTACGCTGCTACGATCAAGGACGATTTGAAGTCGATCCCAACCGTTTCGCTGGTCGGGACGATGGATGCGTATTTCGATGATACCACCGGTATCTACTCTCACCCAGGCAAACGCGGTATTGAATGGGAACGGGCGATCTCGACCGAGCTGATCTTTCCCGACGGTAGTCCCGGTTTCCAGGTCAACTGCGGCACGCGCATCCAAGGCGATGTGAGCCGCACCTTGAACAAGAAAAAATCGATGCGCCTTGCGTTCAAATCGATCTACGGCCCTCCGGTGCTGACCTTCCCGTTGTTTGAAGACACGACCGTCGGCAGCTTCAACAAGATCCGTTTGCGTGCCGGCCACCAAGAGTCATGGAGCTTTGGCGCAAACCGCACCACCTATCTACGCGATCAATGGATACGTGACTCGCACATCGCAATGGGACAGGTGACTCCGCATGGCCGCTTCGTTCACGTTTACATTAACGGGCTTTACTGGGGCATGTACAACGCGCACGAAAAACCGGACGAAGACTTCATGGCGTCCTATTTCGGCGGCTTGCCCGAGGATTGGGACGTCCTCAAGCAAGGACTCGAAATCGTGAACGGCGACCGTGTGGCCTGGGACCAAGCACACGCAATTGCGCAAGCAGGCGTGTCGGCACCGGCGGCTTACGCCGACCTGCTCGAGTACGTCGACGTCGACAACTTGATCGACTACTTCATCGTCAACCTCCACGCCGCGACCAACGATTGGGATGTAAACAACTTCTACGCCTCGCGCAAGCGCGCGCCCGGTGAGAAGTTCCGCTTCTTTGTCTGGGACGCGGAGATAAGCATGAGTTCGGTGAACTCGAACCGAGTGGGGATCGACAACACCAACCGGCCTTCGGCTTTCTATGCGGCGATGCGCCACACCGAAGAGTTTCGGGTTTTGTTCGGCGATCACGTTCACCGACACTTTTTCAATGACGGTGCGTTGACCGGTGCCCAATCGGTCGCTCGGTTCGAGAACCGAGCTGCAGAGATTGATCGCGCGGTGGTTGGTGAGTCGGCGCGCTGGGGCGACACCCGCAAGGGGACCTTCTACACACGCGACGACGACTGGGTGCTGCAAAAGGAATGGCTGCGGTTGGCCTACTTCCCGCAGCGTAGCAACGTTGCTCTCGAGCAGTTCCGCGATGCCGGGCTTTACCCTGAGGTGGTCGCACCGGCGTTTAACCAGCACGGTGGTCAGATTTTTCCTGGGTTCTCGCTTGAGATGACCGCACCGGCAGGTGTGAGGCTCTACACCACCGACGGCAACGACCCACGCCTGGCCGGCGGCGGGATCTCGGGCTCTGCTCTGGACTACACCGGTCCGGTTACGCTCAACGACGGTGCGGTCGTCAAGGCCCGTGTACTCGACGGAACCTCGTGGAGTGCGCTGAACGAAGCGACCTTCGCTTTGGAAATTCCCGTACGCATCAGCGAGCTGAACTACCACCCAGCCGATGATCCCACCGCAACGTTTGACGACGACGACTTCGAGTTCCTCGAACTAACCAACATCGGACCGGCTCCGATAGACCTCACCGGCTTCGCGATGACCGACGGCATCGATTTCACGTTCGCCGCCGGTGTCTTGACACCCGGGGCTTACGCCTTGATTGTTAAAAATCAGGTCGCCTTCGAATCACGCTACGGAACTACACATCC
>JAJFGL010000029.1 GCA_021776135.1 Kiloniellaceae bacterium
GTCCGGCGGCCAGCAGAAGCTGCTGGAGCTTGGCCGCCTGCTCATGCTCGACCCGGAGGTCATTATTCTGGACGAGCCCTTCGCCGGCGTGCATCCCAAGCTCATGGAGGTGATCTACGCCTACATAAACCGGGTCAACGATGCGGGTAAGGCGATCATCCTGATCTCGCATCAAATGGATTCGATCTTCACCCTGTGCCGGCGTTTGCTGGTGCTGAATTACGGCGACCTTATCGCCGACGGCGTCCCCGACGTGGTGCGCCGCGACCCGGTGGTGATCGAAGCCTACCTGGGCGTGGACGAGGACGACGAGAGTCCCAAGAGCGATACTGAGCCCGGCAACGGCGGCAGCCGGAGGGAACCATGAGCGAAGCGACCGGAAACGGCCCGAGCGAAGCGACCGGAAACGGCCCGAGCGAAGCCATAGACGATATTCCCACGGTCCTGGACATCCGCGGCCTCGATGTCGGCTACTACAAGGACTTGAACATCCTTCAGGACCTCAACATCAAGGCCCGTAAGAATCAGATCACCGCGATCCTGGGCGCCAACGGGGTCGGCAAGTCAACGGCGCTCAAGGCCGTGTTCGGATTCCTGCGCCCCAACGCCGGCGAAATCCTGCTGGAGGGCGAAAACATCGTCGAGGTGCCGACCTACAACCGCATCCTCAAGGGCCTGGCCTACATCCCGCAGCAGCCGGGCGTGTTCAAGGACATGACCGTGGAGGAAAACCTGGAGCTTGGCGGCTGGACCTTCCGCCGGGACAAGAAACAGGTGCGCGACAAGATCGACGCGAATTTCGAACGCTTCCCGGTGCTGAAGGAAAAACGCAAGCAGATCACCGGCGAGCTTTCGGGCGGTCAGCAGCGCATGGTGGAAATCGGCCGCACCCTCATGGCCGAACCCCGGATGCTTTTGATCGACGAGCCCACCGCCGGCCTGTCGAAGATGCTGGCCGAGGAGGTCTATGAGATGCTTTCGGCCTTGACCGCCAGGGATAATCTTTCGATTCTGATTGTCGATCAGGAAATACGCCAGGCCCTGAAGATCGCCGACTACGTGTACGTGCTGGAACTGGGGCGCAACAAGTTCGAAGGCGTGGCGTCCGACTTCGACGATCTTGAAAAGGCGTTCTGGGTTTAGCGGGCTGCGGAAAAACAGGAATATTGCAGCGCCAATCCTTCGACAGGCTCAGGATGAGGATAAATGTGTGTGGCATAAAGAAAAACCCTCATCCTGAGCTTGTCGAAGGACGAGCACGCACCGCGCCAATCCAAGGCTTCCCACGGCAGCGCTAACGTCATATGCGATTGCCCTGCGGGTGTCTCAAAGGATTGTTGACGCGAATACTATATTTCAGCACCCTGCTTGAGCATGTTCCGTTCATATTAATTCATAGGGGTGCGCCATGCCGCACACGATGTCGAAAGCCATACCTTTGCAAAGCGGTAATCCGGCCCAGCAGGCGCGCCGCGATATTCGCGGCGGCCGGCACCGCGGCCACACGGGCGGCATGGCGCCCGGATACGTCCAGGGCAACCTGTGCATCTTGCCGGCGGACTACGCGATGGAATTCGCGGCCTTCTGTCAAAGAAATCCGAAACCCTGTCCGTTAATCGGCGTCGGCGCGCCCGGCGATCCCGGCCTCGCGACCCTGGGCGGGGATCTCGATATTCGTACCGATGTGCCGCAATACCATGTGTACCGCCATGGCGAACTAACTGGCGAGCCTTACGACATCGGCGATATCTGGCGCGACGATCTGGTGAGTTTCGTCCTGGGTTGCTCGTTTTCCTTCGAGGAGGCGCTGCTGGAGGCCGGCATACCCTTGAGCCACATGGCGGGCGGCGAGAATGTCGCCATGTACAAGACCAACATCGACACGGTCCCCGCCGGCCGTTTCAGCGGCAAGATGATCGTCTCCATGCGCCACATGACCCCGGCCGATGCCATACGCGCCATTCAGATCACCTCGCGGTTTCCCCAGGTCCACGGCGCGCCGGTTCATATCGGCCTGCCCGAGGCGATCGGGATCGAGGATTTGGAAGTCCCCTACGCCGGCGCCCGGCCCCAGATAAAGGACAACGAAATTCCGGTTTTCTGGGCCTGCGGCGTCACCCCGCAAATCGCCGTCGCCGAGGCCAAGCCGCCCCTGTGCATCACCCACAAACCGGGCGCCATGCTGATCACCGACCTGCTGAATAGGGACTTGGCGGAACCCTGACCCTGGCCGCCGGCGGGCGTTTTAATTTCCTGGGGGAATGACGAAGTGGGAATAGCGCAAGCCCCCCACCCCGGCCCTCCCCCTCAAGGTGTACCAACAACCTAGTCAAGCCGCGAACGCCTAAACAGCACGCCAGGGCGTTCGCGCGCTGGCGCAAGAAACGACTCGACTCCAAGTAGAGAATCAGCCCACCATTGACACGCGCGAACAGCCGGCCCCGGGGTGGTACCCGGCTTCCCTGGCTGCCATCGCGAAAACCTCCGCCGGATAAGCTTGGGACACCTCTCTCAGAGAGCCCCTAAGGCCCCGGAACCAACGGAGGCTACCGGCGGCGGTTCTAGAACGCCAATGGTGGGCCGATGCTTCCCGTGAACGGCGGTTAATCCGTTCGACGGGCGCGAATCCGCAACCCGCAAGGGTCACGGCGCCGCGACCCTGAGGGCTCGAAAATGAGCAATCAGGTAAACGTCGCGGTCTTGATAGATGTTGCGGCAATCCTTCGATGGTGCGCCGTCATCATTTATCTTTTGACCTAGACGTGCGGGGCGGCTTTCGAGTCGCCCCGTTTTTTATCACACTCCCGCTTCGGGCGCGGTTGTGGGGGCATTTTCAGCAGACGGCGCAACATAAGGCGTTCCAATACTGGAGAAAGAACCATGGTAAAAAGTAAGCGTTCGCGAGCAACTGGGGTCAGCGCCGGCGCTGTTGACGCACAAGAGAAAGACATACATTTCACGCTTGAAACCGAAAACGGGCCTGTTGAACTGATCGCAAATATCGGCGCAATCCAACAAATTATTTCAGCGCTAGCTCCCATGGCGGCCTCACTAAGAGAAAGCCTTAACCAACCTGGAGCTACTTACGCAAGCGCTGCGGAGACTGTTGTAGAAGCGAACGTGGCGATAGAGCGTTTTGATCGGCTGGTAATGTTGCTACTTGTGACTGACCAGGGAGTGCCTCATACATTTTCACTAACCGCTGATGCGGCAGATGAAATCTCTGCTCGGTTGAGAAAGCAAAGTAAACGACTTCGTGTTCAATCCAGTGGGCGCGCATAACTGGCCTAGACTCCTAATCAAAAACCCCGGCTCACTTGGCCGGGGCATCATTTTTGCTGGGTGGCTTGGGCTTCTGTTTACCACTAGGCTTGTGCGGCTTCGGCGGTGTTTTCAGCATCCGCTGCACCGTTTCAAGAAACTTTGGGTCAGCCGATGGGTTAGGGGTTTTTTGTCATGTCGCGTCTAATTATGCCAGCATTCGAGAGATATCCAGAAGAAGCTGCCATCATTGGACGCTTACTTGCAGGATATGGAGAGATTGAGTTTGAACTAAGTACATGCCTCGGTGAAGCCCTAAACGACATCAACACAGCCCACAGGGCTTTCTACAGAATGCGAAATGAGAGCCAACGACTAGACTTAGCCGATGCCATCATGCAACGTAAATATGAAGAAGCCAATCTAGGGGATCAGTACGCGGACGCGCTTGGGGCCACTAGATTTTGCCGCCGTATCCGAAATCAATTCGCGCATTGCCACTGGTTCGATGACCCGAAAGGCGGTTTATTCTTCACTGACCTCCAAAAAAGCGCCCAAGCAACCCGTGAAATTATGCTTCGGTTTCGTCACGTCGATCCACCTCAGCTCCTGTCTCAAGAAGCATATTTTTGTTATGCGTCGGATTGCCTCGTATTCTTGCATAACGAGTTAAAGAAACTGAAGGGTCGCCTGAAGATACATTCATTCTCAATGCCTCAAAAATTACAGCGACCGAGTCTCTATAATCCGTCAGAGGCGCATCCGATCCCGTCAGCATTAGATCCTGCCAGCCAGAAATGACCGCAGCTTCATAAATTTCGTTAGCACCGACCTGTGCCTTTTTAGATGGAGTTAAAATGTGTTCAGTCAAGTATACCGCGCCCCTTGAGAGGGAGGGAGTAAGTGGAACACCGCCACCGCCTTTTTCCCCCTCCCCCCTTGAGGGGGAGGGCCGGGGTGGGGGGCCGGCGCCGGGAATCCGTTCGGGCTTAAACCCCTAAAATAAACCCGGAATCCTGCCCCTGGCGGCCAAACGCCGATTTTGCTACTTTTCGTATGAACGCCCGGATCAACCGGGAGTCGTCATGAAAAACAAAAACAGAATACAGGGAGTCGTCTAATGCAAAGTGTACGTTTAGCCGTGGCGGGCGCCGTTGCCTTGGGGCTTTTCGCGGCCGCCGCGCCGCAAGCCAAGGCGGAAATTCAAGAATACAACTTCGAGGTCGTCGGTACCTGGGGATTCCTGGAGAACTGGAAGGAATACGAAAGCGATTTCTGGAATAACCGGCTGCCCAAGGCCTCCGGCGGCAAGCTGACGGCCAACGCCAAGCCCTATACGGAATTGGGCATCAAGGGCTACGAGGTTATGTCGGGCCTGAAAAAAGGCGCCTATGACGCCGTTCATGCCCTGACCTCCTACAGCGCCAAGGCCAGCCCGGCCCTCGAAGGCATCGACCTGGCCGGGGTCATTCAGGACTACGCGACCTATCGCAAGGCGGTGAACGCCTACCGGCCGATTATCGCGCGCGAAATCGCCGAAAAATACAACGCTCAGCTCATCAATATATACACCTTCCCCAGCCAGCAGCTCTGGTGCAACCTGAAGGACCGCGGCATCAAGAACGTGTCCTTGAGCGATCTGGCCGGCATGAAAATCCGGACCTATAGCCGCACCCTGGGCGACTTCATCGAGGGCCTGGATGCCAGCGCCGTGACCATCGCCTTCGCCGAGGTGGTGCCGGCCCTGCAAAAAGGCGTCGCCGATTGCGGCATCACCGGCACCATGCCGGCTTATAATGCCAAGTGGTGGCAGGTCGTGACCCACAATATCCGCATTCGCGTCGGTTACGCGGCAACCTTCACCGCCATCAACCTGGATACCTGGAACGGCTTGAACGCCGATACCCAGAACTTGATCCGCTCGGAAGCCAAAAAGCTGGAAGACGAAATCTGGGCCTTCGAGAGCAGCCTCGATCAAATAGGCATGGACTGCAACGCCAGCGGCCCTTGCGACAAGGGGGAGCCCGGAGGCATGGTCCCGATCACGCCGAGCGCCGCCGATCAGGCCAAGCTCAAGGACATTGCCGAGAACGTGGTTCTAAAGCGTTGGGCCAAGCGTTGCGGGTCGGCCTGCGCCGCGGAATGGAATGACACGATCGGTAAAATCGTCGGCATGACAGCGGCCGAATAAGCGCCTTCCTTTCAACCCTGAGTTCTCTCGAAACCGTGCGGAGGAAACAATCCTCCGCACGGCGGGAGGAGTCGTTTGAAAGCGAAATACCATGTTTGCCGCTATTCACGGCAGGTTTCTAAAGGTATCGCAGGTCGCCGTATGGATCGGCGGCGGGGCCTTGTTGCTGTCCGCCGTCATGGTGACCTTGGATGTGCTTTCCCGGAAGCTGTTCGGCTACACCATGAGCGGCTCCGATGAGATTTCCGGTTATGTCTTCGCCGCCGGCACCACCTGGGCCTATTCCAATTGTTTGCTGACCCGGTCCAACATCCGCATCGACGCCTTCTACAACATGCTCAGCACCAAGCCCAAGGCGATCCTGGATCTGCTCGGCCTCGTGTTGCTGCTTTATTATATTTACCTGCTGACCGTCAATGCCTTCGTCATGTTTCTCGACAATGTCGAGTTCATGTCCACGGCTCAGACCACACTCGCGACCCCGTTATGGATACCCCAGGTTTTCTGGCTCTCGGGCCTGTGCTTCTTCCTGCTCTCCTTGATCTTTTTGACCGTTTACGGCTTTACCGCCATGGCCAAGGGCGACTGGGCGACCATCGGCCGGATCGCCGGGGTGAAATCCATGGAAGAAGAAATAACCGAGGAAACCCACGTTTGACCGGACGCGCGACATGCCCCTGCTGATTGTCGTCATCATGATGGCCCTCATTACCGCGGCGGTGCCGGTCGGCGCCGTCCTGGGCATACTGAGCTTGTCTCTGGACGAAATTTTCTCGCGCGGGCGCCGCTCCCTCATGCTTGGCGATTTCGTCTGGGAACAAAGCATCGAATACATCCTGGTCGCGATTCCCATGTTCATCCTGCTGGGCGAGATCATGTTGCGCGCCGGAATCGCCCTGCGCATGTACAACGCCGTCATCCAATGGCTATCGTGGATGCCGGGCGGCCTCATGCACGCCAACATCGGCTCGGCGGCCATATTCGCCGCCTCCTCGGGGTCGAGCGTCGCCACCGCCGCGACCATCGGCACGGTCGCCTACCCGGAAATCGAGAAGCGCAATTACCATGAAAAGCTGTTCCTGGGCTCCCTCGCGGCGGGCGGCACCCTGGGCATCCTGATTCCGCCCTCGATCAACCTCATCATCTACGGCCTGCTCACGGACACCTCGGTGCCCGAGTTGTATCTGGCCGGTATTTTCCCCGGCCTCGCCCTGGCGGCCATGTTCATGGCCGTGATCGCCATCGCGTGCCTGGCGAAGCCGGATTGGGGCGGCGAGAAGGTCGAAACCTCTTGGGCCGCGCGCATCCGGGTTCTGCCCGACCTGCTGCCGCCGGTGGTCTTGTTCATGGCCGTGGTCGGCTCCATCTACGCCGGCATCGCGACCCCGACCGAGGCCGCCTCCATTGGCGTGGTTTTCGCCCTGATTATCGCGGCCATGAACAAGGCGCTCAATCTGGAGATGTTGAAAGCGGCCTTCGAGGGCACCATGCGCTCCAGCGCCATGATCATGCTGATCATCCTGGCCGCCGTGTTCCTGAATTTCGTGCTCGGCTTCATGGGCGTCACCCAGGCCATGCTGGAAACCATCCAGGAACTGGGCTGGACGCCCATGCAGACCATGATCGTCATCATCTGCTTCTACCTGTTGCTGGGCATGTTCATGGAAACCCTGTCCATGATGTTGACCACCATTCCCGTGGTCTTCCCCATCATCGTTCACCTGGGCTTCGATCCGGTGTGGTTCGGCATCATGATTACCGTGCTCATGGAAGCGGCGCTGATAACCCCGCCCATCGGCATCAACCTCTATGTCGTCCACGGCATCCGCGCGCGCGGCGGCAAGTTCAACGATGTCAGTGTCGGCGCCGTGCCCTTCCTTATCGCCATGATGTTTCTGATCGCGGTTCTGCTGGCGCTTCCCGGCATCGCGACCTGGCTGCCCGACGCATTTTACGGTTAGGCTAAGTTAGGTGCATTTCTTCGGCGGCAACGTCGCCTTCGATAAGGAAGCCTGGTTGAAGGGAGCCGGTTGAAGGAGCCTACGCCTACTTGACCACCAGGACCGGGCATTTCGCCATGGTTTCCACCCGGCTGGAAACGCCGCCGCGCAGCAGGCCTTCCAAATCGCCCATGCCGCGCGAGCCGATGACGATCATATCGGCCTTGTAGGACTTGGCGCGGGCGACGATGGTGCGGGCGATGGGGCCGACCTCGGACTCTATTTCCACCTCTTTCATGCCGGCCTTGCGCGCGGCATCCAGGGACTTGGCCAGCAGATGCTGCGCCCCCTTCTTGAGCAGGTCCGCGTCTATGACCGCCATGTGTTCGGCCTTGGCGAAGTCCTTCAAGCTGTCGGGCAGGTTATAAGGCCTCACGACGTGAAACAGGAGGATCTTGGCGCCCACGCCCTTGGCCACCTGTGCGCCGACTTCAACGCATTTCAACGAATGCCGGGAACCGTCCACGGCGATCAGGATTTTTTCGATCATGGCGGCAAATCCTTGCTAGGAGTGTCTCGAATTAATGCGGTTTCGCGGCCTTGTCGCCTTCGGGCGCGGCTACCTCGAAGCCATGCAGAACTTGCTGCGGCGCGGCTTCGATCTCCGCGATTTCCTCGATGGTCCGGTGACAGGCGATGTAGTGTTCCGGCGAGGGTTCGCGTATGGGCGCGGTATCCACGTCGCAGGTACCGTCGATGGCGATCGGGCAACGATTGAAGAAGGGACAGCCGCTATCGGTGATCTCGACGCCGCGGGCGATGCCCACCGCCATTTCTCGCTTCTGCATGGTGTCTTCCAACCAGCCGACACGCAATTCCGGCACCGAGGAAATCAACAACCGGGTATAGGGGTGATAGGGCGGCGCCAGCACCTCGTCCACCGGCCCTTGCTCAACCACCCGGCCGGCATAGAGCACCACGATCTCGTCGGCGAAGGAGCCCACGGTGGACAAATCGTGAGAGATAAAGACGAAGGACACGCCGGTCTTGTCGCGCAGCTTTTTCAGCAAGATTATGATGTTGGAAGAAACGATTGAATCGAGCGCCGAGGTCACCTCGTCGCACAGTACGACTTCCGGGTTGGCGGCGAGCGCGCGGGCCAGGTTCACGCGCTGCTTCTGCCCGCCCGATAGCTCCGAGGGGTAGCGGGATTCGAACTCGACCGGCAGTTCCACCAGACGCAGCAGCGCCGCCACCTCTTCGCGCCGCGCCGCGCCCTTGATACCGCGGTAAAACTCAATCGGCCGGCCCAGGATTTCGCCGATAAGCTGACGCGGGTTCAGGGCCGTATCGGCCATTTGGTAAACGAACTGCACTTTTTGAAGTTCTTCCGACATGCGGTTTTTCAAATCCGCTTGCAGTTGCTTGCCGTCGAGGAAAATTTCGCCCTTGGCCGCCGGCAGCAAGCCGGCGATGACCCGCGCCAAGGTCGACTTGCCGCAACCGGATTCGCCGATCACGCCGACCACATGGCTGTTCTTAATTTTGACGTTGATGTCGCGCAACACCGTGATCGCGGGCTTGCCATTGACGATGCCGCCGTAACCGGCGGTCATGTTCTTGACCTCGATATTGGGCACAACGCGCGAATGTTGCTGGTCCAGATCCTCCCCCATACCCGCCTTGGGGGTCGGCTTGACCGCAGCCATGAGGCGCTTGGTGTAGGGATGCGTGGGATTGTTGATGATCAGGTCGACCGGGCCTTGTTCCTGAATCTCGCCCGAATACAAGACCACGATGTGATCGGCGACCTGGGCCACCACCGCCAGGTCATGGGTCACGTAGATGGCGGCCGAGCCTTCTTCCCGAATGACCTTCTTAAAGGCCTTGAGCACCTCGATCTGGGTGGTCACGTCGAGGGCCGTCGTCGGTTCGTCCAGCACCAGGAGGTCGGGGCCGGAAACCAGGGCCATGGCCGCCATGAGACGCTGCAACTGGCCGCCGGAGACCTGATGGGGATAGCGCCGCCCAAGCCGGGCCGGTTCGGGCAATTCAAGGGCATGGTAGAGCGCGACCGCCCGCTTGTCGGCCTCATCTTGCGTCAGCACGCCATGGAGAACCGCGGCCTCGGTCACCTGTTCGCCGATGGTAATGGCCGGATTGAAGGTCGCCGCCGCGCTCTGCGCCAAGTAGGCGACGTTGTTGCCGCGCAAGTTTCGCTGGTCCTGCGGCTCCATGGACAAGACGTCCTTGCCGTGCAGGCGCACCTCGCCGCCGGGGAATTCCAATCCCGGCCGGCAATAGGCCATGGTGGCCAGGGAGATGGTGGACTTGCCGGAGCCGGATTCGCCGATCAAGGCGACCACCTGGCCGGCCTTGACCTTGAAACTGACGCCCTTGACGATCGGGATCGGCGTGCCGTCTTCCTTGCGCGCCTGGATTTGCAGGTTGTCGATTTCAAATAGTTCACTCATGAGATCATCTTCTTTGCAAGATCGCCGCCGGACTTGGCCGAGACGTCATCGACGATGAGGTTGATGGCGATGGTGAAGGAGGCAATGGCCAGGGCCGGCCACACCGGCGCCAGGGAGCCATACTGCAAGCCTTCCAGGTTTTGCCGGACCATGGAGCCCCAGTCCGCCGCCGGCGGCTGAATGCCCAGGCCCAGGAAACTCAGGGACGAGATAAACAGCACCACGAAGACCAGCCTGAGGCCGAAATCGGTGGCCAGGGGCATGACCGCGTTGGGCAGAACCTCGCGGAAGATAATCCACCAGATGGTTTCGCCGCGCGCCTGGGCCGCCTCGACATAGTCCATCACCATGATTTCCTGGCCGAACGCGCGCGCGATACGGAACACGCTGGAGGCATAGATAACCGCCGCCGTGCCGATCAGGATGGGGATTGAGGAGCCGAAGGCGACCACGATCAAAAGCCCCAGCATGATGGTCGGCAAGGATAGTATCGCGTCGTTGATCCGGCTGAGGATCATGTCGTACCAGCCCCGCTTGACCGCGGCGGCGATGCCGGCCGTGACCCCCATGGCGTAGGCCAACAAGGTGGCGATAAAGGAAATGCCTACGGTCATGCGCGCGCCCCATAGAATGCGCGACAGAATATCCCGCTCCAGGTAATCGGTGCCCAGCCAGTGGGTGCCCTCGCCCTCGGTCACGTAACCCGGTCCCAGATAGCTGTCGTCGGCGATGATGTCGGCCTCGTGGAAGGGCGCTACCCAGGGTCCGACGATTACCATGATTATCCAAAAGGCGACCAAGGCGACACCGATCTTGCCGGTCCATGACAGTTTCAGTTTTTTCTTTGGCGGCGCGTCGGGCAACTCATCGTAGATGGTCTTGCCTTCTTCGGCTTCCGTTTCCGCGCCTTGAGTTGCATCGGTCATGTTACAGCGTCCTATTTGGGATTACGTAGGCGCGGATTGGCCAGGATCGCGGCCACATCGGCGAGAATGATGAGCACCACATAGGTGCCGCAAAAGATCATGGCGCAGGCCTGAACCAGCGGCAGATCGCGTGTCTGCACCCCGTCGATCATCAACTTGGCGAGGCCGGGATAGGCGAAAATCGTCTCGACGATGACCACGCCGGAAACCAGATAGGCCAGGTTCAGGGCGATCACGTTGACGATCGGACCGATGGTGTTGAAAAAGGCGTGGCGCAGGATGATGCGGTTACGGCGGACGCCTTTCAGAATCGCCATTTCGATATACGGCGAATTCATCACGTTCAAAATGCCGGCGCGGGTCATGCGGATCATTTGCGCCGCGACCACGATGATCAAGGTGATCAAGGGCATGGCCAATCCCCGCAAAAGCTCCAGATAAGTCTCGTCGCCGCTGATATTGGCGATGGCCGGAAGCCATTGAAGCTTCACCGCCAAAATCAAGACCATGAAGGTGGCGATGAAAAACTCGGGCACGGAAATCAGGCTCAAGGTGCCGAAGGTCAGGACACGGTCGATCCAGGTGCCGGGATACATGGCGGCCAAGAGGCCCAACATCACCGACACGGGAACGGAAATAACCGCGACAATGGCCGCCAGCAGCATGGTGTTGTATAGGCGCCCGGCGATGAGGCTGGAAATGGTCGCCCCGCCAGCTTTGGAAATACCCAGATCGCCGGTCATCAAGGAGCCGAGCCAACCAAAATATTGAAAGACCAAGGGTTGGTCCAGTCCCCGCTCGGCGCGGTAGGCGGCCAGGGATTCCGGCGTCGCCGACTGACCGAGCACGATCGCGGCCACGTCGCCGGGAAGCGCCGCCGTCATAATGAAAACCATAACCGACACCACCCAAAGGGTGGCAAGACCGATCCAAATACGTTGAATGACCATGCGTTGCATGTGCTTGCGCCTCCCATCCCTTTTTCAAGGGCTTATTTCCCTGATTTTATTTTTTGACCCGGCCTCGCTCTTTGGCGGCAAGGCTTAGTGTCCGCCGGCCCGAAGGATTTTCGGGCCGGCGGCAGTGTCGTCAAGTCAAGTCAAGTCAAGTTAGGCGTCGGTCCGCCAGGCGAACTCGGGCCACTCGTAACCGCCGAGCGAACCGAGCGGCATGCGGCCAATGCCCTCAATCTTATCGGACTTGGCGTCGAGGTAGTTGCGGTGCGCCGGGATGACCATGCCGCTTGGCGGAAACTCATCGCTGCCAACACTGATCAGCCTTTGCATTTCGCAATACATCTCATGACGCTTGGCCAGGTCCGTTACGCCGCGGCTTTCGACCAGCAATTTGCCCAGGCGTTTACTGTTCCACAGCGTGTCGTTCCACGGTGCATCGGGCGCAAAGGCCAGGTTGATCATGACATTGGCGGTGGGACGCATGTTCCAGGTCACCACGTTGAGCGGGGTTTTCATCCAGATCGCCCCCCAATAACCATCGTTCGGAACCTTCTTGACCTGAAGATCGAGTCCGATTTTCTGGGCTTCGCGCTGGGCCAAAAGGCAAATGTCGGTCATGCCCGGCCCCACTTCGGCCACATTCAGTTCCGCCGAGGTAATGCCCGATTTCTTCAGATGGAATTTGGCCTTGTCGAGGTCATGCGTGCGTTGCGGCAATTCCTGACAATGGTCGGCGCCATAGGCGATATTTATCGGATGATCGTTGCCCACCGTGCCTTGGCCCTTGAGGACCGATTTCACAATCTTCTCACGGCGCTGAATATATTGCAGTGCCTTGACAAAATCGGGGTTGTTGCCCGGCGATGTATGGGTCATGGCGCAAATGCCGAAATAGGCGCCCGAAGCCACGGACCAGATGCCAACGCCGTCCGTCGATTCGATTTGCCGGATGGCCTTGGGATCGAGGGCCTGCATCAGATCGATATCGCCGGACAGCAGGGCGCTGGTCCGGGCCACCTTGTCGGTGATGGCGAAGATTTCGATTTCCTCGACATTGGCGCCATCGCGCCAGTAGTGATCGTTCCGCTTATGGAGCGAGCGCTGGCCGGGTTTGAACTCCGTCGTTACGAAGGGGCCCGTGCCGACGGATTTTTGGAAATCCGTGGTGCCGTCCTTGAGAATCTTGAACTGCGGCGTGCCCAGGATCACCGGAAGATCCGCATTCGGCGATGACATAATCGCCTTGACCGTATGGCTGTCGACTTTTTTCCATTCTTTCACATCGGCCACCAAGGGCTTGGCGGTCGAGGTGGACTTGTCGCCATAATGACGGCTCATGGTGTAGAGCACATCGTCGGCGGTGAAGTTGCTGCCGTCATGGAACTTCACATTCTTACGCAGCTTGAAGGTCCATTCGGTAACGCTTTCGTTGGATGAATATTCCTCGGCCAGTTCGGGGCGGGTCGAGAGATCGTCGTTGATCTGGCACAGGCTGTTGTACATGGAACGGCTGCGCGTGTAATCGATGGTCGAGGTGTTGAGGCCCGGATCGAGGGTGTCCGAGGGGCCGTGCAGGTCGGAAGCGAACTTCAGCTTGCCGCCCTTCTTCGGCGTCGCCGCCAAGGCTTTCTTGGCCGAGGTCACGATCGACCCGGCGACCGCGATCGTCGCGCCGCTGGCCACCAGCCAGGACATGACTTCGCGCCGGGTGGCGCCACGGCGCAGCCCGGTTTCGATGGTTACGCGATCTTCAACCGATACGTTGTCGATCGTCGGCAGATTGTCCTTTGACTTAGTCACTAGCAATTCCTCCCGTTGATTATTCTGATTATTCGATCCCGCAGGATTATTTTTCTTGCGGGTGATTGGGGTTTTTAATTCCGAAGTATTCCCCGATGCGCCTTCTCAGTTGTTGCCAAGATAGCAAATAGAACGCTGAAAGGCGAGGTCGATCTCGATCCGGCGATGCTTGGAACGATCCCCCCTCGCCGCCGTAGCGATTTGGCTGACAGCGACATTCTTAGGTGCCTTAACGACGCCAGAGCCCCGATTTCCCATGGCGGGACAAGCGGCGAAACAGCCGGAGGGGAATTTGTGCCGCATTTTAAGAATGCCCGGGAAATGGCGAATCCGGGAGTCTTGGCCAAGGATTGGAGGCGCATCCCAGCCAAGAAACGGCGCTAAAGCGCCAGTTCGGCCCAGACCGGCTGATGGTCGGAGCCTTGGGCGCCGCTGTCGATGCGCACCGATTCCACACAGCCGGCCA
The DNA here is from genome assembly GCA_021776135.1 of Kiloniellaceae bacterium. Classification (GTDB taxonomy): domain Bacteria; phylum Pseudomonadota; class Alphaproteobacteria; order Kiloniellales; family J153; genus JAJFGN01. The sequence continues at coordinate 14,015 of JAJFGL010000029.1, forward strand.
GGGCGGCGCTCACGAAAATGTAATCGAGACGCATATCGTGCGGCGTGTCGTTTTCCGGATTATAGGGGTAGGTGACCCCCTGGGTTTCCTCGTGGCCGGCGCTTACCCAGGCATCGGCGAAGCCGTCGCGGGTCGCGATGCGGCCATAGATGGGGTCCACCTCGCCGGCCATGAGGGCGTATTCCGGGTGGCTGGGCTCGAAATTGAAGTCGCCCATGATGACCGCCGCCTCGGGAACCGGCGGGCAGGACAGGCCGTTGCGCGTGGCCCAGTTGTTCGGTCCGTCCACCGCCGCCCCGCTCATGGGGCCGTCGCGGTGCAGGCGCAGGAGTTCGGCGGCTTGCAGCTTGCGCTCGCGGCTGTAAAGGGCGCTCAGATGGGTGGAGAAGAGGCGCAAGGGACCGGCGCCGGTTTCGATAATGCCTTCGAGGGCGGCGCGCTGCGAGGTTTGATGGCCCAGGGCCGAGAGCTTGGGCAGCATGAACAGGCGCGACGACAGGATCGGCTGCTTCGCCAGCAACATATTGCCGAACTGCATGCGCCGCCGGACAATCGTGCCGTCGGCGCGCACCTCGCTGCGGTCGAGATCGACCCCGGCGCCGTAAACCCAATGGTAACCGGGCAGAAGCGCCGCCAGTTCGGCCGGCTGGTCGCCGGCCTCCACCATGGGCATGTGGCGCACGACCTCTTGCAGGGCGATGACATCGGCGCCCGCCACCGCCTTGGCGATGCGGGCGAGGTCGCTGTTGCCGTCTTTCCCGACCCCGTACTGGATGTTGTAGGTAACCAGCTTCACGATGCGGTGCGAAGCTTGCCCGCGGCCTGGGCGTAATAGCCGCGTACGCCCTCCAGCAGCAGATCCACGGCGCCGTCGTCCATATCCAGGTGGGTGACCAGGCGGATATTCGGTTCCTGCGCGGCGATTCGGATGCCGCGCTCCGCCAGGAAACGCTGTAGCGGCCCATGGTGGCCGGGTCCCGGATCGGCGAAGACCATGTTGGTCTCAACCGCGGACATCTCCACCGTCATGGCGGGAATCGCGGCCAGGCCTTCGGCCAGGCGCCTGGCCCTGGCGTGATCCTCGCCCAGGCGGGGAAGATTATGTTCCAGGGCATACAAACCGCAGGCCGCCAGCACCCCCGCCTGGCGCATGCCGCCGCCCAGGATCTTGCGCGCCCGCACCGCCTGGCGGATGAAATCCTCCGCCCCGCACAAGACCGTGCCGACCGGCGTGCCCAGGCCCTTGGACAGACAGATGGAGACGCTATCCACCGGCGCGCAAAGGCGCGCCAAGGGCCGGTCCAGGGCCACGGCGGCATTGAAAACCCGCGCCCCATCCAAATGCACCGACAGTCCTGAATCATGAGCCACGGCCGCCAGGGCATCGATGCGCTCCAGGGATTGGACCCGGCCGGACACGGTATTCTCCAGGCACAGCAGGCGGCTGACCGGGTAATGGGAATCCTCGGGCTTGATCGCCGCGCTCACCTGCGCCGGGGTCAGGCCGCCGGTCTCGCCGCAAGCCAGGGGGAAAGGCGAAATGCCGCCCAGGACGGCGGCGCCCCCGGCCTCGTTACTGAAGATATGGTAGCCGCCGCCGGCGATATATTCCTCCCCGCGCCGGCAATGGACCAGCAGGGCCGCGAGGTTGCTTTGGGTGCCGGAGGGAAAGAACAGCGCCGCCGGCTTGCCCGCCATGCCAGCCAGGGTTTCTTCCAGCCGCCGCACCGTGGGGTCTTCGCCGTAAACGTCGTCGCCGACTGGCGCCTCGGCCATGGCGGCGCGCATCCCGGCGCCGGGCCGGGTGACCGTGTCGCTGCGAAAATCGGCCCGCGCGGCGGCCTCGTTCTCCTGAGACATGCCCGTATACATGGAACGGCTCCCTAGGCGCTGTAACTATGTAAAAGCGGCGGCAATATCATATCGAAACACAGCCCGCATTATACGATCGACATACGATCGACATACGTTCGCGATACTTATTCGCTATCCGGCGGAAGCTCTATGCCGGCCTCGCCGTAGTAGCGCCGGGCGCCCCGGTGGATCGGCACGGCAACCCCGTCCAAGGCGGTATCCAGGCCGATTTTCTTGCCCTTGGGATGGCCGCCGTCCAAGAGCTTGCGGGTGCTGGGATGCCACAGCGCGCGGGTGATCTCATAGACCAGATCATCGTCCAAATCGGCGGAAACCAGCCATTGCGCCCCCACCGAAAGAGTATCCGTCGCCGCGGTATTGAAATAGGTGCCGGCCGGAATCCGGTCCTTGGTGAAAAACGGATAGGTCTTGGACAGCTTATCCGCGTTGGGCCCGTCCAAGGGAATAAGCGCGATCAAGGCATCGTCGGCCAGGTTGACGATGGCGTTCGCCGGGGTGCCGGCGATCATGAAAAACGCGTCCAATTCACCGGCGCGCATAAGGTCCGCCGCCTTGCCCAAAGACAAGGCTTCGGCCTGGAAATCCTGTATCTCGAGGCCGTAAGCCCTGAGCACCAGCAAGCCGTCGATCCGGGTTCCCGAGCCCTCCCGGTCCAGAGAAACGCGCTTGCCGCGCAGGTCCTCGACGCTGAAAATGCCCGCCCCGCGGCGCGCCACCAGGTGCATGGATTCGGGGAATAAATTGGCGACCGCGCGCAGGTTTTCGATCGGGCCGGTCTTGGAAAAGGCGCCTTCGCCCTTGTAGGCCCAATACGAAATGTCGGCCTGGCTGAACCCGGATTCCAACTTCCCGGCGGCGATTCCCAGGACGTTCGAGACCGAGCCTTCCGTCGATTGGGCGACCGCGATCAAGCCCGGCACGCCACAGGAGCCGCCGGCATCGCATTCGCGGCTGCCCGGCGGTTTGCTGATCCCGCTGGCGATAATGCCGCCGATGGGAAAGTAGGTGCCCCCGGTCGAGCCGGTGCCGATGCGAAAGAAGGTAATGTCCTGAGCTTGCGGTCCCGAGGGAAGCACGGCCGCAAAGGCGAAAACCAAAACGGCGCGCAGCCAAGCCCCGGCCCGGCGGCGGCATGACGTTTTAAGTTCGCGCGAACGCCGCTTGGCCTGCATGGCGCAATAGTCGTCCCAAGTATTAATCTGGCGGTATAGGTATAGCAGGACGCAATTCGCCGCGCTAGCGCGCATTGACGCAATCGCGCGAAGTTGAAAGAGTGCGCGGCGGTTCTTATTAGCCGGACAACAGCCCGTGAACTTAACACATCAGCTGCACCGCGCGGCGGCGCGCGGACAGGATCGCCCCGCGATCGCCTGGGGCGCCCGTCTGCTCCACACCCAGGGCCAGTTGGCGCAGCGCGCGAGCGCGCTGGGCGCGGCCCTGCGCGGCCGCTTTGCCCTGAACCCGGGCGACCGGGTAGTCCTGGCCATGACCAACACCCCGGCTTTCGTTGAGTGCCTCTACGGGTGCTGGCACGCGGGCCTGGCGGCGGTCCCCATCAACGCCAAGCTGCATCCCTTGGAGATGCGGGCGATTCTGGAGCACAGCGGCGCGCGCCTGTGCCTGGCGACCCCGGAACTGGCGGCGGCCTTGAGCCCCCAGGTGGCCGGCCTGGCCGGCTTCGATGCCCTGGTGGACCTGGGCCCGCCAGAACAACCAAGCGCCGATTACCGCGCCATGCTGGCGACGGCGCCCGGCGAACCGGCACCCCGCGGCGATGACGATCTGGCCTGGCTGTTTTATACCAGCGGCACCACGGGCCAGGCCAAGGGCGCCATGCTAACCCACCGCAACCTGCGCGCCATGACGCTCAGCTATTTCGCCGACGTGGACAGCATCGCGCCGGACGACGGCATTCTCCATGCCGCCCCCATGTCCCATGGCTCGGGCCTTTATATCCTGCCCCACATTGCCGCCGGCGCCTTGCAGATCGTGCCCGAAAGCGGCGGCTTCGATCCGGATGAAATTTTCACCCTCCTGGCGGCCCACAGGGGCGTCGCCATGTTCGCGGCCCCGACCATGCTCACCCGGCTGGTGGAACATGGGGACCGCGCCGCGCCCATCCCCGGCGGCCTAAAGACCATCGTCTACGGTGGCGGCCCCATGTATGTGGAAGACCTGAAGCGCGCCGGGCAACGCCTGGGCAACCGCCTGGTGCAAATCTACGGCCAAGGCGAAAGCCCCATGACCATCACCTCGCTGACTCGCGCCGACCATGCGCGCCGCGATCACCCCCGTTACGAGGCCCGCCTGGGCTCGGTCGGGCAGGCCCAGAGCGTGGTCGAGGTCAAGCTCGGCGGTGGTGGGGGCGCACCGCCGCCGCCCGGCGAGGCTGGCGAGATCTTAGTGCGCGGGAATTCGGTCATGCCCGGTTATTGGCGCGACCCGGAAGCGACCGCCAAGGCCTTGCGCGGCGGCTGGCTCCATACCGGCGACATTGGCGTTTTCGACCAGGACGGCTATCTGACCCTGATCGACCGTTCCAAGGATTTGATTATCTCCGGCGGCGCGAACGTCTATCCGCGCGAGGTGGAAGAAGTCCTCCTGCGCCATGAAGGCGTCCTGGAATGCGCCGTGATTGGCCGCCTGCATCCCGATTGGGGCGAGGAGGTCGTGGCCTTCGTGGTGGCCCGGCCGGGACAGCCGCTCGACCCGGCGGCGCTCGATGCCGTTTGCCTGAAACGCATGGCCCGCTTCAAGCGCCCGCGCGCCTACCGGATCGTGGACAGCCTGCCCAAGAATAGCTACGGCAAGGTGCTGAAGACAAAACTGCGGGAGCAGATTATGACCGGGGACCGCCGATCGTGACCGGTGCGCAAATTGGCATCTTCGCGTTGTTGGCCGGGCTTCTGACGCTTTTGATCTGGGGCCGGTGGCGCTATGACGCGGTCGCCTTCCTGGCCCTGATCGTAGCGGTGGCAAGCGGCCTGGTGCCCGTGGATCTGGCTTTTTCCGGCTTCGGCCACCCGGCCACCGTCACCGTCGCCTTCGTCCTGATCGTCAGCCGCGCCCTGGCCTCGGCGGGGGCCGTGGACTGGGTCGCCGGGCTGGTGCGTCCGGCGGCGGCGCGGACCTCCACCCACATCGCCGCCTTGGCGAGCCTGGCCGCCGTCTTGTCCGGCTTCATGAACAACGTCGGCACCCTGGGCCTGCTCATGCCGGTCGCCATGCAGAGCGCGCGTAAGGCCAAGCGCGCGGTCTCGCTGGTCCTGATGCCGCTCTCCTTCGGGTCGATCCTGGGCGGCCTGGCGACCCTGATCGGAACCCCGCCCAACATCATCATCGCCAGCTTTCGTGGCGAGTTGACCGGCGTGCCCTTTTCCATGTTCGATTTCACCCCGGTCGGGGCGCTGACCGCCGTGGCGGGCTTGGCCTTCGTCGCCCTGATCGGCTGGCGTCTGGTGCCTGCGGAAGCCGCCGGCCGCGCCGCGTCCGAAGATCTGTTCGACATCGAGAATTACCTGGCCGAGGTCAAGGTCCTCGAAGACAGCAAGGCCCTGGGCCTATCCCTGGACGAGATCGGCGAGGCGACGCCAGATATCGATGCCCTGGTGCTGGGCATCATCCGCGGTGAGCGTCTGATGCCCCTAAGAGGCCGTTGGATTCAAACCCAGGCCGGGGACCGCCTGCTGATCGAAGGCGCGCCGGAGGAACTCGACAAGTTCGCCAACGCCCTGGGACTGGAATTAGGCGCGCGCGCGGCCGGCGCCGAGGCCCCCAACCCCCTGAAAAGCGAGGACAGCACCGTTGTCGAAGCGGTTATCGGCCCCCGGTCGCGTCTCGATGGACAGACGGTTCGCTCGCAGCGCCTGATCGGCCGTCACGGTTTCGTCCTGCTGGCGGTTTCGCGCCAGGGCAAGCCCCACCGCGGCCGCCTGCGCAGCTTCCGCTTTCGCACTGGGGATGTCCTGCTGCTGCACGGGGAGGCCGAGCGGGCGCCCGATGCCCTAGCCGCTTTCGGCTGCCTGCCTCTGGCGGAACGCGGCGTCAGCCTCGGCAAGCGCGGCACGGCGCCGGCCCTAACCGCTATTTTCGCCGCCGCCATCCTGGCCTCGAGCCTGGGACTGCTGCCCATCGCGGTCAGCCTGGGGGCCGCCATAACCGCCATGGTCCTGCTTGGCCTGCTGCCTCTGCGGGAGCTTTACGAGGGCATAGATTGGCCGGTCATCGTGCTGCTGGGGGCCCTGATCCCAGTCGGCGGGGCCCTGGAATCGACCGGTGCCACGCAGATCGTCGCCCAGGGGATACTGAGCCTGACCGCCGGCCTATCCCCGGCCTTGATCTTGGCCCTGATCATGGTCGTCACCATGACCCTGTCGGACCTGCTCAACAACGCCGCGACGGCGGTGGTCATGGCGCCCATCGGCGCCGGCATCGCCGAACGGCTCGAAGTCAGCGCCGACCCCTTCCTCATGGCCATAGCGGTCGCCGCGTCCTGCGCCTTCCTGACCCCCATCGGACACCAGAACAATGCCCTGATCATGGGTCCTGGCGGTTACCGCTTTGGCGATTACTGGCGCCTGGGCCTGCCGCTGGAGATCGTCGTCCTGGCGGTTTCCATTCCCGCCATCCTTTGGGTGTGGCCGCTGTAGCTTTCTATTCCACCCACTCGGCGAATCCTAGTCCGGCCGCTCCGCGGCTAGGCGCTCGGCCTCGGCACGCTGTTCGGGGGTTAGGAAGGCGGCCATCATATCGCGTAATTCCAGAGCCTGATCGCGGGCCATGCCGTATTCGCGGTTTTCGGCGGCACGCGAAAACCAGACATAGGACTGGACGTAATCCAGGGGCACGCCCTGGCCCTTGCCATAGAGCTTGGCCAGGCCGAGCTGCGCCGGGGCATAACCGGCCTCGGCCGCCTTGCGGAACCAAAGGGCGGCCTCGCCAAGATCCGCGGCAGGGCCGGCGCCATCGGCATAGACCCGGGCCAGGCGGTAAGCCGCCTCCGGATCCCCGGCCAGGGCCCGCGGCAGCCAAGCCGCGAAGGCGTCCCGGCCAGCCGGTGTATCGGGCCGTTCCATCTGGTCCGGAGCAACCGCCAGCCGGACCGAAGAATCACGCTCCCCCGCGCTAGCGCCGCCAAGAAGACAGAGCCAGCTCAAGGCCACCGCCGCTAGAGCCCCAACTATCCGGCATTGAAATCGCGCACCCATGAAATTTACCTCCCAAACCCCAAGGATGCCCCGTTCGGCATCCTGGCTCGACCGGCAGGCAGTTTACACTACTGGGATGATATTTCCAATGAAATCAGCATCTTAACTATATTCTTGGTTAACGGCGGGCGCCCTCATCCGGGCCAAAAAGTAAGGGGCGGGCCGGAGAATTCCGGCCCGCCCCCATATGGGCGCCATGGTTTCGTGCTTTTTACGCCGCGTTGAGGGATTTGAGGAATTTCTCGATCTGACCCGAGAGGTTGTTGGACTGGGTCGCCAGGCCCTTGGCCGCTTCCAAAACCTGGCTCGAGGCCGCACCGGTTTCGCTCGCGGCCTGGGTCAGGCCGGCAACGTTGCTCGACACTTCGCTGGTGCCCGCCGAAGCCTGTTGAGCGTTGCGCGCGATTTCCTGCGTCGCCGCGCTCTGTTCCTCGACCGCCGAGGCGATGGACGACGCGATCTCGTCGACCCGGGTGACCGTGTCCGCGATGCCCTTGATGGCCGTCGCCGCGTCCCCGGTCGCGCCCTGGATGGCGCCGATCTGGGCCGAGATGTCCTCGGTCGCCTTGGCGGTCTGATTGGCCAGGGACTTGACCTCGGAGGCCACCACCGCGAAGCCCTTGCCCGCCTCGCCGGCGCGCGCCGCCTCGATGGTGGCGTTGAGGGCCAGCAGGTTGGTCTGCTCGGCGATGTCTGAGATGAGACTCACCACCTCGCCGATCTTCTGCGCCGCCTCAACCAGGCCCTCGACCTGAGCGTTGGTCTTGCTCGCTTCCTCGACCGCGTCGCGCGAGATGCTCGCCGACTCGGCGACCTGGCGCGACACCTCGCTGATGGAACTCGATAGCTCTTCCGCCGCGCTCGCCACCGTCTGCACGTTGGTGGTCGCCTGCTCGACCCCGGCCGCCGCCGACGTCGCCTGGCGGCTGGTCTCCTCGGCCGTCGCCGACATCGACTGCGCCGTCGTTTCCATCTCGTTCGAGGCGGCGGAAACCTGTCCGATCACACCCGAGACGTCTTTATCGAAGGCCTTGGTCAGTTCTTCCATGCGCTCGGTGCGGCGTGCGCGATTGGCCTGCTCCTCCTGCTGCTCGGCGGCCAATTGCTCGGCCTTGATCATGTTGTCCTTGAAGACCTGGACCGCGCCGGCCATGGAGCCGATCTCGTCCTTGCGGGCGACGCCCGGGATCTCGATGGTCTTGTCGCCCTCGGCGAGCCGGCCCATGGCGCCGGTCATGGCGATGATCGGCCGTGCCGCCATGGTGCCGATGAAGGCGCCGATCGCCAGGATGGCAAGCGCCGCGATAGCGATGGCGATCTCCATGACCAGCTCGACGTTGCGGACCGCCGCGAAGGCCTGGTCCACCGGGATGCGCACCAGGGTCGACCAGCCCAGGCCCGGGTAGTCGTAGGCGCCGGCGCTGTGATGGAAGCCGGCGACCTGGTCGAGCCCCTTGCGCGCGTGGGTCGCGACCGCCACGCCGGCCTCGCCCTTGACCGCGCGCGCCGCGACCGCGACCTTCGCGGCCAGATTGAACTTGCCGACAACCTCCGGGTTGCGGCGGTACTCGCTCCAGCCCTGGCCCTTGGGGTCGTAGTCGACGATGATGGTGCCCTTGGGGTCGAGTACGGTGATCTCGGCCTCGGCCATGCCTTGGGCCGCCAGGTCGCTATAGAACTTGGCCACGATCTCCTCGACCAGGCCGAGTTCGGTGTAGTTGGCCCAGACGCCGATGACTTGCCCGGCCGCGTCCTTGACCGGCGCGGCGAAGACCAGGGTGTAGCCGTCGTCGCCGTAGAGCCCGCCGACCAGGGCGTTGGGCGCCGCCTGCTCGACCGCGGTGCCGGTGAAGCCGTTGGTCCCCTCCAGGAAGCGCCCGGCCATGGCGTTCTTGAACCAGGACGCGGAGTCGAAGCGCAGGTCGTAGACGCCGCGCGTGTCCAGCGCCGCGCCCTTGTGGCTGACCGTGTTGACCGCCAGGACCCGGCCCGAGGTATCGACCAGCACCATCAGGCGGTAGATGCCATAGCCGGTCATGTAGCCGTTCATGGCCGCGATCAGCGGATTGTCCGGCGTCGCCACGCCCCAATTGGCCGGGTCGTGGGCCGCCGCGTTCAGCCCGAAAGCCTGAACGTCGCCATAGCGTTCGAAGAGATTGCGGTCGATCACGTCGTTGATCGCCTGGGCGTTCGCCTCGGCCGGCTTCATGAAGGCCGCCTCGAACTTGGCTTCCGAGAACGCGTAAACCAGGAAGATCGCCAGGGCCGGAAAAATACCGAACAACAGGAACATGACCGAAAGCTTGGTCCGGATTTTGTGCCAGCCGATGGCATTGGTTATGGCCGCCATGATTGAGTCTCCGCGAGATTTGAGTGGTTAAAAGGGCAAAAGGCGAGCTGTTATACTTATGATCGGACGAGATTCATCCACATTCGGCATACAAAGGTAGGCAAAAATTATTTAAATAGCCCTAAAACCATTATAATTATCTGGTTATTCTCATGAAATAATATATTAATAATTATACAAATAATTTAAATCCGTGACAGGGTGCTCGCCATTGTATTCTGAGTAGTTGGCGCGACCCCGCCAGACGGCGGGGTCTAGAAAAAGGAAGGGCCGGGCCGGAAAAGCCGGCCCGGCCCCAAAATTAGACGAAGCGTTTCCTAGGCCGCGTTCATCGACTTGAGGAACTTCTCTATTTGCCCCGAGAGGTCGTTGGAATGGGACGCCAGGCCCTTGGCGGCTTCCAGAACTTCATTGGCGGAAGATCCGGTTTCGCTCGCCGCCTGGGTGACCCCGGCGACATTGCTCGCCACCTCGCCGGTGCCGGCCGCGGCCTGCTGCGAGTTGCGGGCGATCTCCTGGGTCGCGGCGGACTGCTCCTCGACCGCCGAGGCGATGGACGACGCGATCTCGTCGACCTTGGTGATGGTCTCGGCGATGGCCTTGATGGCGCTCGCCGCATCCCCGGTGGCGCCCTGGATGGCGCCGATCTGGGCCGAGATTTCCTCGGTCGCCTTGGCGGTTTGATTGGCCAGGGACTTGACCTCGGAGGCCACCACCGCGAAGCCCTTGCCCGCCTCGCCGGCGCGCGCCGCCTCGATGGTGGCGTTGAGCGCCAACAGGTTGGTCTGCTCGGCGATGTCAGAGATGAGGCTGACCACGTCGCCGATCTTCTGCGCCGCCTCGACCAGGCCCTCGACCTGAGAGTTGGTCCGGTTCGCTTCCTCGACCGCGTTGCGGGCGATGCCCGCCGATTCGGCGACTTGGCGCGACACCTCGCTGATCGAGCTGGATAGCTCCTCCGAGGCCGCGGCCACGGTTTGCACGTTGGTGGTCGCTTCTTCGACCCCGGCCGCCGCCGCCGTCGCTTGTTGGCTGGTCTGCTCGGCGGTAGACGACATGGACTGGGCGGTCGATTCCATTTCGGTCGCCGCCGAGGCCACGATCTCGACCACCTCCTTGACCGAGGTCGCCATGTTGATCTGATCGGTCATGACCTCCCAGGCGGCCATGGCGCCGATATAGTTGCCTTGCTTGTCGAGGATCTCCGAGACATTCAACTCCAGCTTCTCCTCACCCACCGAGATTATCGCACGATGGGGCAGGTTGGATGGGTCTTTGAGCATCTTGCGCTGGTGCTCCGGGTTCTTGTGGAAGACATCGAAAGAGGAGCCAACAACTTCGTTGGCCTTGATCGGCAGCAGATGTTCGAGTTTCTTGAGCGTGTTCTGGCTCGCCTTGTTGCTGTAGTTGATTGTGAAGTTTTCCAACTCCAAGGTCATGACGTTGTTCGGCATTTCCTCGACCATTTGGCCGAGCCGGTAGGATTCCTCCACCGCCGTACGCAGGGCGCGCATGGCGGTCGCCATCTGACCGACTTCGTTGGTCATGCCCTGATAGCCGATGTCGATGTCGGTATCGCCCTCGGCGAGCCTGGACATGTTGCCGGTCATGGCGCGGATCGGCCCGACGACGCCTTTCTGGGAGATCAGCCAGCCCAAGATCAGGCCGGCCAGAATGCCGACGCCGGCGACCGCCGCCAACTCTATGCTCGCGGTCACGTAGGTGTCGGCCGCGCCCTCGGCGAGCGCAAGCTCCTTGCCCTCGGTATAGTGCAGATACTCTTGAAGCGCGGCTTCCAAGGCTTCGGCCTGGTGCGCGGCCTTGTTGACCTCCTCCAATATCTCGCGCTGGGCACCGTCGAGGGCAACCAGACCGCTGTTCTCCTCGGCCAGCTCGACGATCTTGTCGAGCTCGGCCTCATAGGCAATAACTGCGGCGTGGATGCCCTCCAGCAGCTTCGCCTGCTCGGGATCGGCGCTCGCTTCGAGCGCGGCCAAATCCTTATCGATCCTGGCCCGTTCCTCGGCGAACTCT
>JAJFGL010000030.1 GCA_021776135.1 Kiloniellaceae bacterium
GTGGACAATAAGGATGCCGCCGAGGCGGGATCGGATTATCCCACCCGTTAGGAGCGGGCGGCGCCGTGTGGCAGGCCCCCCACAAGCCGTTCGCGACGCGGCGGGTGGGATAATACGACCCGTCCCAGCGGGATTGGGCCAAAATGACGCGAGGCCGCGTCGCTCGTCCTTGAATATGCTCAGCATGTCCTGCGTCCTCGCTCCTAACCTCGCGTCATTTTGGCTCAACCGCGGCGGCATCCTAAGTGTCAACAGGCCCTAGGGCCCTTGGGTCGCGACTTCGTGGATCACGATATCCATGCGGTCGCGTAAACTATCATTGTTGCCGGAGGCCCCCGGAATATCGAAGCTTCCCTGGCGCGAGGAACCGTAACCCCGGGCCAGGATCCGGCCGCGATACCCGGCCTCGATCAGACTGTCCGCAAGCGACGACGCCCGCAGCAGGGTGGCGCTCCAAGCCTGAGAGTCAGGCGCGCCCGCATCCGGGAGGGCGCTATGGCCATGGACCTCCACTAAGTTGTCGAGGGATTGAACAAGGCGGCTGAGCGCATAAACCGCCGGGTTCGCGCGCCGGGTGAGAGCCGTTTCCCCAGCGGCGAAAAGCATCGCCGTTGGAAGGCTGACCACCGTCCGGCCCTGGGCGCGCCATACCACGCCGGCGGACAACGCCGGTTCGGCGGCGACCCGCTGCGCGACGACCGGCGTCAGGTAATCGAGATCGGTGCCGGGCAAGGGACCGGTATGTTCGATCTGAAATTCCTCGGCCGGTTTGGAGCCGACCCGCGCCTGAATCGATTCCATATCCCCCGCCAAGGACCGCACCAGATTGGCCCATTTAAAACGATCGACGGAGGACATCGAAAACAAGAGCACGAAAAACGCCAATAATAGCGCGACCAGATCGGTGAAGGTAACCATCCAGGCGTCGTTGAAGGTTTGGCGAACGCCGGCGTTGGCGTCGCTCAAGTAAAGCCGCCAGGCCGGCGCCGTCTTGGGCGCCTCTTGCTCTTGCTCCTCGGACTGGTCCGCGATTTCCTTGGGCTCGTCGGTCATGGCTTAACGCGCCTCAAGGCCGGATTTTCCACCGGCTCCGTTTCGCCGCCTGGCGTCAAGGGCGCCGCGTCCGTACGCACCCGCAGCACAAAGCGGACCGTGTCCGGCGCCCCGGACCGCAAACCGATCGACAGGGCCGTGCGGGGAATGGATTGGCGGATCAGGTAGCGCGCCATGGTTTCGCCGCGCCGGGCGAATCGCGCGCTATCCGAATTCGCATTGCTCTGGGAGCCGGCGCCGCCGGCGCCATGCTCGAAGGCCAATTCGTATTTCATGATTCCGTCCGTATCGCGCATCAGGGCCCGCGCCACGCGGCGGATCAAAACCTTGCGCTCGGGGCGGATATCGTGGGTTCCCGGCTTGAACATTCTATCGGCCGGCAACTCGACCGTCATCACGGTCGATCTGGCCGTTCGGCTGACCCTCGCCGAGGGCACGAAGGATTCGAATAGGCTGCCGATCTCATTGATCAGGTCTTGCGGCAGGGGCAGCACGCCTAGCGAAGCGGTCACCGATTCGGCGTCGCGGGGGGTTTCGATCGGGCCGCGGAAGGCGTGGCTAACGCTGTCCAAGACCGCGAAGGTCTTTTGCGTCTCGAAATTAGACATGGCGTTCAACAAGATAAAGAAGGCCAAAAGGATGAGGTTTAAGCTCAGCAGTAGAACGATGTAACTACTGCCTTCCTTCCTGCCGCTTGCCCGCGCCGACTCGGCCATGACACTTAGTCAAAGCTTGCCATCAGCGCATCGATGTCATCCTGATTCATCGCATTGCCGGGCAGTTGCGGGCCGTTCATGAGTTCCTCTTGGGAGGCAGCCTCGGGGGCCGGTTCCGATGGCGCGGCGGTTTCGGCTTTAGCTGCGGGTAGCTGCTCGCCTAAAGCCTCCAGCAAGCCTGAGACCCGGCTCTCCACATCCTGCAAGACCTTCACGATCTTGGTGATGCGTTGACCGGTTATATCCTGGAAACTGCAAGCCTCGTAGATCCGCGTGACCGCGTCGGCCAAGGGCGCGGCGGCCTCGGGCGCCATCTCGGAGCTGGCCGCTTCGATCGCATCCACGGCTTCGAAGATCTCGTTGGTGGCGTGTTCGGTCGCGCCGACAATGGCGGTCAATTCATCCGAGGCGGCCGGAATAAACTTGGAGTTGATCTCGTCGGCGCGAAGGGAAGTTATATCCGCCTTGGCCGCGGCGATGAACTTGGCCAGCGCCTCGATATCCTCGTACAGCTTGATGTTGATTCCCGAGTTGTCCCCGGAGATCGAGGTGAGGACACTTTCGACGACCTCGGCGATATCCGCCGGATCGATACCGGCGCCAGGATTGCCCAGCGCCGCGATCCGCGATTCCATGGTCGCGTTCATGTTCATCGTCCCGGCCGCGAAGATAACTTAGAAGTTGCCCAGGACCGCGGTGAGCTTACCCTTGAGCGTGGCCGCGTTGAACGGCTTGACGATATAGTTACTGACGCCGGCTTCCTTCGCCGCAATCACGTTCTCGCTCTTGCTTTCCGCCGTGATCATGATGAATGGCGTCTCCTTCAACTTCACGTCGGCCCGGACTTCCTTGAGCAACTGCAAGCCGCTCATGGGCTCCATGTTCCAGTCCGAGATGACTAGGTCGAATTCCTTGTCGCGCAGCTTCGATAGCGCGCCGGATCCGTCGGTCGCCTCATCGACATTGTCAAAACCAAGCTGTTTCAACAAATTACGAATAATCCTGAGCATGGTCTTGTAATCGTCCACGATCAAGATGGGCATGTTTTTCTCAACGCCAGCCATTACTCACTCCTCGATTCCGGCGGGATATCGTCAAGGCACCCGCTCCGTCAAAATAACAGCGGTAACCATAGCTAAACGGTATTAAGACTATCTAAAAAAACGGAAATTCCCGCCGAGCCGCTAGAGCACTTTCCGGCCGAAGGGGTCCGCAGGGTCGCTTATCCGGCCCTCTGGAGGGCGTCACCGCCGCTTGACGATGCTTTGGCATCGCCAGCGCGACGCTTCCTGCCCAGAGGACCGGATAAGCGACCCTAGATACGACGAATTTCGGAACCACCACACTAGCCGTTTTCAGGCAGCCTTCGCCGTTGCGCCAATTCGGTCGTGATGGTCTTGGCTTTCTCGGCGTTCATTTTCGCCAATATCGGCGCGATCTTTCGTTCCTTCATGCGCGCGATCACCGGCAGCAGAACCTCCAGTTCAAGTTCCTCGAAAATACGCGCCGCGCTCGCGGGCTTCATATTCTCATAGATCTTGACCAGGCTGTTATATTGGCTTTCGGTTTGCGCGTTTTGCTCGCTCAGCAGGTCTTCGATAACCTTTTGTAAACCTTTCAATCCCGCCACTTTTTCTTCGATCCGCCGTTCCGCCGCCTGGAGAAGGATCTCGCGTTCCTCAAGACGCCGGGCGCGCCGGTCGATCTCCTCGCGCCGCTCGGAAAGCAATTGCAGGAGATTAACTTCCTCATCGGTCATGGAAAGAGGGTCGGGCGGTAACTTGAACATCCCGTCGTTCTGCGCGTCGTCGGTTTCGGCCGCCACAGGCTCCTCAGCGTCGCCCACGGCAGGCATTAGGCTCTCTTGGTCAAGCGCCGGAGTTTCCTGCGCCATGGCCGCGAAGCCCTGCCACACATCGCTCACCCGCGCCGCCAGGGCGAGGCTGGCGACGGCCACCAGAATCGGCAGGAGCCGCACGCGGCTAAACATGTCCCTTCGCCTCCATCAGCGCATCCCCTGCAAGGATTTGAGCAGGCCCGCTTCCCCGGGCGCCGGCCCGCGGCTTGCCTCTTGCCGCTTAGCATCAGCGGATGGCGCCCGGCTGTGGGAAACGCCGGGCTTGGCGGCCGCGATCGAGGCTTCGAGGCGCTTCGATAGCGCCGCCGCTTTCTCGACCAGGAACGCGAGTTCATCGACACGGCCGGACGACTGCTGGAGGCCTTGCTGCAGACGCTCCCCGGTCTCAGCCGCATGGGTACGCAGGTCCTCAAGCCCGGCATGGGCCTGGGCGGTCGCCTCGGCCAAGCGGGCGATCACGGCTTCCATCTCGCCCTTGGTGTCCCGCAAGAGTGTCAACTTCCGATTGAGGGAAACCGCATAGCCGATGGTCGCGATGAGCAGTATCGCGGTCAGCACGTCAATGCCCATGGAAAAGGTGATATCCGGGCTCATTCTTCCTTGGATTCCTGTTCGCGGATAATCTTGTCGGCTATTTTCACCGCGATATTGTTGTTCATGCGTCCCATATGCCCCGTGAACATGGGGACATCCCCGCACTGCATTTCGACCGCCGAGCTCGGCGAGCAGTTGAGTTTCAAGCGGCTGCCCGGTTGCCACGCCAGCACATCGCCAAGCGGCAGCTCCACTTGATCCAATACCGCCTTCAAAGGCACCTCGGTTTGCCAAAGCTCCGCCGACAGATGGGTTTCCCAGATCGAATCGCGGCCGAACTTCTCACCCATGAACATTTGCAGCAGCAGTTCGCGCACCGGCTCCAGGGTTGCATAAGGAATAAGCAGCTCGATCCGGCCGCCCCGGTCTTCCATGTCGACCCGTAAGGTGACCACCACGGTCGCATTGGCGGCCCGCGCGATGGTGGCGAAGCGCGGGTTGGTCTCCAGACGCTCAAACCGGAACGTGGTCGGCGACAAGGGATCGAAAGCGGCGGAAAGATCGCCAAGCACGACGTGGACCATCCGCTCGACCAAATTGCGTTCGATGGTTGTATAGGGCCGGCCTTCGATGCGCATGGCGGCGGTTCCCCGCCGGCCTCCAAGAAGCACATCGACGATGGAATAGATCAAGGCGCTATCCACCGTCATGAGGCCGAAGTTATCCCATTCCTCGGCCTTGAAAACCGCGAGCATGGCCGGCAAGGGTATCGAATTCAGATAGTCGCCAAAGCGCGCCGAAGAGATATTGTCGAGGCTCACCTCGACATTGTCCGATGTGAAATTCCGCAGCGAGGTCGACATCATGCGCACCAGGCGGTCGAACACGACCTCTAGCATGGGCAGGCGTTCGTATGACACCAGCGCCGAATTCAGGATCGCCTGAATACCCGACTGGTCGCCGTCGTCCGCGCCGCCGCCGTCAACGCCTAGCAGGCTGTCGATCTCGGTTTGATCCAGAACCCGGGTAGAGCCGACGGCATTCTCACCGATACTCTCTAACACATCGCCGTCGTCATCAGCCATGGCCTCCCACTCGGCCATCATGGCTTCTTGTTCGGCGTCGCCCCCGCCTTCTTCCGCTTCCGTGTCGATATCGTCCGCCATTACATCAATAATTCCCTGAGCCAAGTCTGGCGGTAAGGCCTCGAAATATTCTAAGCATCGCGGGTGGGTCTGCTACTGGATCAGCATTTCGCGGAACAGAACGTCATTGACCTGCGCGGGTTTGGCCGCGGAAGCGACGCGCAGCAGAAGTTCTTCGCGTAAACGTTGCAAGCCCGCCGAACCCTGCAAGTCCTCGACCCGCAATTCGCGCAAATACACCTGAAAGCCATCGACAACGCGCGGCATGACGCCTTCAAGGAGCAAGAGATCCTCCTCGGAACCCAGCTCAAGGCTGATCGATATCTTCAGATAGCCTGTCTTGCGGCCGCTGGTGTTCAAATTGACCAACATTTCTGGCATTTCGAAATACACCGCCGGCCCGGCCGGAACCTCGGCCATTTCTTCCGACGCGCCATCTTCCTCGATGCCCAGGATCGGATTCAGCAAACCCGCGAAGTAGGCGCCCGCCCCCCCGGCGATCACGAGAAAAACAGGTAACACTATGAAAAGAATAAGCTTCCTGCCAGGCATCTTGCCTGTCGATACCGGCTCTTCCGTTCCTTCTCCCGACTCTTCGTCGGTTGCTGTGTCGTCGGCGGCGGTTTCGTCGGTCATTCCGGTAAGACTCACTGATTATCAGGCGCTTAATAACCAAGAAGCCTAAATTGCCGCGGTTAAGAACTGGTTTAGGAATCGTAACCCCATGCCATATGAACCGGCCAAGGGGCAAAAAGTGCCGGGTAAGCCGCGCCCTGCCCGGCCCAGGGCCATGACCGCGCGGCGCTGGTCCGGCGCCGATGCGCCAAAACGGCGGTTTTTAACCCGAGTGGCCATCTGGCATGTCTCCTGCATCCTGTGTCTTGCCTGGTCAGCGGCTGGCCGTCATGGGCGGCGGCTTCACCGCCTGGCGCTTGGAAACCGGAGATCTACCGCCAAAGATGGAAAATTCACTCAACGTTGTCTTGTCCCGGCAGGGCGTACTGGCCCGTCAAATGGATGTGATCGCGACCAACCTCGCGAACACCAACACCTCCGGCTTCAAGGCGGAGAAGATGATTTTCTCGGAATTCCTGGAGCCTACGGGCGAGTCCGGGACGCCGCTCAGCATGGTGTTCGATGTCGCCTACCTGCGCGACATGACCGAAGGCCCCATGAGAACGACCGGCAATCCGCTGGACCTGGCCATTTCGGGCAAGGGGTACTTCGCGGTCGAGGCTCCGCAGGGCGAACGCTTCACCCGCATTGGCGCCTTCCAACTGGACAACCAGGGACAGATTGTCACCTTGTCCGGCGCGCCGGTTCTGGGCGCTGGCGGCGCCCCCATAACCATTCCCCAGGAAACCAGCATCATCGCCATCGCCCGCGACGGCACGGTTTCGGCCGATGAGGTCGAAATCGGAGCCCTGCGGATCGTGGAATTCGCGGAACCTCAATTTCTCTCCAAGGACGGCGGCGGTTTGTACGACCCCGTGGATCAAGCGCCGCAACCCGCGGCAAATTCATTGGTTCTGCAAGGCACGATCGAAGGATCGAATGTCCAGGGGGTCGCCGAAATGTCCCGCATGATCGAAGTAGTGCGCGGCTATCAGGCGGCCGGAAAAATGGCCGAGGGCGAGCACAAGCGCATCTTGAGCGCCATTGATATCATCGTCGGCAATTAGAAGGATCCGGCATTATGAGATCGTTAAGTATCGCCGCGACCGGAATGTTGGCCCAGCAGCTCAACGTCGAGGTCATTTCGAACAATATCGCCAACATCAACACCACCGGCTTCAAGCGTCAGCGGGCGGAGTTCAACGACCTGCTGTACCAAGATCTGTTACGCGCCGGCACCTCGTCGTCGGATACCGGCACCGTGGTTCCCTCGGGCATCCAAGTCGGCCTGGGCGTCAAACCGGCCGCGACTTACCGGATTACCGAGCAAGGCGCCTTGACCATCACCGACAATTCACTCGACCTGGCGATCAACGGTAAAGGTTACTTCGCGGTCGAGCTGCCCTCGGGCGACACCGCCTACACCCGGGCCGGCGCCTTGGGCCGCAGCCCCACCGGCGACCTGGTCACCAGCGACGGCTTTGTCGTCCAGCCCGGCATCACAATCCCCGACGACGCCGTGGCCATTACCGTCAACGCTGCGGGCGAGGTCTTGATCGCGCTGGACGGGCAAACCGCGCCCAGCAACGTCGGGCAGATTCAACTCGCCAGCTTCCCAAACGAGGCCGGCCTGCAGGCCATCGGCAATAACATGCTTTTGGAAACCCCCGCCTCGGGCACGGCGACCCTCGCGGCGCCGGGAAGCGATGGCTACGGCTCCATCCAGCAAGGTTCCCTGGAAACCTCGAACGTCAACATCGTGGCGGAGATTACCAACTTGATCACCGCGCAGCGCGCTTACGAAATGAACTCGAAGGTGATTCAGGCCTCGGACGAGATGATGTCCTCGATCAATCAGCTTCGCTAACCAATTGGATTGAAACGATGAAAATCGAAAACATCGAACCGGCCCCAATCCTGGCGCTCGCGATCCTGGCGCTCGCGATCCTGGTGCTGCCGCCGGCGGCCTGGGCGGGGCGAAGCGCGAGTCCGGCCGCGGCGGCGGCGCCCGCGCCAGTCGTCCTCAAGTCCCATTCGGTGGTCGACGACACGGTGGTCCGCCTAAGCGATTTGTTCGATGGCCTGGATGTCCCCGGCCAAGCGATTGGCCGGACCGAAATCGCCCGCGCCCCCGAACCGGGACAGCGGGTCGAGGTGAAGGCCCGCTGGTTGCAGGCGGTCGCGCAAGCCTACGCCCTGCCATGGCGCCCGGCTTCGCGCTTCGACAAGGTCACGATCGAGAGGGCCAGCCAAGTTATTGAAGGCAAACGTATCGAGGCCGCGGCCATCGAGGCCCTGGCCGAGCGGGGCATATCCGGCAACGTTTCCGTCGTCTTCGATAGCCCGGCGATCCGGATGCATCTGCCGACCGATGTCCCGGCCAGCCTGGCGCTCGCCAATTTTTCCTACAACCCGGCCAGTGGCCGCTTCAGCGGCCAGGTTATCGCCCCGGCGGAAGGCCGTACTCTGGCCCGGACGGCGATCGCCGGGCGCGCCGTCGAGATGACGGAAATCCCCGTCCTGGTCCGCAGGATCGAGCCGGGCGAGGTGATCGCGGAACGGGACATCCAATGGATAGCCACGCGCGTGGACCGGCTTAGCCGCAATACCGTGGCCTCCCAGGATCGTCTTTTAGGCAAGAGCCCCCGGCGTCCCTTGAGGCCCGGCGAGCGGATATTGAGCGCCGATCTGCGCGATCCTCTCCTGGTTACCAAAAACTCCATCGTGACCATTCGCCTGGTGAGTTCACGCATGGTCCTGACCGCGCAAGGCCGGGCCCTGGACCAGGGCGCCGTTAACGACGCGGTCCGGGTCATGAACACAAGATCCAAGCAAATCATCAGCGGCACGGTAGTGGAGTCCGGTCAGGTCCAGGTTTACGCCACGATGATGGCCGGTATCGGCCAGGAGGTCAGGAAATGAGTAACTCAAGCCCTAGAAACACACCGGGCCTTGGCCGGGCGCTCGCGCTCGCGTTCCTCGGCCTCAGCTTGGCCGGGTGCAACGCCCTGACGCGCCTGTCGCAGATCGGTCAGGAACCGCCCCTGGCCAGGATCGAGAACCCCTCGGCCCTTCATGGCAGCCAACCGGTTTCCATGCCCATGCCGGCGCCGGTGACGTCCGACCGCCAGGCCAATTCCTTGTGGCGGCCGGGATCGCGCGCCTTCCTGAAAGACCAGCGCGCGGCGGATATCGGCGACATCCTGACCGTGATCATCGAGATCGAGGACGAGGCGAAGCTGTCCAACACAACGGAACGTTCCCGCACCGCCGCCGAAGACGCCTCGGCCAGCAGCCTGCTCGGTTACGAGGCCAGCCTGAGCGCGGTGCTGCCCACCGCCATCGACCCCACCAACTTGATCGACCTGGACAGCACCTCGAACACCCAGGGCTCCGGCAGCGTCAACCGGGATGAGGAGATCAAGCTGCGCATCGCCGCCTTGGTGACCCAGGTTCTGCCCAACGGCAACCTGGTGATAGCCGGGCGCCAGGAGGTTCGCGTGAATTTCGAAGTGCGCGAGTTGCAGGTCGTCGGCATGATCCGGCCGGAAGACATCACCACCACCAACACGATCTTCTACGACCAAATCGCCGAGGCGCGTATCGCCTACGGTGGGCGGGGCCAGATCACCGACGTACAGCAGGCGCGTTACGGGCAACAGATCTACGACATCCTGTGGCCGTTTTAGAGACGTTATTCGTCGCGGTGGGTCCGCTCCAGCCGCTCGTGGCGTTCCTGGGCCTCGATGGACATGGTCGCGATCGGACGGGCCTCTAGGCGGCGCAGGCTGATCGGCTCCTGGGTGTCCTCGCAATACCCGTAGGAGCCATCCTCTATGCGTTGCAGCGCGGCGTCGATCTTGGCTATCAACTTGCGCTCGCGGTCGCGGGTCCGCAGTTCCAGAGAGCGGTCGGTCTCGAGCGAGGCCCGGTCGGCCAGGTCGGCTTCCGCTTGGGGCTCCTGCTTCAGGTTCTGGATGGTTTCATTGGAGTCCGCCAATAACTCGTCCTTCCAACGCAAGAGCTTGCGTTGAAAATACGCCCGCATGACGGGCCTCATGAACTTTTCCGTCTCCTTGGGGCGATACCCCTTCGGAATGGATACCGGCTTCTTCATGCTCTCCCCGCGCCAGTAAAATCAGCCATCCTGGCGCGGAGTATATGGAATTCGGCGCGCCGGACAAGCTTCGGAATGCCTGGGAGGCCTACTCACAGATAATTGAATTTAAAGGTAAAAAAGACCCCGAAGGGTTTCGGTCAATGGCCCAACTTGGCCAGCTCGACCGCGGCGCGCAGCTCGATGTCATCCAGGATTTCCGCCAATCTGGGATCGCGGACCTGGGCCCGCCCGGCGGCCGCCTGCTTGGCCAGCCGCTCGATCGCCGCCGCCGATAGACGCCCATCCAGCAAGGCCAGGCGCAAGTCATCCAGCCGGTCGAGAAGATTCTCGCCGTGCCGGCGGCCCCGGGTATCCGAATCGGCTTCGCCGGCTACTTCCTGAAGGGCCAGGATGGCATCGACCCCCGGCGGCGGCGCGGCGCCGCTGAGCGGCGTGGCGGTCTGCGCCTCCACCCCGGCGAGCGCCTTGAAAAAACCGCCGGACTTCCCGGCCTGCCCACGCGCTCCAGGGCGGGCGCCCCGTGACGTGTTCGCGATCCGATCGATCTTCATTCCGGTTCCTGGCAAAATGTGCGGCGGTTACAATGCGGTTCGCCGTCTTTAGGATTGGTTAAGGAGGCAATTCTTGCCGGGCCGGGCCGCGGCCCCAAGGCGGCCGATACCCCGGAAAACCGCCCTAAGACGGGGCCCTGGCCGTGGCATGGATTTCGCATATCCCAGCCCATAGCGTTTCCAACGAACGGAAAGCCCATGACCGCCAAGCGCACCATGAAGCGAATGATTACCGGGGTCCTATTGGCCGCCCTATCCCTGATGTTTGCCGCCGGCAGCGCCCAGGCGCAGACCAGAATCAAGGATATCGTCGAATTCGAGGGCATCCGCGACAACATGCTGGTCGGTTACGGCCTGGTGGTCGGGCTCAACGGCACCGGCGACGATCTGGATAGCGCCCCCTTCACCCGCGAGTCCTTGATCGGCATGTTGCAGCGCCTGGGCATCTCCGCGCGTGACGACGATCTCGACACCAACAACGTGGCGGCGGTCATGGTGACCGCCAACCTGCCGCCCTTCTCGCGCCAGGGATCGCGGATCGACGTAACCGTCTCCGCCTTCGGCGACTCCGAGAGCTTGCTCGGCGGTACGCTGCTTGTCACCCCACTCCTGGCCGCCGACGGCGAGGTTTACGCCGTCAGCCAAGGACCGGTCGCCATCGGCGGTTTCAGCGCCGAGGGCGACAGCGAAAGCGTCACCAAAGGGGTACCGACCACCGGGCGAATTCCAAACGGCGGCATCATCGAGCGTGAAATCGAATTCGATTTGCGGGAACTGACCTCGGTGAAACTTAGTCTGCGCAACCCCGACCTCACCACCGCGCGGCGGGTGGCGCAGGCAATTAACAAATTCACGAGCGAAGCCTCGGCGCGCTCCCTCGACCCGGCCACAGTGCAGATGATGGTGCCGAAACGCTACCAGGGCGATGTCGTCGCCTTGATGACGGATGTCGAGCAGCTTCAGGTCAAGGCCGATCAGAAGGCGCGGGTGGTGATCGACGAACGATCCGGCGTTATCGTCATCGGCGAAAACGTTCGCATAAGCACGGTCGCCATCGCCCAGGGAAACCTGACGATCCGGATCACGGAAACGCCACAAGTCAGTCAACCGGCGCCCTTCTCAGACGCCGGCGAGACCGTAACGGTGCCGCGCACCAACATCGAGGTCCAAGAAGACGGCGACCGCAAACTGGCGGTTCTACCGGCCGGCATCACCCTGGAGGAATTGGTCAACGGCCTCAACTCCCTGGGTGTGGGGCCGCGCGATCTGATTACTATTCTGCAGACGATCAAGGCGTCCGGCGCCCTGCAAGCGGACATCGAGTTACTGTAATGGAAATAAACCCACTTCCCATCGACATCGGCGCCATTGCCCATGGCGCCAGCGGCGGCGATCCCCTGCGCGCGGCGGAAGCCTTGCGCGGCAAGGTAGGCGATGCGGCAATACGCAAAGCGGCGGAGGAATTCGAAGCCGTGTTCGTAGCGCAAATGCTGGCGCCCATGTTCGAGACTATCGAATCGGACACCATGTTCGGCGGCGGACCCGGCGAAGACATCTACCGCTCCATGATGGTGGAGGAATACGGCAAGGCCATCGCGCGCTCCGGCGGGGTCGGAATCGCGGACAGCGTGGCCCGTGAACTGCTCAGCATCCAGGAGGCAGCCTCAAAATGAATGACGGCAATCCAATATCCGACTTACTCAGGACCGCATCGCAGCTAACCGGACTGCTGGACCGGGAGACCGGTATGCTTCAGGCCATGAAGCCGTCAGATATCAAAGCCCTGCACCAGGACAAGTTGGCGCTTAGCACCACCTATGGCGCCCAAATCAAGGCCCTGAAAGACAACCCGGCGCTCATGGGGTCGATCCCGGCCGACGTTCGGGCCCATCTAAAAGCCACGATGGAGAGTTTTCAGGCGGCCTTGGCGGCGAACCGGCGCGGTCTGCACGCCGTCCGGGCGGCCACGGAAAGCACCCTTCGGGCCATCGCCGATGAAGTTCAGGCCAAAACCGATAAACACAAGGGTTACGCGGCCAATGGCGGAGCAAGCCGGGCGGGCGAAACCGGCCGTACCTCGGCCCAGGCCTTCGCTTTCGATCAGAGCCTGTAAATTACGGCACGGCCAGGGCAAACAATGGTAACGATTTGTTAACGCTTTAAGGTACACAATGTAAGGTGTTGATATAAATAGTATTTATGTAGAATTTTAGGGGAATCGCGCGGGGCGACCAGGAGTTATCGTACGATGCTCATAACCGCCACCACTCCAACACCAGCCGCGCAAACCGCGGCGCCGCGAGCCGTGGAGCGCGCCGAGAAAGCCGCGCCCGAAAGCAAACGGGAGGCGGCCCCTCGGGAGCGCGTCAAATCGGCGCCGGCGCCCACAAAACCCTCGCAATACCGCTTGGCCTACGACGAGGACCGGAGCCGGATTTTCATCCAGGTCATCGACCCCGATAGCGGCGAGGAAATCCTCCGTTTTCCCCCAGAGGAGCTGGTCCGGTTTATCGATAAGTCCATCGGTACCGGCGTGCCTGGAAACACCCCCGGCCTGTTGGTCGACCGCACCGCCTAAAGCACCCTCTCTTCCCTCGTTTCGCGGCATGACCTGAAAATTACCCGCCGGCGCAAATCATGCCGGCTAGGTAATTTTTACCCAGCCGATAAGGCTTCCCTGGGTGCTAACCGCCACCCCGGACCGGCTCACCGCAATTCATTCCTTGCCCCTGGCTTGGCATGGCTTTCGCATAGGACTGAGTGGGCGGATATGAGTCCGGCCCTGTTAAGCCGATTGGCTAGACCTTAGGGAACCATCCATGTCACTGCTAGGCGCCCTTCAAACGTCCCTGTCCGGGCTTCAAGTCTCGCAAGCCCAGTTGCAGATCACGTCCAACAACATCGCCAACGTGAATACGCCTGGGTATTCGCGCAAAACGGCCGATATCCTCACCAGGACCATCGCCGGCCAAGGCGCCGGCGTGCGCTTATCCGAAGTCCAGCGAAACGTTGACGATCGCCTGCTGCGCCAGCTCCAGGACCACATGGCGCGCCTGAGCGGACAGAAGATCCAAGACGGATATCTGCGCGAAACCCAGATCCTGTTCGGGTCTCTCGCCGACAACTCTTCGCTCAGCCATAATATCACTGAGTTCGGATCGGCCCTGGAGGGCTTGAGCACCAATCCGAGCAGCCTGACCAATCGCAGCGCCACGGTCGAATCCGGCCGCCTGCTGGCCAGTCAGTTCAATTTCATGAGCACCAACCTGCAGCAGATGCGCACCGACGCGGACCGCCTGATCGAAGCCACGGTCGGGACCGTCAACACGCTGCTCAGCGACATCCATAAACTCAATCAACAGATCGCCGTGGCCCAGGCCGTCTCGGAAACGCTCCCGGACTTGGAGGACGATCGCGATCGCCTGATCGGCAAACTGGCGAATGAAATCGATATCCAGCACTTCGCCCGCAGCTCCGGTGAGATCGTTATCCTGACCGGGTCCGGGCGCGCCCTGCTGGATTCCGTGCCGGTCACCCTGACCCACACCTCGGCGGCTCAACTGAGCCCGACGGTTACCCTGGGCAGCGGCATTAGCGGCATCACCATCGGCACCGGCGGACCCGATATTACCGCGGAAATCGCCGGTGGCCGCCTCAGCGGATTAATTACAACCAGAGACCAGAACCTGGTTGACCTCCAGTCGCAAATAGACCGGCTCGCCGAAGTGCTGCGCGATACGGTGAACAAGCTGCACAACGACGGCACGGCCTTTCCGCCGCCGCAAAGCCTGACCGGAACCCGCACCGTCGCGGCCGCCGATTCGCCGTCCATGACCGGCCTGTTCCGCGTCACCGTGGTCGATACCGACGGGGTCACGGTCGAGACCCTGGATATCGACCTCGCCACCCTGGCGCCGAACAACATCGGGCAACTGGTCGCCCAGATGAACGGCATGGCCAATGCGACCTCATCCATCAACGCCAGCGGCCAGGTCACCCTAGCCGCGACCGGCGCCAATCTCATAACCGTCAACGAGCTCACGAGCGCGGTCACGACCGGCAACGTCACCTATGGCATGGGTCAATTTTTGGGGCTCAACGACTTCTTCGAGGGCGGCCCGGATTTCGCGAACTATATAAGCGACCGGGTCGCCAGCGATACCGCCGCCATAGGCCTGGCCGGCACCCTGTCGTTCGATATCGCCGGGGCGACCACGAATGTCGCTTACATTGCCGGCGATAGCCTGACCGATATCGCCGCCACGATAAACGGTACCGCCGCCCTCACCGCCGCCAACATCTCCGCCAGCGTCGTGCGCGAGGGCGACGGTTTCCGCCTGCAGATTACCGACGCGGACAACGATAATTTCACCATCACTGATTCGGGAACCCTGACCGCTCAGATCAACCTGAGGGCCGGAGTCGCCGGAACCGCGCAACGCATCGCGGTGCGCCAGGCGATCTTGGCGAACCCCGGCCTCGTCGCCCACGCCGAATCGAGCGCCGCCAGTCCCCTGGCCGTGGGGGACATCGCCGTGTCCTCGGGCGACGGCGCTATCGCCCGCTCGCTCGCCGATGCCTTCACCGCCAATCAAAGCTTCAGCCTGGCCGGCGGCCTGCCGCAGCGATCCACCACGCTTGCCTCCTATGCCGGGGAAATCCTCTCGGTCAACGCCGCGAAGGCGGACACGATTGGGTCTCAAATTGTCACGGGCGACAGTTTTCGCGTCGCCCTGGAGAACCAGATCGCGTCCCTGAGCGCGGTTAACTTGGACGAAGAACTCGCCAACATCGTCGTGCTCCAGAATTCCTATGCCGCCTCGGCCCGGATGACTTCGGTGATATCTGAGTTGTTGGATATCCTGATTGACTTAGGCTAACGAGAGATAACGCCATGACCCGCGTAGCTACATTCGCCCTGCAGCAATTGACGCTGTTTCACACCCTCAATACCCAGTCACGCACCGCCGACCAGGGCGTTCAACTCGCCTCGGGTAACAAGTCGCAGACATATTCCGGAATTTCCCAGGACGCGCTGCGCCTGGTATCCTTGGAGACACGCCGCGCCGAGATTTCGCAATTCACCCGGAACATCGGCACCGCGGAACAGCGCCTCAGCCTGATGGATGTCACCATGACCTCGGTCGAGGACTTGGCGCTCGAACTCCGCGACACGCTGGAGCGCACGCTGCAGCAACCGAATTCGAGCGGCGGCAACCTGAAACAGATCGCGGCCAACATTCGCGACGCCGTCGCCGGGCTGCTGAATACACGCAGCGGCGATTCGTATGTGTTCAGCGGCACCCGCGGCGACCGCCCGCCGATTGACTTCAATGCCGCCGGATACAGCAACGTTTCCTTGCTTGAAAGCAACGGAATCACGGTCGATAGCACCTTCTACGAGGCCTATTACGTACAGGTTCTGGGCAATACTTTGCCCTACGCTCAGGGTTCGTTCTACCAACAGATTTACTTCGACAAGAACGGCGTACTGCCGACTGTCCCGGTGCCGGCCGACCTGAACAACCCAACCGTTACCGAATTCGACGCCGAAGATCCCGGCCTTTGGCAATACTATGTCGACCGTTTGAATTCCGCTCAAATGATAGCGGCGCCGAAAACCGACTACTACCAGGGCAATACCCAGGCCAATGTCGTGCGCGCGGATTCAGGGCTCGACGTAGCCTATGACGTGCGCGCCGATACCCTGGCGTTTCAGCAAATACTCTCCGCCGCCGATGCCATCGCAAACCTGCCGAACGGCGATGCGACCGATATCAACGAACGGGCGATCATCGCCAAGGCCCGGGACATGATCAAGGCGGCGCTGGAGACCCCCTCCACCGCCGGCTTCTCTTCACTCACCCAAATCCGCATCAACGTGACCTCGTCGCGCCAGACCCTGGAGAACGCCCTGGACCGCCATAACAGCTTCGACACTTATGCCGAGGGCATTATCAAGGATATCGAAGGCATAGACCCGGCCGAAGTCATCGTCAGGCTGCAAAGCGACCAGCAGGCGCTGGAAGCCTCATTCAATGTCCTGGCGCGCTTGCAATCCTTCAGCCTGCTCGACTTCATCTAGGAAACTAGCATCGCCCTGGATTGGGACGTTAAGCGTACGTTAACGCGCCGGGCGCATCATGCCGTGGTAACTTTAGGTCAGGTAGACCATGGCAATAGATTTCGTCGGCAATACAATTCCCAACGTGGCGGGCCGTTCCCTGGCTATCCTGGGGCAGGTCACCGCACGGCCTAATTTCGAGGTGATTTTCGCCGCGGCCCAAGAGACCGCCCTGGATCGCTTCAACGCGGAATTGCAAAAATTCCAGACCGCCGATTTCGGCAGTTCCCGAACAGTCCTGCTGCGCGCCAAGGAAATCAGGCTTGAGGGCAAATTCGATCAGGCCAAGGTTTTCCAGAAATTTAGCACGACCAACCGTCTATTGGTTAAGAACATTCTCGATGAGCTGGACGCGCTTAAGATCCTCGCCGATCCCAGCACCAGCGCTCAATTCGAAACCAGTAAAACGAATATCCTGAAGACTATCGACAAGCTGCTGACCGCGAACATCTCCGGCTTGGGCGCCCCGGACGGCATCAGGGATCTGAGAGCCCAGGCGGTAGCCACGATTCAGGGGCTGTCAGCCGCCGACGCGGCTTCCGCAGCGGCCGCCCAGACCGCGATCGACACTCTGTCGCTGGATTTTTCCGACAAGCTGCAGATTGTCGAACTCAATCAGCAATCGGTCAACATCTTGATCAAGAGCTACGACCGCATCCTGGACGAGTTGGATCTGCAAATCGACGATGTGGAGATCGAAGAACGCCGGGCGGGGATCGACCGAATAACGGCACTGGAAGAGGAACTGGCCCGCGTCTTCAGTATCCTCTCCCTTAGTTTCGAGGGTTCTTTGAATCTGGGTGCGTTTGTCGCGGAAAGCACGGTCCTGAAGAAAGAACTCGATCCGGGATCCATCTTAAATCTGTTCGCCTGACCGGCCGGACGCCGGCGCGAACCGCGTCAATCGCCGTATCCCCCAACATCCGGCAGGTTATTTTCGGCCGGTCTCAAATCGTTGGAAACATTATCAAAAAACATGATTAATATAAACGCTTGATTTGTTCATAGTTAATTACCATAAACCAAATATTTAATTATCTATACACATCAATGAATGCTTCATTATTTGATTATACGATCACTACTACTTACGGCGGGTCAGAACGGCCCGGGGCTAGAACGGTCCTTATCATAACTTCAGAATGGAGATTCCATCATGGCTTTAGAAGTCACCCTTTCCGCATCCGCCAGGTCGTCGCTCTTGTCGCTCGGCGATACCGCCAGCCTGATTAACCGCACCAATGAACGTCTGTCCAGTGGCCTGAGGGTCGCCAGCCCGATCGACGACGCCAAGGTCTTTTTCGAGGCCAAGGCCTTGAGCGACCGGGCCGATACCTTGTCTGAAAAGAAAGACGGCATTGACCAGGGCATCAGCTCGCTCAGCGCGGCGCTCGAGGCCGTGGAGGCGATCGACTCCCTCGTCCGCCAGGCCAAGGGTATCGTGATCTCCGCCAAGTCGACGGCTACCACGGCTGAAGCCGTGGCGCTGGAAGCCCAGTTCGATGTTATCCGCACCCAGATCAGTCAACTGGCGGCGGATGCCTCCTTCCAGGGCTTGAATCTGGTCAACGGCACGGGCTCAAGCCTGGACGTGTCCTTCAGCGAACGAACCGCCAGTAATGTTTCGATCGCCTCAGTCGACCTCAGAGTGGGCACGGCTGGCGTGGGCCTGAACATCGTCGCGGCCGCGAACTTCAGCGCAGCCACCTCCACCGACACCGTCATCACCGCACTCGATACGGCGATCACCACATTGCGATCTAGCGGTCAGTCGATCGGTTCCAATGTCGCCTTGCTGCAAACCCGTCTGGACTTCACCGAGAGCTACGTGAACGTCCTGGAAGACGGCGCCGGCAAGCTGACCCTGGCCGACATCACCGAAGAAGGCGCCAACCTGGTGGCCCTGCAGACTCGCCAGCAGCTTGGTATTAACGGTCTGTCCTTCGCCGGTCAGTCCGAGCAGAATATCCTGGCCTTGTTCCGTTAAATCGCACGGTACATTCCCAGTCTTCTTCCCACGGGGGCGCTTCGGCGCCCCCGTTTCTTTTTGGGTCCCGGCCGCCCGGCAAGAAATGCCATGGTTCCGGGCAAAGCCTTCCCCGGGGTTCCACTGGCGGCCCGATATGGCTTATATGTATTTGTTTTAATTGACGCTCTCTAGTGGCACGGCCTTTGCTTATATGTGGGTAGAATCCACTGGCACGCCTAGCCAAGCCATTACGGGAGTTAAATCATGGCGGTAGATCTCAACCTATCCGCGGCGGTTCGCGAGAACCTGCTCGCGCTAAAAAGTACCGAGGCCCTGATTGCCCGGACCCAGAACCGGCTATCCACAGGCCTCAAGGTCGCCAGCCCAACCGACGATCCGCGTGTTTTCTTCGAAGCCAAGGCGCTCACCGACAACGCGCGCGATATCGAAGAAAAGAAGGAGGGCGTCGACCAGGGCATCAACTCGGTCAAAACCGCCCTGGAAGGCATCGAGGCCATCGATTCCCTGGTCCAGCAGATGAAGGGCCTGCTCATCAGCGCCAGAACCGCGACCGGCACTGAGCTAACGTCGCTGGAGGCACAATACAATACCCTGCGAAGCCAAGTCGATTTTCTGGCCAGGGACGCAAACTATCAGGGTATCAATCTGGTCAATGGGACCGGCCAGGCACTCACGGTCTCATTCAGCACCGACACCTCCAGCTTTCTGAGCATCGCCTCGGTCGACCTTCGCGTCGCGACCACCGGCCTGGATGTCACCTCGGCGGCGAACTTCAGCGCGGCCAGCAGCATCGACACGGCCGCGGCCGAGATCGAGGCCGCCATCGGCACTCTGCGCGGCCAGGCTCAGACGCTGGCCTCCAACATCGCGATCCTGCAAACCCGGCTCGACTTCAACACCATCTTCGTGAATCTTCACGAAGAGGGCGCCGGCAAGCTCAATCTGGCCGATCTCACCGAGGAGGGCGCAAGCCTGGTCGCCCTGCAAACCCGGCAGTCGCTTGGCATCAACTCTCTCGCCATCGCCGGACAGTCGGAGCAGTCGATTCTACAGCTCTTCAGGTAAGGTCTCTTTAACCACGGCGGGGCGATAAATGGGAACCGCACTTCCCATCGCCGTTCGGTAAACCGGGACGTGCCATAATTTCGTGGAATTGTCCTGTGCCGATAGCTTTGCCCCAAGACGCAGACCCGCCCCCCATGCTCGCGCCAAACGAGATCGAGGCGGCGGTCCGGGAAGCCGCCGAGGCGTTGAACGCCGAGTGGCACGACGAAACCATCTTGGCCTGCGAGCGGGCGCTGAAGGCGGATCCCGGATGCGCCGAAGCGTTTATGTTGCTTGGCCTCGTACATTTCGATTTGGACGAGCCGGTCAAGGCGATCGAGATCCTCGAACGCGCGCACGAACTCAATCCGCTGATGCAAGAATGCGCCGAGGCCCTGGCGGCGATCCAGGTTAGTATCGGCAAAGTCGGCGAGGCCTTGTTTTACGCCAAGCTGGCAACCGCCCTGGCGCCGCACCCGACTATCGAAAACCTTCTGCCCCCGCGCTTCGGCACATTCTTCGAGAACTTCAAGACCGGCGATGCGCGCAGTTATTATCATCGTGCCGGGTTCAACTTCGAGGACGGTGACTTTACAAAGGCGGCCGCCCACTGCCGGCGCCAACTCGACCTGACGCCGGGCGACACCGAGACTCTCCGCCTCCAGGGCAGGGCCAATCTAATATTGGGCCGATACGAAGCCTCGATAGCCGCCTTTCGCGCCACCATGCACGCCAGCCCACCCGAGGCCGGCGACCTCTTGAATCTGGGCTGCGCGCTGCGCGCCACCGGCCATGGCGAGGAAGCCGAGGCCTGCCATGCCGCGGCCTTGTCGCTGTCTCCCGATGACCCGATCCTTCATTCCGCCGTGGTCGCGGACCTGGCGCGCCGGCCGGATACGGACCCACGGCGGATCGAGGCGGCCCATGCCGCATGGCGGACGCGGCACGCGGCGGCGATACCGGCGCGCGTATTGGAACCGGCCAGCCACCAAGATCCCGAGCGTCCCTTGCGCGTGGCCTACTTGTCCGGCGCCTTTCGCCAGAACGATTTTACCGAGTTGTTCGAAGCCATCCTGCGCCTGCACCGGCCCACGCGGATCGCCGCCTATTGCTACAGCGACACGCCCTGCGTGGACATGACCACCGAAGACCTCATGGGCGCGGCGGCCAAGTGGACCGATATCGCCGGGATCGACGACGAAACCGTCTGGGAGATCCTGCGCGGCGACGAGATCGACATCGCCGTCGATCTCAGCGGCCATTTCGAGGGCGGGCGGCCCTTGGTTTTCGCCCGGCGCCCGGCGCCGGTGACCCTCTCCTGGCTCGGCTACCCTTACCCGCAAGGCTTACCCGGCTTGGACTATTTTCTGACCGATGCGGCCGCCGGGGCGCCAACGCCAACCCCGGGCCCGGAAGCTTGGCCCCTGCCCCGCGCGCCCCTGGCCTATATCGCCCCCACCAACATCCCCGATGTCAGCCCGCTGCCCGCGGCCCAAAGCGGTGCGGTCACTTTTGGCGTGAAATGCGATCTGACCTTCATCACGCCGGCGCTGGTCCGCAGCTGGGCCGGGATGCTGTGGGACCAGGACCAGGCCACGCTGCTCATCTGCAACCGCTTCGACCGGGACGAGGCCAGCGTTCAGCGGGTGGCCGAGCTTTTTTCCAATTTCGGCCTGCGCGCCCGGATCAATGTTGTGAACATGTCCGACAACTTCACGACGGATTTCGCCTTTTACGATCATGTGGACATTGCTCTCGATACCGGTTCATACGACTCCCTGGTGGAGTCCTGCCGGGCGCTTTGGATGGGGGTCCCGGTGATCGGTCAGACGGGAAACCATGGCGGTGTACAACTGGGCGCGAGCCTCCTGGCCGGCGCGGACTGCGCGGATTGGAACGCCGGTTCGGCGTCCGAATTCGCGGCCCTGGCCGGACAGCTAAGCGAAGACCCCGGCAAACTCGCCGAGCTGCGCGCGAGCCTGCGCGACCGTGTTAGCCACGCGCCGCTCGGCGATCCGCTCGGCCTCTATACTGCGCTGGAGAACGCCTACCGGGAGATGTGGCGCAAGAGTCTGTGAGCTTAATGTTTTTCTAGCGGACGGGCTGGGTTTCCCACCACGGTGGTAAATGCCGGCACATCTTTGGTCACCACGGCGCCCATCCCGACAATAGCCCCCTCGCCAATCGTCAGCGGTTCGCCAGGCTTGCCCTGTTTGATGGTCGCGCTCGTGCCAATGTAAGCATGATTTCCAATCCTCACGTTGCCATTGCAGTTGACGCGAGGAGCAAAGGTGACGTAATCGCCGATCCAACAATCATGCGCGACATAGGAATATATATTCGAATGAAAATATTTACCGATTCTGGCGTTCGAAGTGATAATTGAATTTGCGCAAATGATTGCCCCTTCCGCGATTTCGTTCCGGTCGTAAATTACCGTACCCTCAGCCCTGATAGTTATCGGCTTTGCGCCAGCCTTCAAACAGCGTTTAGCGTGATCCGCTCTCGCGTTCGAGTCGGCGACGGCGATATTGAAAAATTTTTGACCGCAATCCATGGCCAAGAATTCTTCCTCGCCGATCGTCGTCACATCATTTATGGACACCGACTTAGGTGCCTTACCGACAAAATAAATTTGAATGGACGGCCAGGCTTCGTCACGCGCCAAGGCCAATAAATACTCCCTAGCAAACGGCATGACCTCGCGGGCGAAACCGCCTGTACCGAGAAGCCCGAAGACGATGTTAGAAGGAGTGTTAACTGCCATTCTTAGCTCTTTATTTAAACAAGATTCATCTTTCCTAGGTATCGCTAGCGTAATTCGGATTCCATTAACCGAGGGTTTACACCTGCTCCCAACTTAGAGAGAGTCTGCTTTTTCAGCCAGCAATTTCGAAATATGTTCGAACCAAACGCCCGGTGTGGCGGCCAAATTCCTAAGCGCTGCTTCGACTTCACCGTCTTGGGCCCTTGCCAGCCGCTCGAAGCCCGGCAGAAGAGCTTCGCGTTGTGCTTTCAAACTTGGCAAATTCGTTAAGCTATCCAGGTGAGCCTTCAGCATCTTGGCTTGCGCGCGTGCTTGAGCCGCCGTCGTGGGCGGTCCCGCCCCGAGCGTATTTTCCCCATGCAAGCGATAGCCAGCGACCGGAGCCGCGGTTCGGCGGCCACGCCAACCGGCGGCGATCCCCATGGTAAAGACCCACCAATCGGCGCAACTAACCGTATCCGGCGGGGATGGCCTCCCAGGAGCTAGTGTGTGACGCCGAAGAGCGGTGTTGGAAAATCCGAGGAAGTTGCGCGCGGCGATCTCTTTCGTCTCGCGGATTTGCCGGGGAATACCGCAATTCTCGAATAACCGGCGGCCTAACTCGCTACCAGTCTCGTCGAGAAGTGCCATATCGCCATAAGAAAAATCCGCTACCTCCAGGGCGTGCAGATGAAGATCGATGGCCTTGGGATAGAGGATATCGTCCGCATCGGCCAAGATCAGTACCTCCGCGCCAAGCCGGTGCGCTTGCGCGAGCATCAGGCGGCGAACCCCCACCGGCGTCATCTTCTCCCGCACTGTCACCAACTCGACCGAGCAATTCCCAGGGGCGCCGGAAAGAACCTCCGTAGCCCCGGCGAGACCGTCATTCACGATAAGTAGCGTAATCTCGAGCCCGCACGACGCCGCCCCCACCCCGGCGAGGTAATCCGCCAAGAAGGGGCGCGCGGCCTCATAAAACGCTGTACAAACGGCGATCTTGTTCATCTGCGTTCCTGCTACAGAGGATCTCGGCAAGAGCGAAATCCACCTCGCTATCAATATCGACCGACCGCTCCGGCGGCATGACCAACCCGAAGGTCAAGTCGCCAAAATACGTCCGCGTGTATTGTAATTCATCCATATCAAGTACATAGACGGAACCGTTAGGCACCCAGGTTCCCGGCAAGTCTTGACGATTGGCAACCGAGGCATGGCGCCCCAAGAGCGGAGTCAAACGGCCGTCTTGATGTTTGAGTTGCAACCAGGCCGCCGGCTTGGTTTCCACCACGCTCAATACGACCTTTGCTTCCTTCGTCTTGAATAAGGTAATCGCCGCGTCGATATCGCCCGGCAGGCGCATCGGCGATGTCGGCAACAGAACGCACAAGGATCTTGGCGCTTGGCCCTCATGCTCGGCCAGCCAAGCGGCGGCATGCAGATAGGCGTCGATGGCGGAGGCCTCGTCCGTGGCCAAGCCGGCGGGCCGCATGAACGGCACTTCGACGCCATCGACTCTGAGGCACGCGGAAGCTATCTCAGGACAGTCGGTCGAGACGATGACCCGGTCGATCAGTTGTGCGGACAGGGCGGCGCGCAAGGTATGATGGATCAAGGGCGCCCCGTCGAGAAGGCGGAGGTTTTTCCCCGGCAAACCCTTCGATCCACCACGCGCCGGCACAATCGCGATCATGCCGCCGGTTTCCACTGGCGCGGCGCGGCTACGCACTGTGCCGGAAGTCCGCGAAGTCGAAAATCGTATCGCCGGCCATGTCGCGCGCCGCGACTTGGCCATGCAGCAGATGCGCCTGGTCCGGAGATATCCCGGTGCCGGGGCGGCGGAATACGATATCTTTTACGGTCATGACCTGCCCCACTTCGATCGGCCGCGCGGCGACCGCGCTGCGGCGCATGGCTACGGATAGCTCTCTTTCTTCTCTGGAAACCTCGCGGCGCGCGCTGCCGAGCGCGGCAGGTATGCGTTCGGCCGCCCGCGCGATGGCCGCCATTTCATCCGGACCGGCGGACACCGCGTGGTCCCAGCCTTCCATGGCCTTATCGAGCGTGAAATGTTTTTCGATAACCGCCGCGCCCAACGCGATGGCCGCCAGCGTGATTTCAACCCCGATGGTATGATCGGAATATCCGACCGGGTATCCGAAAGCCCGGGCAATGGTATCCATATTGCGCAGATTGATAATGCGGTCGGACGGCGGCGGGTAGAGCGCCACGCAATGAAGTATGACAATGTCGCGATTGCCCGCATCTTCAATGTAGCGCACGGCCTGTTCGATTTCGCCCATGGACCCGAATCCGGTGGAAAAGATGACGCGCCGGCCCGTTTCAGCCGCCGCGATCAGCATTTCCGGATTATTCAGATCCATGGAGGCAATCTTTATCATTGGCGGGTTGAGGCCGTTCAGGTGCTCGACCTCCTCGACCGAACAGGGCGTCGTCATGAAGTCGATGCCGGCGTCGCGGCAATAGGCGGCCAGGGCCGCCATATCATCCCGGGCGACGGCATATTTCTCAACCTGGGCTTCCAAACCCTCGGCGTTGTCGTAGACGCCGCGGGCGAACAAACCCTTACCCCAGGATTGAAACTTCGCGGCATCCGCGCCCGCCGCCTTGGCCGCATCGATCAGCTTCCTGGCCAGCGCCATATCGCCGTTATGATTGGCGCCGATTTCCGCGATAACATAGGGTCTTTCGAAGCTGGTATTAGGCATTTCCCGTAACTCCATTCGCCAAAATATTCGTCCAAAGATTGCCGGTCACGACGCGAGACCGGCCCGCAGCGCCGCGATCACGCGCGCCTGCGCGGCCTCGCTCAGGCCGGCCGAACAGGGCAGCGACAGAACCTCGCCGTGAAGCCGCTCGGCGACCCCGCCGCCCAGGAACTCCGCGCCCGCATGGGCCGGACTGAGGTGCAGGGGCTGCCAGAAATGGCGGCTAGCGATACCGGCGGCGCTTAGCCGCGCGCGCAGCTCACGGCTATCGCAGGGCGCCTGCGCCGGGTCGATACGAATGCTGTACAGCCAGAACGCGGATTTGGCCCAGGGCTCTTCCGGCATGAGCGTTAGTCCCGGCAGGCCGGCCAAACCCTCGGCGTAGCGCGCCGCTATCCGGCGCTTGGCGGCCAGGAATTCTTCGAGCCGTTCAAGCTGCGCGCACCCCATGGCGGCCTGAATGTTGGTCAGGCGGTAGTTGAAACCAACTTGTCCATGAATGCCTTCGTCCGCGTCGTCCTTGGCGGTGGTGGCCAGGTAGCGGACCCGTTCGGCCAAGGCCGCATCGTCGGTCGCCACCATGCCGCCGCCGCCGGTGGTCATGACCTTGTTGCCGTTGAAACTGAAGCAGGCCAGGCGTCCGAAGCGGCCCGCATAGCGGCCGCCATAGGTGGCGCCCAGGGATTCCGCCGCGTCTTCGATCAGTGGAATATCGTACTTCTCGGCCACCTCCAGAAGCGGGTCCAGATCGACCGGATGGCCGAGCACATGGACCGCGAGGATCGCGCCGATACGCCGGCCGCTGCGCGGGTTGCGCAGTGCGCCGCCGGACCAACGGCATTGGCGGGTCAAAAAATCGGCCGTCAGCGCAACATCCATTTGCCAGGCGCGCGGTTCGGCGTCCACGAAGACCGGCCAGGCCCCGGCATAGCGCACGGCGTTGGCCGGCGCGATGAAGGTGAAGCTGGGCATGAGCACCTCGTCGTCCGGCCGCACACCCGCGGCGAGCAAGGCGACATGCAGCGCCGCCGTGCCGCTTGCGGCCGCGACCGCGTGTTCCGAGCCTAGATATTTCGCGAACTCGGCCTCGAAACGCCCCAC
Organism: Kiloniellaceae bacterium; assembly: GCA_021776135.1. Classification (GTDB taxonomy): domain Bacteria; phylum Pseudomonadota; class Alphaproteobacteria; order Kiloniellales; family J153; genus JAJFGN01. The sequence goes on from JAJFGL010000030.1 coordinate 26,327, forward strand.
GAAGGCCCCCGCCGTGGATACCCAGCCGCTATCCAGGCATTCCTTGACATAGGCCCATTCATTGCCGCCGATGACCGGCTCCGCCAGGGGAATCGCCGGTTCCGGGGCTTGAGTCTCAAGACGTGCCGGTCTGTTAAACATTGTAGATACCGGCCTTATACTTCGCGAGGTTCTTGGAATCGGCGAACCATTCGACAGTGCGCGCCAGGCCGTCGCGCAAGCTTACTTGCGGTTCATAGCCGGTCAGTTCGCGTATCAAGCTGTTGTCGCAGCGAAGCCGGAACACTTCGGAGGCCGCCGGGCGGAGCCGCTCGGACTGTTCCAGGACTTCAATATCGCTGCCCATGATTTCCTTGATCGCCGCGACGGTATCGCCGATCGATATTTCCCGGTTGGAACCGATATTCACGGTCTTGCCCAAGGCGGCGTCGCAAGTGGCCAGCGCGATAAAGCCGGCGCAGGTATCCTCGACATAGGTGAAGTCCCGGGTCGGCCGGGTATCGCCCAGTTTAATTTGCCGCGCCCCGGCGGCGATCTGCGCGATGACCGTTGGGATCACGGCGCGCGCCGATTGCCGGGGACCGTAGGTGTTGAAGGGGCGGGCGATGGTCAAGGGAAGCTCGAAGGCGTGGCGGTAACTCATGGCCATGGCGTCGGCGCCTATCTTGCTGGCGCTGTAGGGCGATTGCGGTTGCAGCGGGTGATCCTCGTCGATCGGCACCTCGCGCGCGGTGCCGTAAACTTCGCTGGTCGAGGTATGAACGATTCTCGACACCCCGGCATCCAAGGCCGCCTGACAGATATTCAGCGTCCCGGTGATGTTGGTCTCGACATAGCTCTGCGGCGCCACGTAGGAATAAGGAATCGCTATCAGGGACGCCAGGTGGAAAACAATGTCGGTGTCCTTGACCAGGGTGCGGCAGAAAAAGGGATCCCGGACATCGCCGCTGCGCACTTCGATTGCCTCGCCGCGGTCCATGTCCTCCAGCCAACCCCAGTGGTTGAAGGAGTTGTACTGCGCCAAGGCCCGCACCCGGCAGCCGCGCGCCTTCAAGGTTTCGCAAAGATGCGAGCCGATGAAGCCGTCGGCGCCGGTGACCAGGACTCTCTTGCCGGACAGCGTGTCTTGGGCGCCGTTCATGCGCTGAGCTTTCCCGAGGCGACGTCGCGCTGCGCCCGCTTGTAGTCGTCGTGCTGCCCGATATCCAGCCAGTACTCGTGGATCGGAAAACTCACGACCCGGCGGCCCTCATCGATCAGAACGCCGATCAAATCGGTCATGTCGAAACGCTTGCCTTCCGGGATGTAGCGGCACACCCCGCTCTCCATGAGATAGATGCCGGCATTGACGAACAGACCGACGCTCGGCTTTTCCCGGATCGCGTGGACCAGCGGACCTTCGCAATCGACGACCCCGTAGGGCACGGTCATGGTGTAGTGGCGCACGCCAACCGTCAGATCGGCTTTGTGCTCACGGTGATATTCCAACATGGCCGCGTAGTTGACGGTGGTCAGTATATCGCCGTTGATCACCAGGGAGGGTTCGCCGTCGTCGAACTGCATTTGGCGCAAGGCGCCCGCCGTGCCCAGGGGCTCGTCTTCATGGCTGTAATTGACGGCCGCGTCGAAGGGACTGCCGTCGCCGATGAATTCCTCGATCTTGCCGGCCTGAAAATGGGTCGTGATATTGATGTTACGGATACCGGCGCCGCGCAGGCTTTCGATGGTGCGCTGAAGCAAGGGCCGGTCGCCGACCTGCAACATGGGCTTCGGCGTATCCTCCGTAAGCGGCCTGAGACGCATGCCGAGGCCGCCGGCCATGATGACGGCGCGCATGGGCAAGCCATGATCGCGGACAAACCGGCTGAGCAAGGAAAGCGCGACCAAGCGGCCGTTCTCGTCCGTCATGGGCACATGGCGAACGGCGGTTTCGCCCATCAGGCGGAGTAGCTGCACGGCGGAGGTATCGTAAGGCGCGGTGATGGGTTTTTCATGGACACGCGGAATTCCGTCGTCGTACAGCGCCTTTATCCGGGAATTCAAATCGACACCGCGCAGGATTGCCCGCCTGATATCGCCATCGGTGACCGTGCTGAGAAGTTTCCGTTTCGAATCGACGACCAGGACAAGCCCCTCGCCATTTTGGTCGATCCGCGCGATGGCGTCCTTGATGGTGATGTTGGGGCTGATGCAGAAAGGTTCGATATCCCGGATCGCGACGTCGGGATTCAGCGAAGGACCGGCCGCGAGCAATTGGGATTCGAGCAAGTCAAAGGGGTCCACGCGCTCGGCGTTCGCATCCGTGCCCGCTTGAGCGGAATTGCCGCCCGGATCCTGCACCTTTGTCTTCGCCATGTGTTTGGCTCGTAGCCACTTTCCCTACCGCTCGTCCGTCTGGCGCCCAGGCCCCGGCGAAGCGGAATACGGTTTACCGGCGCGCGACGGGAAGCGCCGCGAACCGGGTCCGTCCCCCGGAGAATATCCGGCTAAATATTAAGAAAGTTCTTAATGCTTTGAGAGAATTGGCTTTTTGTACCCACATCCATGACCGTATCGGAGGGTCACCCAGGTGCCGCTTGGTCAGGCGCGTCACCCTGGTCCAAGGACGCCTCCATGACCTCCAACAGCGCCTCCAGGCCCTCGCGGAGCCGTCCGGCCAAGGCGCGCCGGTCAGGAAGGCTGGTGGAGCGTCTTGCTCCAGCCCATCAACGTCGAATTTGCCGTCAAGGGTCGAGATCGTTACGGTGATTTTCGGAACGCGGTGCACTAGGCGCGCCCGTGAATGCAAAGAGGCGATTGGAAATTGCTCAGGAAATCCAAACTCCTCCTGAAAGCCATCGACTGGTTCGGGCAGGGCGAGAATGTTGTCCAAATGGCACGACAGAAGCTTGAGGGCGAATATCGGGATCAAGACATCATCGAGATCGCCTACGACCTGCAAGCAGGTAGCTATATTGCAAATCTGACGGACCCGAAAATGCTGACCCATAAGGAGGAGTGGGGGCAGCGCATTGCTGACATCCTTCGATCTCTCGGTGTTTCGTCTGCTTGTGAGGCCGGCACCGGAGAGGCGACCACTCTGGCGTTCATCGCCGGCGCCGCCGGATCGGAAGTCACTTTTTCCGGCTTTGACATTTCTCTGAGCCGTACGTTGCACGCCCGCGACTTCTTGGCGCGTAACGGTGTAGAGGCCCGGTTGTTCTGCGCCGACATCTTGCGCATCCCCCTCCCCGATTCGTCGGTTGACGCCGTGATCACGAACCATAGCATCGAACCGAACGGTGGCTTTGAGCGCCCGCTACTCGAGGAGCTGTTTCGTGTCTGCGCGCGCTATCTGGTTCTGGTTGAGCCGGATTACGAACGGGGAACGGAAGAGCAGAAGAAGCGGATGCGTGAGCACAATTACGTACGCGGCATCGCCGGTCACCTGGAACACCTGCCCGGCCGCCTGCGGACCTATGAAGGCTGGCCGTTGAATGTCAATCCACACAACAAAGCCTCCTTGTTTGTATTCGAGAAACGGGACGGGACAAGACCGTCCTCGGAGTTCGACTTCGTCTCTCCGGTCAACAGGAGACCGCTGGCCGAAGTTGGGGGCGAGTTGTTCTGCGCGTCGGAGGGTTTGGTCTATCCGACGGTCCTGGGCATTCCAATTCTGCGCGATGAATGCGCGGTCGTGTGCACGCAGGCCGATCGATTCGGCTAATCTCTAACAGGGACGGCCCCCTAGAGCCCTTTCCGATCATACGGACCCATTCGATGGGCCATATCCGTTCACTCGGCTAAGCTGCGGCGCGCCGCGCGATGCGGGGCATCGGGCAAGCGGCGGAGCGACGCCGATGGGCGGATATGGCCCACCGCAGGCCGGTATTTCGCGCCCGCTGGACGTCGTTGCGGCCCGCTTGCGGTCGTGAAGACCGCGGCGCGGCCCGCGCCTAGCCAGCAGACGCGAAATACCGGTCGAATGGGTCCGTATGACCGGAAAGGGCTCTAGGCACGGCTCAATCGACCCGCACCGGCAGAAGAACGCTCTCGATCATCCGGCCTGATTGGCCGCTAAAGGCGCCCGCGCCGGCTGCCGCCACGCCCTGAAGAACTCGCTCTTAATGTATTGAGAGGATTGGCTTTTTATGGCCCATTTTCGCGGCCATGATGGCGGTCATACAGGGGCTGAACCATCGTGCGCGCCGTGCCGCTCCAAGGACGCCTCCATCTCCTCCAGAAGCGCCTTCAGGCCCTCGCGGAGCCGTCCGGCCAAGGCGCGCAACTCCTCCGCGGCCATGCGCCGGTAGGGGTCAACATGGCTGGGATCGCAAATACGGCGGTCGTACCAGGACGCGCAGCCAACGGCGAGTTGCAGGGTACCGCTCAGAAACGAGGCGGTGGCCGGGCTTCTATGCCGCATCGCCTGAATGGCGTCGCAAATCCCCTCGAGCCAATCGGCGTCCGGCCCCGGGTCCGCCGCCAAGGATCCGAGAATATCCTCCATATGATCGAGGATCTCATTACCGTGCGCACGGATATCGATCTGGTGCCACTCTTTGGACCAGCGTTCGCGGGGGCAGCGGGCCAAGCCTTGGGAAATCTCGCGTACCACGGCGGCCCGGTCGATCTCGCTCTCCGGCAGCTCGATGGCGCGCGCGACTTTCGGTATGGCCCCGTCGATGCGGACACCATTGCTGCAATTGTAGACCTGGACCGTGCGATAGCCGTTCAGCGTGTTTTCGAGAACCTTGCGCGACCAGTCATAAATAAGCGACCCGGTGGCGTCGCCGCCTAGGTTTCCAGGATAGGATTGAGAGGCTTTCGTAATCTCGTCCAGCACACCGATACCATAGACCGAATCCTTGGCGTGGAACTTGCCGTCCGACTTGGTGCCCATATCGACGCCGAAAAGGTAGACCTTGCGAAAGCCGAGGCGGATGGCCGATACCAGCGCCGAATTCGCGACCGTCGGCCCAGCGGGTTGCAGGATCGGAAACGGCCCGCCGAAGACATGCGACGAGGACACGCTTTCGCGAAAGTAATAGATCGCGCGGTCGAATTTGGCCGCCAGTTCCGGCAGAACCGTCGCCGAGGCGATGAGGGTCACGCCGCCGAGGTCGAACTCCTTGGCGGTCGCCTCGATGACCTGGAGGTTTTCGATCGCGTTCTCCAACTCGATGTGAAAATCGGGCCGGATACCTTGGACCAGAAGCGACCGCAGTCCGGTTCCGATCGACATCAGCATCGCCTGTCCGGCATGGGCGGCGATAAAGTCTAAATCCGCTTCGACGGAAGGACCGCTGCCGATCACGAACAAGGCTTCGTCGCGATCGGATAAGTACTGCCCCAAGATCTCCGTCGCCCCGGAGGCGAGGTTGCCAATCGCGTTGCGGCACATGTTTATCTCGTCGTCGAAAAAACCCAGGCCCGAGACCGTTAGGAAAAGATCGCGTCGGATCAAGTACTTCGCCCGGTCGAGAATGACCGAGTTATAGTTCATATACAGGCCGACCCCGTCCAGGAGGGTCGGATTGTTACCGCGCAGAACCTGGCCGGCCTTGGCCGCGATCTCGGCCGGTTTTTGGGCGACGATCAAGCTGAAGCGCACGCCCTGACGGTCGCCGAATTCGAACAAGGCGGCCCAGTCGGTCACAAAAAGCGAATGGTACAGGTACTCGAGGTTCGGTTCGATCAGGATCGCGACCTTGGCTTGGCTTTGCTCAATCGCGCTTTGCAAATGAAGGCCCAGGCCGATTCCGAAAATGAGCAGAAAATGGCTATTCGGGTGGGGTTTGGCGGGATCGTAGGCGATTCCGGCTCCGCTCATGCGATCGAGAAGCGCCTGGCAAAAACTGCCGGTCATGCCTTTCATATTTTCCGGGTCGGGCTCGTTGATGAGCTCGCGGACCGGGGCTTTGGCAAACTGCTCGATCTGCGCGCCGGCATGCGCGACCGCATCCTGGCCGTAGAGTCTCTGGCCCCGGAAACCGATATCGATTCCACCGTCCGGATCGACGATCAAATCGGTGTTCGTCGCTTCGATGGCGGCCAGGCGGCTATAGAGATAGGGGGCCCACTGTTTGATGGCGGCAAGGTTGTTCTGAAAAAATTCGTTCGGCGCCGGCGCCTCCTGAATGCTTGCGTGTGTTGCCGATTCGCTCACGTCTTCATTCCCATCTCAATCCCTGATTTCTCCCTACGAGCTTCATACGGGGAGAGCGGATAAAACATACGTGTGTTGGTAAATGTCATAACCAAGTCAGCAAAAGCCTATATCGATTTCATACGGTTTCTTTACCAGCCCCGTGTTTAACCGTTCCTTAAGAGCGTTTCTTTACGCTTGCCAAACTTATTTTACCGATCGGGATTTTGACATGCCTTTGAAGCTGTCCGTCAGTAAGGGGGAGCGGTTTATCGTCAACGGCGTAGCGATCCGCAACGCTGGCGATTCCGCCGAACTCATTTTCGAAAACCAGGCGCAAATCCTGCGTCAGAAAGACATTCTGACTGCGGAAACCGCCACCACACCGGCGGCGCGCGCCTATCTCGCCCTCCAGTGCGCCTATCTGTTTCCGGATAAATCGGCACACTATCTCAGCCAATTCAAAGAATTCCTGGACGATTTTCTCGAGGCCGCGCCGAGCGCGCAAACCATCGCCGACGAGATCATGGAGAACCTGCGCGCGGACAAGCTGTATCAAGGTTTAAAGGCTTGCAGCCGCCTGATCGGTCATGAGAACGAGGTCCTGGCGCATGTCGTATGAGACGGCGGCGCGGTCCTACGAACACCGGCGCGCTAAAGGAGGCAACCCCCGGGAAACCGAGGGCCGGGCCCTGCTTGAATCGGCGCGGCGCATGTCCGAGGCGCAGAACAAACCCGAGGACAAGGTAGGCCTAAGCGCGGTCGCACGCCTGAACTGGCGGCTCTGGACCATCTTACAGTCCGAACTCTGCGCGCCGGAGTGCGCCCTGCCGCCGGAAATCCGCACCAACATGCTCAACCTCAGCAATTTCATTGACAAAAAAATGGTCGGATTTCTGGCCAACCCGGCGCCGGAAAAGCTCGATGTGCTGATCAACATTAACCGGCAGATCGCCTCCGGGCTATTGGCCGCGGCCGGCGGCCCGGACGACAGCCCCGCCGGCGATAAGAGTGGCTCCCGCCAAACCGCCTAGCCGCGATTCAGGGGCCCGCCAGGGCCCCTTATTATTTTTCACCGGATCATATGAAGAAAAGGTGCGGCTACCTGCCGCATTGCGGACGGCTGCCTGCCGCCGCTCGCCGGTCAGGTGTCGCGGACCGGCATTAACAATAAAGCAAAGGGCGTGCCATGACGGGCGCGGCCGGTAAACATGGATATATCGCGCTTGCATGGCGCGCCGTCCCTTGGGCGGCCGGCATGATTGGCGTCCACGCGGCACGTATTACCCATCCGCACAGCAAGATCTGCCGCCATCTCCCCGCCTGCCTCGAAGCGGTGCGGGGAAAACGCGATGGGACGGCGCATTTCAAGGCGCTCCCAGGACGGCCCTGGGTTGGCATGACTGTTGCGTTGACTAGCGGGCCGGGGTGTCCCGGCTGGGGTTTGCTGGCGCCGGTCTTGACCGCGCGGTGGGCCGGGACCGGAACGAAGGATTGTTATCCGCCATGGCTTTAACGGACATGCACACAAGCAGAGATGCGCGCGGCCTGGAAATGGAGCCGGGTGGCCTGCTTCCGGCCGCTCCGCCGTATCATTGCGCCGTCGCTATCGGTGCCTTGGAAAGGGCGACGAACGCCATCGCATGCGCCGATATCGAAGCGCGCTGCAAGGCCGTCGCGACGGCGACCGAGGCCATGACGGCCCTGTTTCTTGACTTCGACGGTAAGTGCCAGGATTTCCCGGCCCAAGGCGCGGGACCGCTCTATGAGTCGATCCTGGGGCGGCTTTTGAACATCAACCTCTACAACAACTCCGAGTGTGCGCATGAGGCGATCGCCATGATCGAACAACTGCGCGATGCCTATGCGCCAGCGGTCAAGTGGGCCGGGCACGGAACCAAACCTTAGTTTTTTCGAGAGGATGGCAACCAGGATGGTAGCCCAGGCGATATTTCCATATGAGACCGGCGGCGCGTCTAGCCGAGAGCGCGCCCCGCAAGGCAAGAGCGATGCGTTCGAAACCATGCTGCGCGACTATGAAGCGCGCGGCAATGACAAGGGCGGCGAAACCGCGCGTTCCGATGCATCGCGCGACCGCGCCGAGCATGACGCGGAGCTTTCAGCCAAGGCGTGGCGCGAATTCGACGCGGCACAAGATGCCCGCGACATAAACCGGAATAGAGACACGAGCGACGAACCGCCCTTAGCCAACAATTTCCAGGCGGCCGGCGAAAACCCGGCCCAGAGCGGCCGCACGGACGAAACGCGGCCAAGCGCCGAGCGCCCCGGGCAGAACGGGCAGGCGGCTACGCCTCAAGCAACCGCACCTCAAGCGGATACTCTAGGATCCGGTAACCTAACCAAGAACGGCGCCGCACCGGCCGGAACCGGGCTAGATGGAAAGGGCGCGCCGAACGTCGTGGCGGACCCAGCCTTGGCTGGAAAGCCGGCGCTGGGCGCCACCCCTTCCAAACAATCCGCCCCTGCCGTCACAGCGCCTACGATAGCGGTCACCGCCGGGCGGGATGCGGTTGGCCCCAAAATACCCTTGAACACCGCGGCGAACCCGGCTGTACCCGGCGAAACCGCTAACGCTAACGTGGCCGCGCCAGCCGCCGCCAAAGAAATTATAAGCACCTTGCCGGCGGCGGCTGAAGCGGCAGCCCCGCTTACCGCGTCGCAGGTCGAGCGTACCCAAGCTTCCGGAGTCCCAGCGTCAGGGAGCGAAGCGCAGGCGGCCGTAGGATTCCCGGTCAAAGGGGCGCAGACCCCGGCCACGGTAAAAACTCAGACCGACCGCGCCGGGAATAAGAGCCCCGCCAGCGCCAGCCCCGCCGCGACGGTAAAGGTCCCGGAGCTTCAAGCCGAGGCCAAGCAAGCCGCGCCCACCAATCCGGCGCCGGTAAACCCGTCCCCGCAGAACCCGGGTCAAAGGACAGCGAAAACCGGCGATACGGTGGCTGATTTATTCACCGCCGCCGCCAAGGCCGCCACCCCGGCGGGAACCGCCGCTCAGACGCCGGCAAGCCCTGCCGGCTTCGACCCGATGCAGCTCACGGCCCGCGCGGCGGCCGCGCCGCCAGCTATAGCCCCGGCCACGGATCGGCCGGTTCCGCCCAGCGAAGTGGCCGTGAATATTCAGCGCGCCGTGGCCCGGGGCGAGAACCGGATACGCATCCAGCTCCACCCGGCTGAGCTTGGGCAGGTCGATGTCCGCTTGAAAATCGGCGCCGATGGGATCGTCCGGGCCATGGTTCAGGTCGATCGCCCGGAAACACTCGACCTCATGCAACGCGATGTGCGCGGCCTGGAGCGCGCCCTACAGGATGCCGGCCTCAAAACGGATTCCGGAAGCCTTAACTTCAACCTGCGCGATCGCGGCGAGGACGGCCCGCAAGACCGGCGCGATGGTAAGGAAACCGCCATGGCCGGGCGCGAAGAGTCCGATACGAATTCGTCAGGCAACGCCGAGACGGCGGAGATAGCGGCGCGCACCTTCGGGTCCAACCGCGTGCTGGACATGCGTGTCTAAACCGAGTCCAAGGAGTTCAGAATCATGGAAATCAATGGCGTAGGCTTCAAGACGGCAGAGGGCCAAGCGGGCTCAGCCCAGTCCCTGGCCGATAACTTCGATACCTTCTTGGCGCTGCTGACAACCCAGCTTCAAAATCAGGACCCTCTCGAACCGCTGGATAGCGCGCAGTTCACCGAACAGCTGGTCCAATTTAGCGGTGTCGAGCAGGCCATTCAGACCAACAAAAAACTGGATGAAATGCTCGCTTCCCAGGCCGACAATCAGTTGACCGGCGCGGTCTCCTATATCGGCAAATCCGCCGAGTTCGTATCCGACAAGCTATTCCTGTCGGATGGCGCGTCGAAAATCAGCTATGGCCTGGACGCTAAGGCGGCGCAAACGACCATCAGCATCGTCGATTCCGCCGGGCGCGTGGTGCGCACCGTATCCGGCGAGACCGGCAGCGGACGCCACGAATATGTCTGGGACGGTTTGGACTCCAGCGGTTCCCAACTTCCGGACGGAGTCTATAACTTTTCGGTGACCGCGGTCACCGCCGACAACGAAACCATAGGAACGGTGAGCGCCACCTTTGGCGATGTCACCGGCGTCGAGATCGTCGAAGGTATCGCCACCTTGATCGTGGGCGGCCTGGGCGGCGTCTCCTTCGAGCAGATTTTCGCCATACGAGAGAATGAATCCGAGGCCTAGAAGGGATTTTCCGCCCAACACCCTTTGGGCGTTCGTGGCCGGGGCATGATGGCCCGGCCAGATTATAAGGAAGTAGCAGGATGAGTATTTTTGGTGCAATGTTTTCCGGCGTATCAGGCCTGAATGCCACCAGCCAAGCCCTGGGTATGATCGCGGACAATATCTCCAACGTGAATACGGTTGGATACAAGGGCACATCGGCGCAATTCAGTACCCTGGTCACCCAATCGGCCACACGGACGACCTTTTCTCCGGGCGGCGTTATCTCTTTACCGACCGCCGCGGTCGATAAACAGGGGTTGCTGCAGGGCACGGCGTCCAAAACGGATATCGCGGTCGCCGGCAACGGTCTGTTCGTCGTCAACGAAGCCGCCGCGTCAGGCACCATCGGCAACGAATTTTTCTTCACCCGGGCGGGCTCCTTCAGCGCCGACGAAAACGGCGATTACGTCAATGCGGCCGGTTATTACCTGCAAGGCTGGCCACTGACCTCCGCCGGGGCTTTACCCGCGAACACGACCGTTTTGACCGGCGTGCAGACGGTGAACGCCTCGTCCTTCAGCGGCACGGCTCAGGCCACCACGGGGATCACCCTTGGGATCAACCTGCCCTCGACGGCGTTGGTCGCCGCCACCCATTCGGCCACGGTTCAGGTCTTCGATTCCCTGGGCAATCCTCATGACCTGCAGGTCGATTTCGTTAAGGCGGCGGCGAATTCCTGGACCGTCAACATACAGGATCCGGTTCTGGCGGGCACCGCCACGGTAAGCGGCACCGTCACGGCGCCGGTCGCGCGCTCCATAACCTTCAACGGCGACGGTACGCCCAATGTGATCACCTTGCCCAACATCGACATCACCGCCTGGACCACCGGCGCCAGCAACAGCGCCATTACCATAGGTGGCGGCACGGCCAACCAGACCGACGGCATCACCCAGTTCGCCGGCCAATTCTCAGTCAGCAAACTCGATCAGAACGGCTTGCCGTTCGGTCAATTCACCGGGATCAGTATCGACGAGGGGGGCATCGTCACCGCCATTTTCGACAACGGGCGGCAGCTCAACATATTCCAGCTTCCCATTGCCATATTTCCCAATGCTAATGGCTTGGAGCCCGTTAACGGCAATGCCTATCGCCTGTCAAACTTCTCGGGCAATCTCCTGCTGCAACAGGCGAATTCCGGCGGTGCGGGGGCGGTGGCGTCGTCGGCGCTGGAGGCGTCGACGGTGGATCTCGCCGAAGAATTCACCAAGATGATCACCACCCAGCGGGCCTATTCCGCCAGCGCCAAGATTATCACCACGGCCGATGAGATGCTGGAAGAGCTAATCCGGATCCGCCGATAAATTTGAGGTCTAGTGTGGCGGTCTTTGATAGGTCTTATTTCCTATTTTTGATCGCCACACTGCCTCATTAGGACAGATAAAGCCCTAAACCTCACTTCACGAACACTTAGCTTAAGCCTTGGGATTAATCGTTTTTCAAGGCCATGAAGCTAAGCTTGCCTGAGTTGCTGCACAAGCGGCCGAGACAGTGACTATTGGAGAAATGTCGATGGTTTCAGAGAGTCCAAGTAAGGGCCAAGCGGCAATCGGACCGGCAGGACAGCCGTTGACCATCGACGACCTGCCGCCGCCCGAAACAAAGCGCTGGGTGATCCGGCGCAAGGCGGAAGTCGTGGCCGGCGTGCGCAATGGGCTGATCAGCCTGGAAGACGCTTGCAAGCGGTACAAGCTGTCCGCGGACGAATTTTTGTCGTGGCAAAAGCTGATCGAGGAACACGGCGTGCGCGGACTACGCACGACGCGCCTGCAGCAATACCGCCGCCCGAACGACGGCGAAGGCCTCGGCGATCAGGCCATGAAGCCCAAGGCAACGTCCTAAACCGGCCCTGAATGGGGCCTCGCGGCTAGGATCGTTAAAAGCCAGGCCCCACCCTCCTCCAACCGGCACTTATTGACAGTCTGAAACTATCGTTTGTATGCGTTTTATCAATAAATTATAGAACTTCATTAAGATTTTAAGCTAGGCAAAAATTGCCCGTAATTAACGCCGCTTTTACCGTGCCGCTGTATCCTCGTTTCCGGTGAGACACTTGTGGCGCAGAAGCGCCTCTTCACGCGCTTACATATCCGCCTCGCGCCCTATGGGCAGGCTAAGCCAGGCCAGGAAGGCCACAAAGCTAGGACGATCAGGCTTTGAACAGCTTTCTCGATACTCTGCGGAGCCTCGGCCCGGCACGGCTAGGCCTCATGGCCGCCGTGGCGGCAGGTGTGATCGCCTTCATGATCTACACCACGAGCCGCATCGCCACACCGGATCTTTCTCTCCTTTACTCGGATCTGGACCCCCAAGATAGCGCTCAGATCGTGACCCGGCTGGAAAAGCTGGGCGTCAATTACCGCCTGAGCGGACATGGCGGCCAGATCTATGTGCCTCAAGATAGGGTCGCGCGCCTGCGCCTGGCCATGGCCGAAGAAGGCCTGCCGACCGGCGGCTCGATCGGCTACGAGATATTCGATCGCGCCGAGGGTCTGGGGACGACCAATTTCGTTCAGGGCATCAACCATATCCGGGCCCTGGAGGGTGAACTGGCGCGGACCATCCGCTCCATTGGCGCGGTCCGTAAGGCGCGCGTCCACCTGGTCCTGCCCAAGCGGGAGCTATTTAGCCGCGACAAGCAAGACCCCACCGCCTCCATCGTGATCGCCATGCAAGGCAGCCAAGAATTGGATAGCCGGCAAGTTCAAGCGATACAGCATCTAGTCGCGGCCGCGGTGCCAGGCCTCAAGCCGAGCCTGATCTCCATAGTGGACAGTAATGGTGCCCTGCTTGCCCGCGGTACCGACGAGGGAGATCCGAAACAAACGGCCACGACCGCCGAGGAAATGCGCATCGGGTACGAAACGCGTTTGGCGCGCACCGTGGAGGAGTTGTTGGAACGCTCCATGGGAATCGGCAACGTCCAAGTTCAAATCACCGCCGATATCGATTTCGACCGGGTGACGGAAAACTCGGAAACATACGATCCGGACGGCCAAGTCGCGCGCTCGACGCAAACGGTCGAGGAGGAAAACGGATCCACGGACGGCGATGGCTTGGCGCCGGTCACGGCGGGCGGAAATCTGCCTGAAGCCGGCCTGCCGGCGGCCGGCGCCAACGGCAGCCAAAGCAGCGCCACACGTACTGAGGAAACCACCAATTTCGAAATTTCGCGCACCATGAAGACCCATGTGCGCGAAAGCGGCACGGTACGCCGCCTGTCTATCGCGGTCCTGATAAATGGAACTTTCAGCGCGGCCGACACAGGCGAGAAGTCGTATACAGCACGGCAACCGGCGGAAATGGATCAAATTTCCGCCTTGGTACGCTCCGCTGTCGGTTTCAACCAAGAACGCGGCGACACGCTGGAAATCGTGAACATGCCCTTCACCGATCCGATCGAGGACTTCGGCGAAGAGACTTCAAGCTCAATGTTCGGCATGGAGCAGGCCGACCTCATGCGCATCGCCGAAATCTTCGTTCTCGGCGTGGTCGCGATACTTGTCTTGCTCCTGGTCGTACGCCCGCTGGTGGGCCGGGTCATCGAAGGACCCCTTGAAGGAAGCACGGAGGCTAGATTGACCGATCAAAACAATCCCAGACCGGCCCTGGCCGGCCCTGGCGCGGCCGCGGCGGCCTATGAGGGAGACGAGGACGATCAGGAAACCGTCGCCGAGGAGATCGAACAAATGATCGATCTCAATAAGGTCGAGGGCCGCGTTCGCGCGTCCTCGGTACGCAAAATCGGCGAAATTGTCGACAAGCATCCCGACGAAGCGGTCGCGATCATTCGCGGCTGGCTCTATCAAGAAACCTAGTCTGGATTAGGGCAGCAAGGAACCGTCGAGAATGCGCATTCGCGAAGATTATCGAACCATGTCGGGGCCGGAAAAGGCCGCGCTACTGATGATGTCGGTTGGCGAGGATAACGCCACGCGCCTTTTCTCGATCATGGACGACGACGAAATCAAGGAGCTTTCCCAGGCCATGGCGAACCTTGGGAATGTGAGTTCCCAGATGGTCGAACGCCTGCTGGTCGAGTTCGCGGATCAAATCTCCTCGACCGGGTCGCTGGTCGGTAACTTCGACAACACGGAACGCCTGCTGGCCAAAGTTCTCGACCAGGACCGGGTCTCGGGAATCATGGACGAGATTCGCGGCCCCGCCGGCCGGACCATGTGGGAGAAGTTGACCAACGTTAACGAAACGGTTTTAGCCAACTACCTCAAGAACGAATACCCGCAGACAGTCGCGGTGGTTCTTTCCAAGATCAAATCCGAACATGCCGCCAAGGTGCTTGGGCTGCTTCCCGAACCCTTCGCCATGGAAGTCATCATGCGCATGTTGCGCATGGAATCGGTTCAAAAAGAGGTCCTGGACGACGTCGAACGCACCCTGCGCAACGAATTCATGTCTAATCTGGCGCGCACCAACCGGCGCGATTCCCATGAACTGATGGCCGATATCTTCAATTTCCTCGAACGCTCCGTGGAATCGCGATTCCTGACCTCGTTGGAAGAACGCAACAAGGACGCGGCGGAACGGATCAAGGCCCTGATGTTTACTTTCGAGGATCTGGGGAACCTGGACCCTGGCGGGGTTCAGACGCTGCTGCGCAACGCGGGCAAAGACAAGATTTCCATCGCCCTCAAGGGCTCGTCGGAAGATCTGCGCAATCTGTTCTTCTCGAACATGTCGGAACGGGCCGCGAAGATCATGCGCGAGGACATGGGCGCCATGGGCCCGGTTCGCCTGCGCGATGTCGACGAGGCCCAGATGTACATTGTACAGATCGCCAAGGATTTGGCCGCCAGCGGGGAAATCATTATCTCCGAAGGCAAGGGCGACGACGAGTTGGTGTATTGATCCATGGGTATCAATGCCGCCAAAACACCGGAAAAGTTTCTCTTCGACACCTCGTTCGAAAAGAATCTGGAAGAGACTGTCAAGAAAGCGGCCGAGGCGCCGCCAGAACCGGCGTACTTCGACCGGGATTTAGACCAAGCGCGCGCCGAAGGCATGGCGGCGGGCAAGGAATCCGAACACCGGGAGGCGCTGCAATCCCTGGAAAACGCGGCGGCGGAAGCCCTGACCGAGATTGGCCAACAACTACCGGCCTTGAAAGAAACCGTTGTGGACATGCACGCGCGCCAAGACCGCGCCGCCGTGGGTGTCGCCGCCGCCATAGTCCGCAAGTTTCTTCCAAGAATGGCGCGGAACGATGGGCCGCAAGAAATCGAAACCGTTGTCCGGGACGCCATGACGCGCTTACGCGACGAGCCGAGAATCGTCATCCGCGTTTGCGATTCCCTCTTGGATACGATCGAAAAACGAGTTGGCGTCATAGCCAAGAAAACCGGGTTCGAAGGCAAAATAGTCTTTCTCGCCGAAGAGAACATGGGGTCCGGCGATGTTCGCGTTGAATGGGCGGATGGCGGCGCCGAGCGCGATACAGCGCGTATTTGGCAAGACATCGACGACGCGATACGCCGCCTCGCGAGCCCACCCTTGGAATCGGAAAATAACGCGGCAGCCCCCGTGCCAGAACAAGATTAGACACCTAGCGCGAAAATCAGAATAGAGCCTCACCCCACAGGAGACCGACATGGCAGAAGATCAGAATTTGGAACTTGAAGACCTTGCACTGGATGCCGAAACCGCCGCGCCGGACGGCCCGGCGCCCGAATCCCAGGACTCCCAGGCCGACGCCGCTGGTCTTGTGAACGCGAGGGAGCTGGAGGCCGTCTACGACATCCCGGTCCAAATCTCGGCCGTCCTGGGCAAGGCCAGTATGCAAGTCAGTCAGCTTCTTAAGCTTGGCCGCGGCGCGGTTGTCGAGCTGGACCGCAAGGTCGGCGAGGCCATCGATATCTACGTTAACAACCGCCTCGTGGCGCGCGGAGAGGTCGTTGTCGTCGAAGACCGCCTCGGCGTCACCATGACCGAGATTATCAAGATGGACCGCTCCTAAGGGATCGAAGGAGGATCGCGGTCATGGCAAACATCAGCGCGGCGGAAAAACCAGTTGGCCGCCGGCAAAGCGGCGGCGGCGCGTCGCCCAGCATCGATACGGCGACCCTTGCGGGCGTGCTTGGCTCCTTTGCTGTTATCATAACCGCGATGGTATTGGGCGGAGCGCCTGAATCCTTCGTCGATGCTCCCGCCATGCTGATCGTTTTCGGCGGTACTCTCCTGGTGACCACCTCGTCGTTCTCCATGAAGGAGATACTGGACTCGCGCTCGATCGTCTTCCGCGCCGTGATTTACAATGCCGGAAACCCAAGCGAAGCCGCCCATCGGGTCCTGGTTCTAGCGGATCGGGCGCGCCGCAGCGGCACGCTGTCCTTAATCGAATACAGCAAGAATATGGGCCAAAATAAATTCCTGGGCCATGCGGTGCAGTTGGTCGCGGACGGCCTGGGCGCGGAAGAAATTGAGCAAATTCTGATGCAGGAGAGCGACACAACCCATCGGCGCCATGTTCGATCCGCCGGCGTCTTGCGGCGCGCCGGGGAAGTCGCCCCAGCCATGGGCCTGATCGGCACCTTGGTGGGCCTGGTGCAAATGCTGGGTAATCTGGACGATCCCTCGACCATAGGGCCCAGCATGGCGGTCGCGCTACTGACTACATTTTACGGCGCCGTCCTGGCCAATATGTTGTTCCACCCCTTGGCCAGCAAGCTGGAGCGGAATTCCGAGCTCGAAGCCACGATCCAGCGCATCTACACCTTGGGCGCGCTGTCGATCAACCGCCAGGAGAACCCGCGCCATCTGGAATTAGTGATCAACTCAATTCTACCGCCCGCTCAGCGGGTGAAACACTTTGACTGACAGCGTTAGAACCGGAGAATAGGCATGCGTCTCCTCATCATTGGCGGCTTCGACGGGCACATCGCGACGGCCGGCAAGATCGCGCTGGATAACGGCGCGAAGGTAGCCCACGAAGAATCGGTTGAGCGGGCCATGAACGCGCTCCGCTCGGGACAGGGCGCGGATCTTATCATGATCGACGTTCGCCTGGATATCCGCAAGCTGTGCGGCAGCCTGGACTCCGAACGCATATCCGTACCGGTCGTCGCCTTCGGGATCGGCGCCGAAACCAAACTCGCGGTCGATGCCATTAAGGCCGGGGCCAAGGAATACATCCCCCTGCCCCCCGACGCCGAACTCATTGCCGCCGTCTTGAGCGCGGTGGCGGAGGAAACCAACGCGGTCATCCATCGCGACCCGGCCATGAAAAAGATCTTGAAACTGGCGGAACAAATCGCCCCCTCCGACGCGACGATTCTCATTACCGGAGAATCGGGAACCGGCAAGGAAGTCCTGGCGCGTTTCCTGCATTCCAAATCCAAGCGCGCCCAGAAAGCCTTCATATCCTTGAATTGCGCGGCGATACCCGAAAACCTGCTGGAATCGGAACTTTTCGGGCACGAGAAAGGGGCCTTTACCGGCGCGGTCGGGCGCCGGGTCGGAAAGTTCGAGGAAGCCAACGGCGGGACCTTATTGCTCGACGAAATCTCGGAAATGCACCCCAGTCTGCAAGCCAAGCTTCTGCGCGCCATCCAGGAACGCGAAGTTGACCGGGTCGGCGGCTCCCGCCCGATCAAGGTCGATATCCGCCTGCTCGCGACCTCCAACCGCGACATCGAGGAGGAGGTTCGCCAAGGCAACTTCCGCGAGGACCTCTACTTCCGGCTCAACGTGGTGAGCATCGAATTACCCCCTTTACGCGCGCGGCGGCAGGATATCGAGATCCTGGCCGAACACTTCATCGCGAAATACGCCAAGGCCAACGCAGTGCCGGCGCCGGTCCCCAACGAGGAAGTGCGCCAGATGATGCTGTCGCACCCTTGGCGCGGCAATGTCCGCGAGTTGGAGAATTCCATGCACCGCGCGGTCTTGCTGGCGCGCGATGGGATTATCACCCCGGAGTCGATCCAGTTGCGCGGCGCATCGGCCGAAGCGGCCGGAAGCAGGTCCGCTGCGAATGGCAAGGGCGCGGCGAACGGCGCCCAAGCTCAGCCATCGCCGCAGGACACCGAACCGACTCGCGTCGGCTGCACGGTCGCGGCGGTCGAACGCGACCTGATACTCGACACCCTTAGTCACACCCTGGGCAATCGCACCCACGCGGCGACCATCCTGGGCATATCGATTCGCACCTTGCGTAACAAATTGAAACTATACAGCCAGGAAGGCTCTTCCATACCCATGCCAGGCGAGGCCGAGAGATCAACGGCTTAATGGACGCCTCATGGCTGGACAGACTTTGAGCGAGACCGCGGCGCCGGAGGGCGCGGCCCAGGGATCCGGCTTTCTAAGCCGACTAGTCGTCGCGCTCAAGCGCGGCGATATCGCGCTTGCGCTTGGCGTGTCCTGTATTCTCGTGGTCCTGATCCTGCCGATGCCGAGCTGGCTGCTTGACGTCTCCCTGGCGGTCTCGATCACGCTTTCCGTGCTTGTTCTTATGACCGTCCTGTTCATCTCCAAGCCCTTGGATTTCAGTTCTTTTCCCACGGTCCTGCTGATCGCGACCATGTTGCGCCTTTCTCTCAACCTCGCCTCGACGCGCCTGATCCTCGCCGACGGCCATGAAGGGACGGACGCCGCCGGCGATGTTATTCAGGCCTTCGGCGGTTTTGTCATGGGCGGCAACTTCGTCATCGGGATCATTGTTTTCGCCATCCTGGTGATCGTCAATTTCGTTGTCATCACCAAGGGGTCCGGGCGGATCGCCGAGGTTTCGGCGCGCTTCAGCCTCGATGCCATGCCGGGCAAGCAAATGGCGATCGATGCCGACTTATCCGCCGGCCTGATCGACGAGTCGGAGGCGCGGACCCGCCGAAAGTCCCTGGAGGACGAAAGCAACTTTTTCGGATCCATGGACGGCGCGGCGAAGTTCGTGCGCGGCGATGCGATCGCGGGATTGCTCATCACCTTCATCAACGTGATCGGCGGCATGATTATCGGCGTGGCGCAAAAAGACTTGAGCTTCTCGGAGGCCGCTCAGGTCTACACGCTGCTCACCGTCGGCGATGGCCTGGTCACGCAAATCCCGGCGATCATCGTATCGACCGGCGCCGGCCTTTTGGTTTCCAAGTCGAACGCCGTAGGCTCGGCCGATAAGGCCATATTCGGTCAATTGGGCCGCTATCCACGCGCCCTGGGACTGTCGTCATTCATCATGTTCTCGCTCGCTCTTCTGCCCGGCATACCGGCCCTGCCCTTCCTGCTGCTGGCGGGCGTTTCCGGTGGCCTGGCTTGGAGCAGCACCAAGAAACTTGCCGCCAGCGAGGCCGCCGAGGCGGCGGAGACCAAGTCACAGGCCGCGCCGGCGGTTACCGAAGATCCTATATCCGCCGCCCTGCAAATCGACAACCTGCGGCTCGAGCTCGGTTACGGCCTGCTGCCCATGATCAACAGCGAAGGCGGGCAACGCCTGACCGATCAAATCAAGTCCCTGCGCCGGCAACTGGCGCAGGAAGCCGGCTTCGTGCTGCCCGCGGTGCGCATACAGGACAACCTGCAACTCCCGGCCAATTCCTACGTAATCCGGGTCAAGGAGATCGAGGCCGGGCGCGGCGAACTGCGGCCCAACATGCTTCTGGTCATGGACCCCAAGGGCGAAGCCATCGGCCTGAGCGGCGAAGAGACAACCGAACCGACCTTCGGCCTGCCGGCGGTTTGGATCGACCCCAGCGCCCGCGAGGAAGCCTTGTTCCGCGGCTACACGGTGGTCGATCCGCCAACCGTCATCACCACGCACCTGACTGAGCTGGTGAAAGACAACATGTCGGAAATGCTGTCCTATGCCGAGACGCAAAAACTGCTCGACGATCTCGATAAGGACCAGCAAAAGCTCATTGGGGATCTGATTCCTACCCTGATATCGGTCGGCGGCCTGCAACGGGTCCTGCAGAATTTGCTGGGCGAGCGAATTTCGATTCGCGACCTGCCGTCGATCTTGGAAGGGGTCGCCGAGGCTTGCGGATATTCCCGCAACGTTTCCACCATTACGGAACATGTGCGCGCCCGCTTGTCGCGCCAGATATCGACCGCGCAGATAGACGCGCAGGGCATTCTGCCCATGATCACCTTGTCGGCGGAGTGGGAGCAAGCCTTCGACGAGGCCATCGTGGGCGAGGGCGAGGAACGCCGCCTATCCATGGCGCCAACCAAGCTGCAGGAATTCATCCGTGCCGTGCGGGCCACTTTCGAACAGCATGCCATGACCGGCGAGGTTCCGGTTCTCTTGACCAGCCCCGCCATCCGCCCCTTCGTCCGCTCGATCGTCGAACGCTTCCGCCCTTCGACCGTGGTCATGTCCCAGAACGAAGTCTACGCCAAAGCCCAGATAAAGACTCTGGGTCAAATTTGATCGCGCCGGCATAAGGAGACCCGCCGTCCATGCGGCTGAAAAGTTTCACCGCCGATACCCTGCCGGAAGCCATGCGGCTGATCCGCGACGCCTTGGGCGTGGACGCCGTTATTCTGTCGACTCAAGCCACCGAGACCGGATCGGGGGTGCGGGTAACGGCGGCGCTTGAGGAGTCCCCCCTCGACGAGCTTTACGACGGGTCCGAACCGGCGAGTTATTTCGACCTCGACACCATTACCGAATCGCTTTCATTCCACCGGGTTCCGGCCGGTCTTTTCGACCGCTTGATAGGCGGCACGGTGTCCCTGGATGCCCAGGACAGCGTCATGGCCTTGGCCGGCGCCATGGATTCCGAATTCACTTTCACCGCCCTTCCCGCCCCCCTGAACCCGCATCCCATCCTGCTGGCGGGACCGCCCGGCGCCGGCAAGACCGCGACGGCGGCCAAGCTATGCGCCAGGGCCCGCCTGGCTGGGCGCGGTTGCGCGCTCATCACCATGGACACGGCTAAATCCGGCGGCCTGGCCCAGGCCGAAGCCTTCGCCAAGGCGCTGGAGGCCACGCTGTTGCAGGCGGACCGGCCCGAGGCCCTAGCCGACGCGGTCTCGGCCTGTAGCGATGACTACTTCACCGTCATCGACACCACCGGCGCCAATCCTTTCCTCGAGTCGGACATGGCGCGCCTGAAAGAGGCGGCCACGGCCGCGGGCGCCCAAGTCATCCTCGTGCTGGCCGCCGGCG
The DNA here is from genome assembly GCA_021776135.1 of Kiloniellaceae bacterium. GTDB lineage: Bacteria > Pseudomonadota > Alphaproteobacteria > Kiloniellales > J153 > JAJFGN01. Next base: position 47,840 of record JAJFGL010000030.1, read on the forward strand.
GCGATGCCGCGGAATCGGCCGAAACCGCGGTTGCCTTTAAGAATATAGGCGCCACCGCGATGATCGCGACCCGCCTCGATACCGCCCGGCGTTTCGGCGGTCTGCTTAGCGCCGCCGCCGCCGGGCGCTTGGACTTGTCGGCGGTTAGCGAGTCTCCCCACATTGGCGATCCGTTGCTTCCCGTGAATCCGGTAGCGCTCGCCCGTATGTTTTTACCCGACGAGATGGCGGGCACTCTCAAGGGCCAAACACAGGACCTGAAACAATGGTTGAAACGGTAAAAACGGATACCGGACAACCCCGGTTGCGCTTGGCGAACGGCATTGCCGTGGCCTCGGGAAAAGGCGGCGTCGGTAAGACTTGGCTATCCGCGACCTTGTGCCACGTCCTGGCGCGGGCCGGGTACAATGTCTTGTTGTTCGACGGCGACCTGGGTCTGGCCAACGTCGATATCCAACTCGGCCTGGCGCCGGAGAAAGACCTCGGCGGCGTCCTGTCCGGGCGATACCCCATGCGCGACGCGGCCAGCCGCTGCCGCGAAGGCGGCTTCGACGTCATCGCCGGGCGCTCGGGATCGGGCAGCCTGGCCAGCGTGCCGCAAGAACGCCTGGCGCGCATGAGCGCGAACCTGGTCGATCTCGGTTCCGACTACGATCTGGTCATACTGGACCTGGGTGCCGGTGTGGAGCGCACGGTGCGCCAACTGGCCGCCATGGCCCGAACCTGCCTCGTCGTCGCCACCGACGAACCCACTTCCATGACCGATGCCTACGCCATGATAAAGCTGACGCGCATGCAGCATCCCGAGGCTGATTTGCGTCTGGTCATCAACATGGCGCAAAGCCAGGGAGAGGGCGAGCGCACCTATGCCACCTTGCGCAAGGCCTGCGAATCCTTCCTGAAAACCGCCCCGCCCTTGGCCGGCGTTATCAAGCGCGACCCCAAGGTCCGCGACGCCATCCGCCACCAGGCGCCGCTCTTGGTACGCCATCCCCACAGCGCCGCCGCCGAAGATGTCGAATCCGTGGCGCGCCGCGTGCTGCAAGCGCCATGAACGACCTGGTCCGGCCCGCCTCTTCCTATACCGGCGGAATCGCGGTGAGCGCCCCTGGCGGGGTGCTGGCCACGATTCCCAACCCGCCCCCCGAAATCGCGAACCTGCCCAACGGCACCACCCTGCGCGGCGTGGTGATCGGAACCAGCGGCAAGGGGCAAGTCCTGGTCAAGACCGATCAGGGCACCCTGACGGTCGCGGCCAAGGCGCACCTGCCTCTAAATAGCGAAGTCGTACTTCAGATTCGCAGCAGCGGAACCTTGTTGCACATCATGATTATGCAGGTCCGCGGCCAAAGCGGTGCGCCTGACGCGCCGCCGCCATCGGCGGCCCGGCCCACGGGCCTAGCGCTAACGCCGGGAGGCGGCGGAACCGCGCCAACGGCCGCCCACCAACCCGGCGCCGCCACCGCCGGGCCCGGCCACCCCGATCGTTTAAACCTGGGCCAGGTGGTCCGCGCCGTGGTGCAAGGCCCCCCCGGCCACACGGCAACCCCGTATGCCAGCGCCGAAGGCGTGGCGGCGGCAATTAAAACGCTCACCGGCACGCCGGCGGGCCAGAACCCGCGGCCCGGGCCGGGCCTAAACCAGCAGCCCGTACCGGGCCTGAACCAGCAGACCGTGCCGGGCCTGAACCAGCAGCCCCTGGCGGGCGCCATTCTGCCGTTACGAATCCTCTCCGTCAGCACCCCGGGTCCCGCGCCGGGCGCCACGGCCCCGCCGGTTCCCGGACCGGCGGTTTCCAGCACCCAAGGCGCGCGGGCATACGCGCCGCCCGGCCCCCTAATGCCAAACAGTGCGCCTAGCGCCCCCGGCGCGCCGAATTTCACTGCGCCCGCGACCACGGCCGGCGCGGCGGTTCCTAACCCGGCGGCTCCTCCAGCGCCTCCCCAGAGCGCCGCACCGGTTGCGGTCAAGCCGTCAGGGGAGTCCTTGAGGGCGCCCCTGACATTCACGGGCCAGGTCACCGGTGTATCGGCTAGCGGACATCCCGTCCTGTCCACGCCCCTGGGCAGCCTGAGTTTGGACGTCGAGGCGCGGATTCCGGGCGGCAGCCGTGTGGCCTTGGAACTGGTGCCCGGCGCCTTGCCCAAAGCGGCCGCGAGCCCCCTGCCCGTGGCCAGGGCGCATTCCCTGGCCCATGCCTGGCCCGCCCTGGAAGAGGCGCTTGGCATCCTGGCCGAGGCCAGCGGCGGCGCCATGGCGGGAACGCCGCAAGGAGTTCCGCAACCGGGCACCCGCCTGACTTCCGGTATGCTCTTCTTCATGGCGGCGCTGAGCGGCGGGAACCTGGGCCGTTGGTTGGGCGCCGATGCGCTTCAAGCCTTGCGCGCCTCGGGACACGACACCCTGATCGGCCGTCTGTCCGGCGACTTGGCGCGCATGGGGCGCATGGCCGAAACCGCGGGCGGCGCCGGCGGTACGGCGGGCGATTGGCGGTTGTTGCCGATCCCGCTTTGGAGCGGCGATCATGTGCACCAGCTCCGCCTGTTCCTGCGCCAGCACGAAGACCGGGGCGAAGGCGATAAGAAATCCGGCCAAAAGGATCCCAAGCGCTTCATCCTCGAGCTTGAGATGTCGCGCCTGGGCGAAATACAACTCGATGGCCTGATACGCGGCAAACGCTTCGATCTGATGATGCGCACGCGCGGCGCCCTGCCCGAAGACATGCGCCAAGATATCCGGACTATATTCGAAGACGCCAATCAAGCCGCCGGATTTTCAGGCAACCTTGGCTTTCAGGCTTCCACGGACTGGCGCTTCCTGCCGATCGGCGGCGACAGCGCGGCGGGCGAGCCGCCCGGACTTCTGGTTTAGAAAGCTATTCGTCGCTGGAGGCGGCCTGACCGCGCCGGTATATTTCGGCGCCGAGATCGTCGAGGTCTATTTGTTCCCGCCGCATGGCCTCTTCCTGCTCTTCCCGGGCCTTGAGATCGCTGACGTGTTCGTATTTCTTCATCTCCTCGAAGGCCGCGCGGACTTCTTCCCGTGCCGCCTCCACCGAGGCCTCCAGCTCACCGATGGTGTGCCGCAGGCGCCGCCGCCGCTCCAGTGCCGCCGCGATAAAGGCGGGAAAGGCGACCGTCCCCTCGATGGAAGAATTTGCGATAGAACTTTCCGTTTCTACATCTTTTTCAAGTTCTTGTAAGTCGTTTTTCATCTTATTTACGAGATCTTCAATTCCAGCCAGTTTCTGGCGCTTCTCGTTCAAGGCCCAGGAGTGTACCCGGGTCAGCGACTTGAAAGCCGTCATGCCAAGCTATTCCTCAATGGCCGCCGCTTCGGCGGGCGGCCATTGCACGCCAAGGATTTGAGCCATGGCGGCGTAGCCGGTTTCGATGTCCGAACGCTCGCCCTTGCCTTGGCTCAGAAAAGCCTCCAAGCCGGGCTGATAGCGAATGGCCTCATCGATTGTCGGATCGCTGCCCTTCTTATAGGCGCCGATCCGGATGAGCTCCCCCATGTCCTCGTAGGTGGATAGCAGGGTACGCGCCCAGCTGACCAATTCGTTTTCGGCATCGCTATTGCAGTTTGGCATGGTTCGGGAAACGCTGCGCAGAACATCGATGGCGGGGTAGCGGTTGCGCTGCGCGATCTTGCGGTCGAGCACGATCTGGCCGTCGAGAATACCGCGCACGGCGTCCGCGATCGGCTCATTGTGGTCATCGCCCTCCACCAGAACCGTGAACAAGCCGGTAATGGACCCGCTGCCGGTGCCCGGCCCCGCGCGCTCAAGCAGCGCCGGCAACTGGGCGAACACGCTGGGGGTATAGCCCTTGCTGGTCGGCGGTTCGCCGGCCGAAAGGCCGATCTCGCGCATGGCCATGGCGAAGCGGGTAATCGAATCGATCAGGCAGAGGACATCGCGGCCTTGGTCGCGGAAGTATTCGGCCACGCTCATCGTCAGAAAGGCCGCCTGGCGCCGGATAAGTGGCGCCTCGTCTGAGGTGGCGACGATAATCACGGAGCGCGCCAAGCCTTCCGCCCCCAGATCGTCTTCCAGCCATTCCTGGACTTCGCGCCCGCGCTCGCCAATAAGCCCGATCACATTGACGTCCGAGGCGGTGTAGCGGGCGAGCATGGAAAGGAGAACCGATTTGCCGACCCCGGAGCCCGAAAAAATACCCATGCGCTGGCCCCGGCAGCAGGTGGTGAAGGTATTTATGGTCCGGACGCCCAGGTCGATCTTGGCGCCGACTCTCTGGCGGCTGTGCGCGGGCGGCGGGGGGCGCCGCAGGTGGCAAGGCATGGTGCCGGAGGGTAAGGGCCCCTTGCCGTCGATGGGCTCGCCCAGGGCATTCAGAACCCGCCCCAGCCAGGCTTCGCATGGCCAGACGACGGGATCCGACTTCACCAGCTCCGCCTTGCAGCCCAGGCCGATACCCTCGACCGGCCCAAAGGGCAGAAGCAAGGCCCGGCCCTGGCGGAAACCCACAACTTCGCAAGGAATGGGGGCTTTTCCCCGGGCCATGACGTTGCAGCGCTGCCCGATCGTCAACTCCTCGTTGAGTCCGGCAAGCTCTATCATCATGCCCATGACCCCGGCCACACGGCCGTAAAGCCGGTATTCGGGGATATCATCGATACCCTCAATTAGAGATTCAACCGCGCTCGACACCCAAGCCCTCCCAAAAGGCCGCCAACGGCCTCAACCGTCATATTCGTGATGAGTATGCTCGGCCCCTCTTTAAATATGCGTAAAACAATATGAAATCTTACTTGCGGCGCTAAGGATTTCTTAATAAAAGGTCCGCAAAATGGTTAACGTCAATTTTATTCGTCCACGAAGACATCAGGATTAGATTCATGAGAGTGCTGCTAGTCGAAGACGATCCCGCAACCGCCCAAAGCATTGAAATGATGCTACGATCCGAGAGTTATGTTTGCGATTCCACGGATATGGGCGAGGATGGACTCGAAATCGGAAAACTATACGATTACGACATCATCGTTCTCGACCTGATGCTTCCCGACATGGATGGCTACGAGGTGCTGCGCCGCCTGCGGGCCGCAAGGGTCAAGACGCCGATCCTGATCCTCTCCGGGCTCAACGGCCTGGACGATAAGATCAAGGGCCTGGGCGTTGGCGCCGACGACTATCTCACCAAGCCTTTCGATAAACGCGAGTTGATCGCCCGCATTCAGGCGATCGTCCGGCGCTCCAAGGGGCATTCGGACTCGATCATCAAGACCGCGATGCTAACGGTGAACCTGGACACCCGGACAGTCGAAGTCGGCGGCCACCCGCTGCACCTGACCGGTAAGGAATACGGGATCCTTGAGCTTCTATCCCTACGCAAGGGCACCACGCTGACCAAGGAAATGTTCCTTAACCACCTTTACGGCGGCATGGACGAGCCGGAGCTCAAGATCATCGATGTCTTCGTCTGCAAGCTGCGCAAGAAATTGACGGCGGCGACCGGCGGCGACAACTACATCGAAACGGTCTGGGGCCGTGGTTATGTGCTGCGCGACCCGGTCCCCGCGCAAGACACCGACAAGGCCCAAGTCCCCCAACAGGCGGCGGCCGGATAAGCCCTTCACGGAATCCGCTTCCGGGATAAGATAAATCAAAAGGCGCGCCTTCGGGGCGCGCCTTTTTCTTGTTCAATTTCAGACTTGAGTGAATCGGCGGTTTTAGAGCCCTTTCCGATCGAATGAGTCCGTATGATCGGAAAGGGCTCTAACCGACCGCCTTAACTGGGTTCGCCGCCATTGCCGAGGTCGATAGCTGATAGACTCCGCGTTGACCCTGCATGAGTTGAAAACGGTCCGTGGTTCCCAGAACCGTCTCGGCCCCGCCTAGATAGAGAAAACCGTCATTCGGCATAAGATCGGCCATGCCGGCGAGCACCTGACCCTTAGTCGGCGGATCGAAGTAAATCAGAACATTGCGGCAGAACACGATATCGAACTTTCCGAGAGCGGCCGGACTGCCCAAAAGGTTGAACGATTTGAACTTAACCATGTGACGAATTTCTTCGCTGATCTGCCAACGTTCGCCAACCTGCTTGAAGTATTTCACCAAGAGGGAAATGGGCAGACCGCGTTGAACCTCGAACTGCGAGTATAATCCCGCCTCGGCCTTGGTTAGTATCTCTTTCGACAAGTCGGTGGCGATTATTTCGATACGCCAACCCGCCAGCTTGGCCGAGTTTTCTTTTAACAGCATGGCCAAGGTATAGGGTTCCTGGCCCGAAGAGCAGGCCGCGCTCCAAATCCGGATTGTCTTGGCTCCCGCGCGGTGCTCCAGCATGTGCGGCAGGACCAAATCCCGGAACTGGTCGAAGGGTTTCTGGTCGCGGAAGAAAAATGACTCGTTGGTGGTCATGGCTTCCGTCACATCGACCAAAAGTTCCTCGTTCGAACCCGCGCGAATAGCTTTAACCAACTCGTCGAAACCGGCGAAGCTCCACTTACGCGCAACAGGGTTGAGGCGGCTTTCCATCAGGTACGCCTTCTCTTTCGTCAACGCCAAGCCGCTGCGTTTCTTGAGAAGGTCGGAAATAAACTCGAAATCGCTTACATTCATGCCGCGGTCCTCAGTGCTATCTTGCGCACATACGGCGCGATATCGTTGAGCGGCAAAACGGCCGAGCATAAACCGGACGTCGCCACGGCGCCTGGCATTCCCCAGACAACGCTGGTCGCCTCATCCTGCGCGATAACGGAACCGCCCGCCGCCGTCACAGCCTTCGAGCCGTCACGCCCATCGTGGCCCATGCCGGTCAGCATGATCACCAACAAACGCGAACCGTAAATCGGCGCCATGCTACGCAACATCGGATCGACCGCGGGCCGGCAAAAGTTTACCGGCGCGGTATCGATGATCTTGATGGTGTTGCAATTTTCGCCGCGAGCTACGGTCATATGAAAATTACCCGGCGCGACATAAATCCGCCCTGGCTCTATTTTCTCGCCATTTTTGCCCTCGGATGCGGGCACGCCGCAGGCGCGCGATATATGTTCAGCCAAAAGCGCGGTGAATGTCGGGGGCATATGCTGGGTTATAAGGATGGGAAGCGTGAAATTCTTGCACAGATCCTTCAACAAGGTGAAAAGCGCGGGCGGACCGCCGGTCGAGCTGCCTATGGCGATCACATCGGGGCGCACACTTGGCGCCGCGCGTAATACAACCGGACCGGGCGATATCACGACCTTCTTTGGCACGGCCTCGGACCGTCTGGCCGTGACAGGATGCCGTGTACGGCCACTGGAACGTCCGGCCTGGGCAACCGCCTTGATCTTCTCGATCAACTCGCTCTTGAAAGCGTCGGCGGAATGAATTTCCTTGGTTGAGGTAGGCTTGGTCACATAGTCGGCGGCCCCATTGGCCATGGCCTGAAGGCTGATATCCGCATTCGCGAGGGTCAAGGTAGAGGCCATGATAACCTGAACGCCAGGCTTCGCTTTCAGTAACAACGGCAGGGCGGTCATGCCATCCATGACCGGCATCTCAATATCTAAAACCACGATTTCGATATCGTTCTTGACCACCGATTTCAGCGCGACTTCCCCGTTAGTCGCGGTCGCCATGACCTTGATTTCTGGATCGGACTCGAGATTACGAGTCAAGAGCCCGCGGATAACGGCGGAATCGTCAACAACCATGACTCTATATGGATCGCCGGACGGCATAAAATTACATCCTACCTGTTCTTTTTTACATTCTTGGTGCTTTAGAGAAGGCCTACTTGGGAAAATTTAGATTCGATAATCTCGCTGTCGAACGGTTTCATGATGTATTCGTTGGCGCCTGCTTGCATGGCTTCTTGTATATGCGCCATATCGTTTTCTGTCGTACAGAATACGACGATGGGCTGAGTCACGCCTTCCAAGGCCCGTAGATCGTTCAGGAACTCCAAACCGCTTTTCACCGGCATGTTCCAGTCCAACAGGACAGCATTGGGCATCTGCCGCTGGCAGGCCTCCAATGCCTTTTGCCCGTCTTCGGCTTCGTCGATTTCGAAGTCCAAACCCTCAAGTATCTTTCGCGCAACCATGCGAACTACTTTTGAGTCATCAACAACCAGACATGTCTTCATATCGCGCACTCCATCACGCAAGAAAACGAGTCACCCGGCATGGCGCCCCGTATTGTGTTTACCGCGCCCCATGGCTTCTCTCTCCGTCAACTCAGTTCGCGGCCACCACCGCGCGCCCATAGTCGAGCAAGCGGTTTACGTCGAGAACAACCAAAAGCTGCCCATCCAAACGGTATATTCCGTCCGATACGGCGCGGAACTTCGCCCCCAACGTCGGTGGGTTTCGATCGAAAGTCTTTGCGGAGAGAGCCAGAACTTCGCCCACGCCGTCGACCACGAGGCTATATAATTCACCATCGTGCTCGGCCACGATGCTCATGCTTTCGCCGTCATCGTCGCGCGCCGGAAGTCCCAAGCGCGCCCGCATATCGATAGCCGTCACTACACGGCCCCGCAGGTTCAAGGAACCCATGACTTCAGGTGGCGCTAGAGGAATTCTCGTAATCTGATATGAGCTGAGAACATCTTGCACTTTCAACACGGGTATACCGAATAGCTGATCGGCGATCGTGAAAGTGACGAATTCTTGGGTTGCGACGGAATTCAGGGGGTGTGCCGGTTCCGCCGCCGATTGTGTCGTAGCCGTCATGCCGCACCTCTGATTTCAGATAGGGCCTCGTGTAAAGCGCCGAGCAAGGCTTCACGGTCGCTCTTAGCCACATAATCGATGAAACCGACCGCCCTGCCCCGGTCCAAATCCTTTTGCGTGGCAAAGGATGACAACGCGACCATGGGAACATTGGACCAATTCGATTCTTTTTTCACTGCTTCGGCGAACTCAAAACCGCTCATGCCGGGCATTTCGATATCCGATACGATGACATCGAACTTTTCACCCGCTTCGCAGCGCTGCAGGGCCTCGCTCGCGCTCGCGGAGCAAGAGACTTCATATCCGGCCACGGAAAGCAGCGGTTGCAGAAGGTTACGGAAAAATGGGCTATCGTCGACCAACAACAGCCGCGAGGCCTCCTCATCGCCAAAGGAATCACTGGCCTCGCCGCCAAACCAATCATGGAACGCCAGCGTCAGATAGTGGGCGACGTCCAGAACATCCGTGGCGCGGCCGTCGATCACGGCGCTACCGACATAACCGACACTCTTGGATGTCAGTTCGATGTTAAGGCGTTCCTCCACGATGTCGACAATCTCATCGACAACCAAGCCCATGGTGCGGTCGCGGTCAGTGAAAACGAGCACCGGCTGACGGCCCTCCGTTTTCAATTCACCGGTACCCTCCATGGTCACCAATGGCATCAACTGACCCCGGTACTGAACGACATTTTGCCCATTGGAGTTTTCAACTTTGTCCAATTCGATCTCTTCCAGGCGCGCGATCAGTCCCAGGGGCACCGCTTTCGGATTGTCGCCGGCAACACGGAACACCAACATGGCAACGGTTTCTTCGTTTTGCGACGCATGGCGGTCACTGGTTGTATCGCCGCTCTCTTCGGCCAACTCTACTTCGCCGTTAGCGGCCGCGATCCCGTTCGGATCCAATATCATGACAACGCTGCCGTCACCCAAGATCGTGTTGCCCGAGAACATTTGGTTATCGCGCATGATGCGGGCGACAGGCTTGACGACAATCTCTTCCGTATCGAAGACACGATCGACGATAATCCCGAAGGAATAGCTGCCGACCTGCGAGACGACGATAAAACCTTCTCCGCTCTCGATATCGCCATCCTGATCTGTATTGGTTTGTGAAACACTCTTGTTTTCGGTTTCGGCCGCCGGGTCTTCGATCTCGTCAGGCGCGTTCAACTTCATAAGGTCGCGCAAATTGACCAAAGGCAGCAGGCGGTTACGTAACCGCAGAACAGGTGTATTGTTGATGCGTTCGATCGTGTTTTCCGAATGAACGGAAGCGCGCACCAATTCAAGAACGCTGAGTTGCGGAATGGCGAAGCGGTCGCCCGCGCATTCGACGATCAGCGCCGATACGATCGCCAAGGTCAGGGGTATCTTGATAATGAAGGCCGTGCCCTTGCCCTCGGTGGAGTTGAGTTCGACCGTGCCGCCGATTTTTTCGATATTGGTGCGCACGACGTCCATGCCGACACCGCGCCCGGACACTGAGGTAACGGACGACGCGGTCGAGAACCCGGCCTTGAAGATAAACCGCTGGATTTGCTGTTCGGACATGGTCTCCAACTCGGCCTCGGTCGCCAAGCCGTTGGTGATAATTTTGTTTTTTATCACGTCGATAGGCAGACCGCGCCCGTCGTCGGAAATCGAAATAACGATGTGGCCGCCTTCGTGGTAGGCCTTCAAGACGACTTTACCGGTTTCCGGTTTGCCGGCCTCGATCCGCCCCGCGGTCGTCTCCAGGCCGTGATCGGCGGAGTTGCGGACCATGTGGGTTAGCGGATCCTTGATCAGTTCCAAGACTTGCCTGTCGAGTTCGGTTTCGGCGCCCTTCATAACCAGATCGATTTTCTTATCCAATTCGATCGACAGATCGCGGATAATTCGCGGCAACTTGGCCCAGGCGTTTCCGATCGGCTGCATCCGGGTCTTCATCACGCCTTCCTGAAGTTCGGAAACGACGTGATTCAGCCTCTGCAAAGGCGCCGTGAACTCGCTGTCCTTTTGCCCGCGCAGGATCTGAAGTAACTGGTTTCTGGTCAGAACCATCTCCGAGACCATGGTCATCAGGTTTTCCAGCAGCTCCACGTTGACGCGAATCGACTGATTGGCGACCGAAGAATCTCCACCGCTCTTGGCTTCTATTTTGGCCTCGGAATTGGCGGCCTGGGCCGGTTTTTTCTCAGGCACGGGCGCCATGGCAACGGCCTCGGGAACCTCTTCCGCCACCGGCTCATCGGCGGCTTCGAATTCTTCCACCGGCTGATCTTCCGCGGCGGCATCGTCGAACGCGACTACTTCGCCGGTCTCCTCAGGTTCGGCCTCGGTCTCGGGCGCGGCCTCGCCGACGGCGCTCTCGCCATGTTCCGCATAGGCATTTAGACGGGCAATAAGGTCGGAGTCTTCGCCTTCCGGCTCGCTCTCGTTTGCCTCCAAGTATTCAAGGATCGTGCGGATCGTGTCCAGGCATTCCAAGATCAGGGACACCGCCTTGGGCGTCACTTCCAAGTCGCCGTCCCGGAACTTGCCAAGGATATTTTCACCCGCGTGGGCCACGGATTCCAAGCGCGGCAGACCGAGGAAACCGCAGGTTCCCTTGATTGTATGCATATACCGGAAGATGTTGCTGAGCAGTTCCTGATCGTTCGGATTCTGTTCCAGCTGCACCAACTCGACATCGAGAACCGCGAGGCCCTCGCTCGTTTCCGTCAAAAATTCACTTAAAAGATCATCCATCGCGGCCGTCCCGCTAGTTTATACAACGTCAGTTTCCGGCATGGCGAGTTTCACTTGGCCCCCGGTTTTTCACACTGAAAGGTGACAAAAAGAGATTAAAATCCCCTTACTATAACGTGTGCGATCTTCGCGAGGCGAAGCCCCGCCCCAAAGGATAACCTTGATTAATATGAGTGAACTTCCCGTAAAGGTAGAGTTGTTTCGGCCGCGAAGGCACGGCGGCATTGCCGGTTCTTCACCCGGCTGATATGCCTTCTGCCCATGATTGCAAGACGCAATAGAAACCTACATTCGGTATGAGCGGTTCCACTCAGATTCCAATTCCTGGAATGTCGAAACCAGGCGCGGCAGATCATCGGGGCGGCGGAGCGGGCCGCCGGAGCGTGGGCAAGCCGTACCGGATTAACAGTTCCTTATCTTGGATATCCCTGCTCATCGCCGCCCTGTTCTCGATCCCAATCGTCAGTGTCTTGGCTAATGTCTTTGTGCCAAGCGGCGGCGCTTGGCGGCATCTGGCCGAAACCGTTTTGCCGGGCTATATCGCCAACACTTTCCTGCTCGTACTCGGGGTCGGGTGCGGCGTTCTGATGCTCGGTTTAAGCACGGCCTGGCTGGTCACCATGTGCCGTTTTCCAGGCCGGCGGATCTTTGAATGGGCCCTCATCCTGCCGCTTGCCGTTCCGGCTTATGTCATGGCCTACACCTATACCGACTTCCTTCAGTACACCGGGCCGCTTCAGGCCCTGCTACGGGATCTGACGGGTTGGGGACTGCATGACTATTGGTTTCCAAATATCCGCTCCCTGGGCGGCGCGATCGTTCTGCTCAGTTTGGTGCTGTACCCTTATGTCTATCTCTTGGCCCGGGCCGCCTTTCTGGAGCAATCGGTGTGCGCGCTGGAGGTTAGCCGCGCCCTGGGCTGCGGTCCCTGGTCGAGTTTTTATCGCGTCGCCCTGCCGCTGGCCCGGCCGGCGATCGTCGGTGGGGTCGCCTTGGCCTTGATGGAAACCATCGCCGACTTCGGAACCGTCTCTTTTTTCGGCGTGCCGACCTTCACGACCGGTATCGTTCGCGCCTGGTTCTCCATGGGCGACAGGGTCGCCGCCGCGCAATTATCCTCCGCCCTGCTCTGCTTCGTCTTGGTGGTGGTGGTGTTGGAGCGCAGCAGCCGTGGGCGGGCGCGTTATTATCATACCTCGGGTAAATACCAGTACCTGCCCAGCGCCAAGCTTCGGGGATGGCGCGCCGGGGCCGCCAGCCTGGTTTGCGCCTTGCCCCTGTTTCTCGGCTTTCTTTTGCCGGCGGCGATCCTGCTTGGCATGACCATCGAAGCCGGCGATTCCCAGTTCGGCCCGCGTTTCCTGCGTCTGGCCGGTAACAGCTTCACGCTCTCCGCGGTCACTGCGGTCGCGGCGGTCTTGCTGGCGGCCGTCATGGCCTATGCCGTGCGCCTGAGCCCCGGTCCCCTGGCCCTGGCGGCCAACCGGGTCGCGGCCATGGGATATGCGGTGCCGGGCACGGTCATCGCCGTCGGCGCGCTAATCCCCTTCGCCTTGTTCGACAACGCCTTGGACGCCTGGATGCGGGCAAGCTTCGGTATTTCCACCGGCTTGCTATTAACCGGCACCATAGCCGCGCTCGTCTTCGCCTATCTGGTGCGGTTTCTAGCGGTTTCCCTGAACACGGTCGAATCGGGTTTAGGCAAGATCAAACCCACCATGGACGATGCCGCGCGGTCGCTGGGCCGGGGCCCCGGCGCCACCCAGGCGCGCATTCACGCGCCGCTGATGTGGAGCAGCCTTTTGACCGCGGGACTCTTGGTTTTCGTCGATGTGATGAAAGAGCTTCCGGCGACCTTGATCATGCGCCCTTTCAATTTCGACACCCTCGCGGTGCAAGCCTATAACTTGGCTTCGGACGAGCGCCTGACCGAAGCCTCGACGGCCTCGCTCGCCATTGTCGCGGTCGGTATCCTGCCGTTGATTATTCTAAGCCGCGCCATCGCCAGGGCCCGGCCGGGCAGCCGCGCCAAGCATTAGAGCCCTTTTCGATCATTCGGAAAGGGCTCTAGGACGCCAAGCTGGCCGTGAATTTCACGGCCCCGTCCGTCCCCTCATCCACTGTAATGGCGCCGTCCATGCGTTCGGCGATCCGGCAGGTGAAATAGGCCTGCACGTTGCGCGGCGTCAGCTCGCCGATCTCGGCCTGCGCGGCAAGTGCGGGCCGGGTTTCGTCGCGCAAGCCCGCCCGCTCGCCCGACGCCGTCACCTCGACGCCAAGGCCGCCGCCGCTGGCCGAAATCCCGATGGTCAGGCTGCCGCCCATGGGCAGGGATTCAGCCCCCAATAACAGCATGTTGAGCAGCAGCTTTCCCAGGTCCGAGGGCGCATCGTCCGGGATCCCCTGGGCCGGCCAGGTCAAAGCGATCTTATTGCCATCGAAAAACCCGCCCGCAAGATCGCGCAATTCATCGAGGCTGCCTCCGACCCGGGAGCCCGCCATGCCAAAGGCCAAGCGGAAATACTGCAGGGCCCGCGCCGCCCGCGCGCCGCTGTCCGCCACCAATTTAAGGGCTTCGGGCCCCATGTCGCCCATATCGTCTTCCAGGAGCTCCAAGCCGTTATTCACGGCCCCGACCGGCCCCACCAGATCGTGGCACAGCCGCGACGACAGAAGCTCCAAGACCCTTAAATCGATATGCACGTCCATGGTGTCCTCGTTTCCTTCCGCGTTTTACGAATCGGGCTTAGGTATTAACGGGTTGTCGTTGCCGTGCGGTTAAGTGTCGATGATGGAACGCCGACCGCGCCAAGCACAGCTTATACACAGCATCGGGTCCAGGGGAAAAGCTAGCTCTGGGATTTCAAGAGGTTGTTCAGGCCCGATACCCTGGCTTAGGATATGCCGCCGGAAGCCGCAAACCTGGGATTTATCGCGATGGGAGACCTCTTGCCTGGCCAATGGGTCCGTCACCCCGCCCGGCCCGATTGGGGTATCGGACAGGTCCAGTCCGCCATTGGCAAGCGGGTGACCTTGAACTTCGAGCACGCCGGTAAGGTGCTGATCGACATCGAACGGGTTAGCCTGGAGACGATTGAGGATCCCGAAGCTTAGCGGGAAACGGAATAGAGAGGACGAGACAGCAGGCATGGCGGAGAGTGTTGGAGAAAGCGAAGGGGCTGGGGAGCGGAAGAACCACCCCGGCGCCGGACGGCGCAAGGCGCCTATATTCCCAAAGGGCCGGCAAGGCGACCCCGAAGCGCGGGCGCGGGTCGCTTCGCTTCTGGCCGGCCGCCCGCTCCAGCGCGATTTGCTGATCGAATTCCTGCACCTGATACAGGATCGTTACGGCTGTCTCTCCGCCGATCACTTGCAGGCCCTGGCGCAGGAAATGAAGCTGTCCATGGCCGAGGTTTTCGAGGTGGCGTCCTTCTATGCCCACTTCGATATCGTCTTGGACGGCGAAACCGCGCCGCCGGAACTTACCATTCGGATTTGCGACAGCCTGACTTGCGACATGATGGGCGCGCGAAAACTCTTACAGGATTTGCCGGCCAAGCTGGGCGCCGGGGTGCGGATCGTGCCCGCGCCCTGCATGGGCCGCTGCGACCGCGCCCCGGTGGCCGAGGTGGGCCACAACCATATCGATAGCGCCACCCTGGATACCCTGAAAGCGGCGGCCGAGGGCGGCCACACCCATCCAAGAATTCCCGGCTATCAAGACCTGGCGGCCTATGCCGCCACGGGCGGCTATGGCTGCCTGAAAGACTGCCTGAGCGGCGCCCGGACGGCCGGGCAAGTCATCGAGACCCTGTCCGATTCGGGCTTGCGCGGCCTGGGCGGCGCCGGTTTTCCCACGGGGCGCAAGTGGGGTCTGGTGCGAAACGAGCCCGGCCCGCGCCTCATGGCGGTCAACGCGGACGAGGGCGAACCGGGCACCTTCAAGGACCGGTACTATCTTGAGTCCGAACCGCACCGGTTCCTGGAAGGCGCCTTGATCGGCGCCTGGGCGGTCGAGGCCGAAGCCGTCTATATCTACCTGCGCGACGAATACCCGGCGGCCCGCGAAATCCTGCAACGGGAAATCGCGGCCCTGGAAGCCGCCGGATTGGCGCCCCATAGCAAGCTGCATTTACGCCGCGGCGCCGGGGCCTACATCTGCGGCGAGGAATCGGCCATGATCGAATCGATCGAGGGCAAGCGGGGCCTGCCGCGCCACCGCCCGCCCTATGTCGCCCAGGCCGGGCTCTTCGGCCGCCCGACCCTGGTCAATAACGTCGAGACCCTGTTCTGGATACCCACGATCCTCACACAGGGCGCCAAGGACTTCGCGGAGCAAGGCGCCGGCGACAGCAAGGGGCCGCGCAGCTATTCGGTCTCCGGCCGGGTCAAGAATCCGGGCCTCAAGCTCACACCGGCGGGCATCACGGTGCGGCAATTGATCGAGGACCACTGCGGCGGCATGGCCGAGGGCCATAGCTTCAAGGCCTATCTGCCGGGCGGCGCCTCGGGCGGAATCCTGCCCGCCAGCATGGCCGATATCCCCCTCGACTTCGGCAAGTTGGAACACCTCGGCTGTCTTATCGGTTCCCACGCCGTGGTCATCTTGTCCGACAAGGACGACATCAAGGCGGCGGCGCTCAACCTCATGCGCTTTTTCGAGGACGAGTCCTGCGGCCAGTGCACGCCCTGCCGCAACGGTACGGAAAAGGCCGTTAAGCTCATGTCCCAGGGCGTTTGGGACCGGGCCCTGCTGGAAGACCTGGCCGGGGTTATGGCCGACGCCTCGATCTGCGGCCTCGGCCAGGCGGCCCCCAACCCCTTGCTCTGCGTGCTAAAGTATTTTCCGGAGGAACTGGCATGAGCGGCCCGATCGTTTTCTCACTCAACGGCCAAGAGGCCGAAGCCGCACCCGGCGAGTCCATCTGGCAGGTCGCGCAACGTCAAGGCGTGGAGATTCCGCATTTGTGCCATGCGCCGGAGCCCGGCTATCGCCCCGACGGCAACTGCCGGGCCTGCATGGTCGAGATAGAGGGCGAGCGCGTCCTGGCCGCGTCCTGCATACGCGCGCCGAGCGCCGGCATGAAGGTGCAGACGGCCAGCGCGCGGGCCAAGAAATCCCGCGCCATGGTTTTCGAACTTCTGGCCGCGGACCAACCGGCGCGCGCCACCTCCCACGACCCGGAATCGAAATTCTGGACCTGGGCCGACAAAGTGGAAGTCAGCGAAAGCCGTTTCCCAGCGGCCAAGGCATACCCACCCGATTCCAGCCACGGCGCCATGCGCGTCAACCTGGACGCCTGCATCAATTGCACCCTGTGCGTGCGCGCGTGCCGGGAGGTCCAGGGCAACGACGTGATCGGCATGGCCTTTCGCGGCCAGGGATCGAAGGTGGTCTTCGACTTCGACACCCCCATGGGGACAAGCACCTGCGTCGCCTGCGGCGAGTGCGTTCAGGCCTGCCCGACAGGGGCGCTGATGGAGGCCTCGCTGCTGGACGACGCCGGCACCCGCACCGGCTACGCGGACCGCGCCGTCGATACGGTCTGCCCCTATTGCGGCGTCGGCTGCCAGATCACGCTGAACATCAAGGACGACAGTATCCTTACCGTCGATGGGCGCGGCGGCCCCGCGAACCAAAACCGCCTGTGCGTGAAAGGCCGTTTCGGTTTCGACTATATTTCGCACCCGCACCGCCTGACCAAGCCCATGATCCGGCGCGAGGATGCGCCCAAGTCGGGCGCTATCCAAATCGACCCGGCCAACCCCTGGACTCATTTCCGCGAAGCGACCTGGGAGGAAGCCCTGGAGCGTGCGGCGGCGGGCTTGAAGAAGGTCATAGACCGGGACGGCGGGCCGGCCCTCGCCGGTTTCGGTTCCGCCAAGGGCACCAACGAGGAAGCCTATCTGTTTCAAAAGCTGGTGCGCGTGGGTTTTCATACCAATAACGTGGATCACTGCACCCGGCTGTGCCATGCCTCCTCCGTCGCGGCCTTGATGGAGGGTATCGGCTCCGGCGCCGTGACCGCCCCCTTCATGGCCGCCAAGGACGCGGAGTGCATCATCGTCATCGGCGCGCGGCCGGCGCAGAACCACCCGGTCGCCGCGACCTTCCTGAAGAACGCGGTGAAACGCGGCGCCAAGCTGATCCTGATCGACCCGCGCCGCCAGGAACTGGCGCGCTATGCCACCCACATGCTGCAATTCAAGCCGGGCCAGGATGTGGCGCTGCTCAACGCCATGATCCACACCATCGTCGAGGAAGGCCTGACCGACACGCAATACATTCAGGCCAACACCCAAGGCTTCGAAGACCTGAAGGAACGGATCAAGGACTTCAGCCCGGAAGACATGGCAGCGGTCTGCGGTATCGACGCGGCGACCATTCGCGAGGTGGCGCGCATCTACGCCACGGCGCGAACCTCGATCGTATTCTGGGGCATGGGGATATCCCAGCACGTTCACGGCACCGACAACGCGCGCTGCCTGATCGCCCTATCCTTGATTACCGGTCAGGTCGGACGGCCCGGCACCGGGCTGCACCCCTTGCGCGGTCAGAACAATGTCCAGGGCGCCTCCGACGCCGGCTTGATCCCGATCGTCTATCCCGATTACCGCCCGGTCGATTCGGCGGAGGTGCGCCGGGAATTCGAGGATTTCTGGGGCGCCGATCTCGATCCCAAGCGGGGCCTGACCGTGGTCGAGATCGTCAATGCGATTCTCGCCGGCCGGATCAAGGCCATGTACATCATGGGCGAGAATCCGGCCATGTCGGACCCGGATCAAAACCACGCGCGCGCGGCCCTCGCCAAGCTCGAACACCTGGTGGTGCAGGACATCTTTTTGACCGAGACCGCCTGGCACGCCGACGTGGTTCTACCGGCCTCGGCGGCGGCGGAAAAATGGGGCACCTTCACCAATACCAACCGCCAGGTTCAGATCGTGCGGGCGGCCTTCGACCCGCCGGGCGAAGCGCGTCAGGACTTGGCGCTGATACAGGAACTCGCGAACAGGATCGGCCTGAATTGGCGCCATGGCCACCCCAAGGATGTCTTCGCCGAGATGGGACGGATCATGCCCTCGCTCAAGAACATAACCTGGGAGCGCCTGGAGAGGGAGGAATCGGTGACCTATCCCTGCGACGCGCCGGACAAACCGGGCAACGAGATACTCTTCGGCGACGGCTTTCCCACCGAAACCGGGCGCGGGCGCATTGTGCCCGCCGGCCTGGTGCCGCCGGACGAGCTGCCGGACGAGGCCTACCCCATGGTCCTGACCACGGGGCGTATGCTCGAACACTGGCACACCGGCGCCATGACCCGCCGGGCCGCGACCCTGGATTCCCTGGAGCCGGAAGCCGTCGCCTTTCTGAATCGCCGGGATGTGGACCGCCTGGGTATCGCCCCCGGCGATATGATCTCCGTCGCCACCCGGCGCGGCGAGATCGCCATCAAGGTGCGCCAGGACAACGACGTGGCCCAGGGCATGATCTTCATCCCCTTCTGCTTCGCCGAGGCGGCCGCGAACCTGCTGACCAACCCGAAGCTCGACCCTTACGGCAAGATCCCGGAATTCAAGTTCTGCGCCGCGCGCATCGAGGCGCTTCGTACCGCGGCGGCGGAATAACGGCGGACTAGCGTTCCGGCGACGTGGCGCGCTTTAGATAGGCGATCAGTTCTCCCCGGTCATCGTCCCGGGGCATACGCTGCAAGGGCATCTTACTGCCGGGTGTGTAGATGTGGGGGCCTTGCGCGAACAAGGCGTCGATGGTGGTTTCGTTCCAGACCACGTCGCTGTTCTTCAAGGCATCGGAATAGTCGTAGCCGCCGAGGGTGCCGGCGCGGCGCCCGAAGACGCCGTACAGCGTCGGGCCCGCGCGCTTGACGCCATCGGCGGTTAGGGAATGGCAAACGGCGCAGCGGCGAAACAGGGCGGCGCCGCGTTCCGCCCCCTCGATCTCGGGCACGGCGGGGCCCGCCGCGACCCGCCGCGACCCATCGGAGCCGATCTCCGCCCCCGTGGCCAAGTCCCAGACACGCACGACTTCATCGGAACCGGCGGACAGAAGACGCCGCCCATCGGGGGTAAAAGCCAGGGCCCACACCGGCCCCCGGTGCCCAAATAGGGCGCGGGCAAAAGTCCGCGTCTCCAGGTTCCACAGCAGGACGGTGTTATCGGCGCCGCCAGAGGCCGCGAAACGGCCGTCGGCGGAAACCGCGACCCCGAAAATCGGCTTTTCATGGCCCGGCAGGGAGGCAAGCTCGACCCCCTGCTCCAAATCCCAAAGGCGCAGGGTCTTATCCACGGATACCGTCACCGCCCGCTTGCCGCCGGGCAGAAAGGCGAGCGAGGTGATGCCGAAATCGTGGCTGGCGAGGTCCAGTTCCAAAGCGGTGTCGGCGACCCGCCAGAGGCGCAGGTGCGAATCGTAATTCCCGGTCAAAAGTTGGCGGCCATCCGGGGAGAAGGCGACGGCGTTGACGTTGCCGCCCTTGGTCTCGATCGTGGCGGCGGGCGATTTACCGTCCAAATCCCAAAGGCGCAGACTGCGGTCCCACCCGGCGGTGGCGGCCAAGCGGCCATCGGGCGACACCGCCACCGCCGCGACCTTGCCCCGGTGACCGGAAAAACGGTGCAAGGGCGCGCCGCTAGCCGTATCCCAAAGGCGCAGGGTGCCGTCGTCGCTAACCGATACCAGGCGTTTGCCGTCCGGCAGGAAAGCCACCGCATTGACGCCGGCCTCGTGCCCCTCCAGACGGTGCAGCGCCCGCTGATCCGCGATATCCCAAAGCATGACGCTGTAATCGAAACTGGCGGTGGCGGCCATGGTGCCATCGGGCGAAACCGCCAAGCCCTTGACGAAACCGCCGTGGCCCTGAAGTTCGGCCCGCGATTCGCCCGCGCCGGCGATTACTGAAACCGCCAGCGCCGCCAGCGCGGATAAGAGTCGCGGCGCCCCTCGCACCGCTATTCCGCGGGCTGTCCGCCGCCGGTAGCGGCCCCGCCGTGTTCCTTCGCGTACCAGAGGTTGTGATGCTCGCGAGCCCAGTTCTCATCGACCTGCCCGCTGCCCATGGCGGCGAAAGCGCCTTCCATGCCGAGGGAACCGATGTAGATATGCGCCATTATGATCGCGATCATGGCTATCCCGGTGATGGTGTGCCAGATCTGCGCGTACTGCATTTCTTGTATGGGCGCGACCGTGGCTGGCAAGTCGGCGCCGATAACGTTCAGAACCGTGAAAGATATCTCGAACAAGGGAATCGAGAACGGGAACAGCAAAGAAAGACCCGTCGCGGCGAGAGACACGCCGCCAAGTATGACGGACCAGAAGATGATCTTCTGGCCGGCATTGAATTTTTCCGATGGCGGGTGAACGCCCTTGACGAACAGACCGCCGCCCTTGGCCATCCAGGCCAGGTCGTTCTTGTTGGGGATATTGTGGCGAACCCAAAGCAGGAACATCAGGACCACCCCCGCCATAAAGGCGTAGGCGATGTAGTTGTGTATGAATTTCCCCGCCATGGAGATAGTCGAGAATATTTCCGGGCCGAAGGCCGGTAAAAGAACATGGCGCCCGTAAAGCAAGTTCAGGCCCGTCAAGGCCAGCAGAATGAAGGATACGGCGGTCAACCAATGGGTGAAGCGTTCCAGGAAGTTGAAACGCTCGACGGTGCGGCCGCTGGGCCCCGCGTCGATTTTGATCCGTCCCCGAAGCGCGAAGAACAAGGCCAGCAGACCGATCGTACCGAGCACCGCCCAAACCCCATAGACCGTCATGGGCCCGTTACGCCACGCCCGCCAGTTGTCGCCTTCCGATTGAATCATGATCCCGGCTTGCTTGTTGGGGATCGACACGCTGCCCTGCAGGCCCCGGCGCACGGCGCGCCAGATTTGGGCGTCGCTGCTGTTTCCCAAGGCCGCGCCCGGAACCCGGCCGCCGAGGGCTTCCGACGCATCGACTTCGCGCCCTTGAGTTTGGGCTTGGGCCGGTGCGGTAAAGGCCATGAATGCCATGGCGAACGCCATGGCGCAGGCCACAAGTTTCTTCGCGCGAATGTTACGCTCGGCGCCCATGCTTTCGCTCATCCCTTCAAGTCAAGTTCCCGGATCCGCTAGGCACCCTGCTGCATCAGCGTGCGCTGCCTCAGATCCTCCCGGTCGCGGTCGCTCAAGGCCCGGTCCTTCTGGCCCAGGTAAGTTCCCTTCTCATAATTCAGAACCCGGCCTTGTTCGGCCTGATCGCAGGCGGAAAGAATGAAGGCCGGGGCCAGGACCGTCAAAAGCGCGCGTCGAAGATTTTTTCGTAGCATGTGGTTCCACCTTCGAGTCGAGGGACATCTGCACCCTGGCCAAGCGGCCGCCATGAATCAGCCTTGCCCGCTCGCCAGACTATTCCCCATATCGCCAATGGCATAAACATGGTGAAGATAAGGTTAACATTTCAAGACCTCAGGGACGGCGGTTGCCCGCCGCCCCTGGCCCCATCCCCCAAGTGCCGGCCTCTTGGTCTAAGAACCGGACTTCTGCTGATAGGCGGTGCCCCAGCCCCAAGCGCCGGAACCGAACCCACGGGCAACCACCCGCTCGCGGTAGATGTCCGACACGATTGAACCGTCGCCGGCCAGCAAGGCCTTGGTCGCGCACATTTCCGCGCACAGCGGCAGCTTGCCCTCGGCTAAGCGATTGCGCCCGTACTTCTGGAACTCGGCCGAGGAGTGATCCTCGTCCGGCCCACCGGCGCAGAAGGTGCACTTATCCATCTTGCCGCGGCTGCCGAAATTGCCCGCCTGAGGATACTGCGGCGCCCCGAAGGGACAGGCATAGAAGCAATATCCGCAACCGATGCACAGATCCTTGGAATGCAGGACCACGCCCTCTTCGGTTTGATAGAAGCAATCGACAGGGCACACCGCCATGCACGGCGCGTCCGAGCAGTGCATGCAGGCGACCGAGATCGAGCGTTCTCCCGGCTTGCCGTCGTTGATGGTTACGACCCGGCGGCGATTCACGCCCCATGGCACTTCGTGCTCGTTCTTGCACGCCGTGACACAAGCGTTGCACTCAATGCAGCGCTCCGCGTCGCAGAGGAATTTCATTCTTGCCATAATTCAGTTCCTCCTTAGGCCGGTTCGATACGGCACAGGGTGACTTTGGATTCCTGCATCTGGGTCACCGAATCATACCCGTAGGTCTGAACAGTGTTGGAGGCCTCGCCCAAAACATAAGGGTCGGCACCTGCAGGATATTTACTTCGCTGATCTTCGCCCATCCAATGACCGCCGAAGTGGAAGGGCATGAAGGCAAGACCGCGGCCGACACGTTCGGTCACCATCGCCATGACCTTGATCTTGGCGCTGTTTTCAGGACCGTGCACCCAGACCATCTGGCCGTCCCGGATCTTTGAGTTGTTGGCGTCGACCGTATTGATCTCGACGAACATGTCTTGCTGCAATTCGGCGAGCCAGGGATTGGACCGGGTTTCCTCGCCCCCGCCCTCGTATTCGACCAAGCGGCCGGAGGTCAGGATTATCGGGAAATCTTGCGAGAAATCCTTGTCCTGGATCGTCTTGTAGAGGACCGGCAGACGATGCATGCGGCGGTCCTCGTAGGTCGGATAGTCGGCCACCAGATCGCGGCGCGGAGTATAGAGCGGTTCCCGGTGGATCGGTACCGGATCGGGGAAATTCCAAACCACGGTACGCGCCTTGGCATTGCCGAAGGGGGCGCAGCCATGCTTGATCGCGACCCGCTGGATGCCGCCCGAAAGGTCGGTCTTCCAGTTGGTCTTATCGCCCGCGACCTTTTCGATCGCCGCCACCTCGGCGGCGGTCAGATCCTTATCCCAACCGAGCTTCTTGAGCATGGTCATGGTGAATTCGGGATAACCGTCCTTGATTTCCGAACCGACCGGATAGCTGCCCTCGGCGAGCAGGTTCTCGCCCTCGCGCTCGACCCCGAAGCGGGCCCGGAAACACAGACCCCCTTCGGCCACCGGCTTGGAAGGATCGTAGAGCACCGGCGTGCCCGGGTGTTTCATCTCCGGGGGGCCCCATGACGGCCACGGCATGCCGTAGTAATCGCCGTCCGCCGGTCCGCCGCGCGCTTGCAGGGTGGTCCGGTCGAAGGTGTGCTGGTTGTCCATGTGCAACCTGATGCGTTCCGGCGACTGTCCGGTATAGCCGATGGTCCACATGCCCCGGTTGATTTCGCGGGTAATGTCTTCGACCAGCGGCTCGGTGCCATTGACCTGGATGTTCTTGAAGAACTGATCCGCGAAGCCGAGCTTCTTGGCGAAGAGATACATGATCTCGTGATCGGGCTTCGATTCGAACAGCGGTTCGACAATCTTGTCGCGCCACTGAATGGATCGATTCGACGCCGTGACCGAACCGTAGGTCTCGAACTGAGTCGCCGCCGGCAGCAGGTAAACGCCGTCGGTGCGATCGTGCATGACCGCGGTCATGGTCGGATAGGGATCGACCACGACCATGAGATCGAGCTTGCTCATGGCCTTCTTCATGTCGGGCAAGCGCGTTTGCGAGTTCGGCGCGTGGCCCCAGAACACCATGGCGCGCAAGTTGTCGGGCTGGTCGATGTTGTCCTTGGCCTCAAGTGCCAAGTCGAACCAGCGCGATACCGGCACGCCCGCCGATTCCATCAGCTTCTTGGTGGCGAAGCGTTTGAGAAGGTACTCGTAATCGACCTCCCAGACCCGCGCCCAATGCTTCCAGGAGCCGGTTTTCAGGCCGTAGTAGCCCGGCAAGGTGTGACACAGCACGCCCAGATCGGTCGCGCCCTGCACGTTGTCATGGCCGCGGTAGATGTTGGCGCCGCCGCCGTTGGTCCCGATGGTGCCCAAGGCCAAACCCAGGATGCAGTATGCCCGGGTGTTGTTATTGCCCGTGGTGTGCTGGGTGCCGCCCATGCACCAGATGATGGTGAAGGGCCGGTTGTTGGCCAGGGTCCGCGCGACCCGCCGGAGTTGCGAGCCGGGCACGCCGGTGACGCGCTCGGTCTCTTCCGGATTCCACTTTTTGACTTCCTGCTTGATCCGGTCCATGCCCCAGACGCGCTGGCGAATGAACTCCTTGTCTTCCCATTTGTTCTCGAAGACGTGCCAGAGAATGCCCCAGATCAGCGCGACATCGGTGCCGGGCCGGAAGCGGACATATTCGTCGGCGTGGGCCGCCGTGCGGGTAAAGCGCGGGTCGCAAACGATGAGGGGGGCGTTGTTTTGTTCCTTGGCCTTCAGCATATGCTGCATGGCCACGGGATGCGCCTCGGCCGGATTGCCGCCGATCTGGAAGATCGCACGGGAGTTATGAATATCGTTGTAGGAATTGGTCATGGCGCCATAGCCCCAGGTGTTGGCGACACCCGCGACCGTGGTCGAATGACATATGCGCGCCTGATGGTCGCCGTTGTTCGACCCCCAGAAGGCATACAACTTACGGAACAGATACGCCTGTTCGTTGCTGTGCTTGGCCGATCCCAGCCAATAGACCGAATCGGGACCCGACTTTTCGCGGATCTCAAGCATCTTGTCGCCGATCTCGTCGATCGCTTGTTCCCAGGAAACCTTCTGCCACTTACCGTTGACCAGCTTGACCGGGTTCTTCAAGCGGCGTTCCCCGTGCGCGTGTTCGCGCACCGAGGCGCCCTTGGCGCAGTGCGCGCCCAGGTTGAAGGGACTGTCCCAGCCCGGTTCCTGGCCGATCCATACCCCGTCGCGCACTTCCGCGATCACGGTGCAGCCGACGGAACAATGGGTGCAAACCGATTTGATTTGCTTGACTTGGCCAGTGGCCGCGTTTTGCGCTGCGGCCTTCTCGACTCTCCCGAAGGAAAGCGCGGCCCCAGCCGCGACGCCGCCGGCGGTCAGGCCGGAACGTTTGAGGAAGCTGCGACGGTCAATAGCGCTACCGGATACACCGGCAAGCGCCTTTGACAAACGGGGGCCATTCGCAACCCCATTCGTCTTTTTGGTAAGCATTGACCTCTCCTATGGTTTGCTGTTCAGGCCGCCATGGCGGCCCATATCCAACTGAAAGAACCGCGCGCCTAGAAACGCGCCAGTTTATAGTAGGTCTTTACGTGGTCGGTCTCCTGGTACCCGGAGCCCTTCACCGGTTTTCCATCCGGCCCGGCCGCTTGGGCCGCGGCGGCGCCGAGCCCCGCGGTCACCGCGGCGCCGGCCCCAAGGCCAGCCTTGCGGAAGAAGTCCCGACGGCCCAAGGACGCCGTTTCCTTCTTACTCATGTCACTCACCCCTTTGTTCTGACTGTCTAACGTTCTTCTTGGACGATGATATTTCTCGATCATACCGGGCCGTCCAGCCCCGGCGGATCGCCGTGAAATTTCGTTCAAGCCGCCATTTCGAAGGCTTGATTTTCGATCGCCATGAACACCTTGCCGATGGTGCCTACCGGCATGAACAGCGCCGCCGAGCGCGCGGCCTCGAGATCCTCGAAAAACCGCGGCGCCCAGGAGCCGATGTGGCGCCCGAAAAATTCCTGCTGGCGGGCCAGGTCCACGGGCTCGCCAAAGGCGCCCTCGATCATGCCCGCCATGATTTCGCACAAACTGGCGATGTGATCTTCCGGCTCCTTCACCTGACTAAGCCGCGCGATCCCCAGCGCGGCCATGTCGGCGCGCAGAACGGCGAGCGGCTTTTCATTGAGAAATCCGGTCAAATAGTAGGATCCGTAAGGCAGCAACTCGCCCTGCCCCACGCCGACGAAGAGGTCGAAGAATTCTTGTTCGGCTTGGGCCGGGGTCGCCCCACGGGCCGCCGCGGCCAAGGCCTTCACCCCCTTGCCGAGGGTCGTTTCGTCGCCTTGGAGACCGCGCATGAATTTTAGCGTTGAGAGATCCGGAGAAGCGGTCAGGAGCCGCGCGAGCATGACATACCAATGCGCCCGCAAGCGGTCTTCCTCCGCGATCTCCGTAGTGGCGCCGTCGTCCACCAAAAAGTCCTCCCGTGAGGGCCCGTCCTTGGAGCCCAAAACCGATTGCTTCGGTTATTATTCGCCCGCTACGCGGCTAAGTCTTAAGATACCGCGTCCAAAACGCGTAAAACCACTTTTTATCGAAGGTTTTTCGCATCCTAGAAATGAAATTAGAAAAGCTTTTCGTTAAGCTGTCAAGTGAATGACTTGCTGCACCTGCGAAGCTACAAGTAAACGATAATCATTCTCAATGCAGATATTAACCGCCCTCGCGGCCCCAGCGCCGCGCCAAGGCGCCGTGGCGGCGGTTCCCCGGGCCGGATACCGGGATTTCCTTGGCCTCTTTCGCGGCCGGCGCCGGCCCGCAAGGCGCGCCGCCTTGGACGGTTATTTCTGCTACCTCATCTATTTCTGCTACCTCATCGAGCCTATCGATTCGGCCCTCATCCTCAACGGGGGCCTCGGCGGCCGGCACGTCCGCGTCCGGGGCCGCCTCCTGGGGCTTCTCTTCCTCTTCCACAACGAAGCCCTTGCCGGCCTTGTAGAGGGTCTTCAGGCCCTCAACCACGGTCGCGGCGTCGGTGTAGTCTTCGTCGTAGTCGTTCAGGCCGTCCAAGTTGGCGAAGACGGGATTGAGCCGCCACAAGCGCCGCAGGGCGCGCCGGCGCAGGGCATCGGGCACGCCATCTTTCAGAAAAACCGTGAAATCGGCTTCTAGGTTCAAGGTATCGGGGTCAGGCAGATCGGGAACCTCCGAATCGCTGGGATTTGCCGGCATTTCCCCTGCCGCCGCCGGTTCCCTACTCTGGGTTTCGCTCTTGCGGCGCGACCAGCGGGCGCTAAATCCCTCGCCGTCCCCTTGATCCGATTTAGCCATTCAACTCATCCATCGCGTGCCCGCACCGGCGGTTTCCGGGCGAAGCTTTCCTGTTCCGGATCGTGGCGATTGCGTTTGCGTTTGTGGAACGGCTCGTCCACATGGTGCTCATCGACATAGCCCTGAACGAAAGCGATGACATCGGGCGGCATGGGCACGGCCTCGACAATATCCTCGCCGCTGTCCAGATAGTCCTGCGCCTCGTAGGGGCTGGCGGTGACCAGAAAGGCGACGTAATCGTGGATCGTGTCGGTTTCCTCGGCCTCGCGCAGAACCACGAATATACTTGGCGGTTGCTGGGATAGATTGAGCCTGTAGGCCTCCGTCTCCTTGCGGAATAACGATAGTGTCAGGGTGCCGCAGTGATAGTGTTTCCACCCCTCCCCACCGCGCAACAGCTTCCAATCGTCCGTTGGATCGAGGGCCGGGGCGCCGGGCACGACTCCGACCGGCCGCCAGGAGAAATCCTGCCAGGGATGGTCGCTATCGCGACGCTCCAACACCACGCCCAGAGGCAAGGTTTCTTCAGCCGCCATTCTTCGCCATTTCTTTTTCCACCTGAACGCCCCCATAATGGAAGAAACCGGGCCCACGGGCAATTCCCCCGATTTCCAGCCGCGCAAACGGTAAAGCTGTTGCCTTGGCGGGGGTGAAACGCTATTTCTCGCGCGGCTTCCAAGACTGGAAATACTGTGTTTCCGGCCCTGGTCCTCCAGCCCCCGGAAAGCACGAATGACCCACGATAACAAAGATATAGCCGAGCGACGGCGGCAACAGGCAACCATGACCGGGCGCCCCCCAAACCAGCCCTTTGGCGTCAAGTCCGAAAACCTGACCATCGTCGAACACCGGGTTGCTACGTCCAGCCGCGCCCAGCGGAATGGCCATGCCGGCGGCGTCCTGTGGTTCACGGGCTTATCCGGGGCCGGCAAATCGACCTTGGCCATGGCGGTCGAGCAGCATCTGTTCGGCAAGGGCTATCAAGTCTACGTTCTCGACGGGGACAATATACGCAGTGGCTTGAACGCCAATCTCGGCTTTTCCCCCGCTGACCGGGCCGAGAATATCCGGCGCGTGGGCGAAGCCGCGGCCCTGTTCGCCAATGCCGGTATCCTGTGTATCGCAGCCTTCATATCGCCCTACCGCAGCGACCGCGAGCGCGCCCGGCAAGCCGCCGGCAAGGCTTTTCACGAAATCCATATCGATGCCGACCTGGCGATCTGCGAACAGCGCGACCCCAAGGGGTTGTACGCCAAGGCCCGGGCCGGGGAGATCGAGGATTTCACCGGCGTCTCGGCCCCTTACGAGGCGCCGGCGGATCCGGAATTGACGGTCGATTCCGGCGACCGCTCGATCGCCGCCTGTGTCCAGGATATCGTGACCTATGTAGAGCGGGCCTTCAAACTTAAGTAGCCAAGCCATGCCCAGTTTCCCTAACCACCTGCTTGCCGCGGTTCTGTGTCTTGGCCTAAGCGCCTGCGCCGCGCCCCAGCCATCCATTCAAGATCCTAGCGGGCCCTGGGTGTCGGCGCTCGGCCGCGATCACCCCCTGAGCGGGCGCATTTGGTCGCCGTCCCAAAGCCTTTTCGTCAGTTCCGATCAGGTGCGCGCGCAGGCCGCCGAAGCGGATTTCGTCCTTCTGGGAGAGAAACACGACAACGAAGACCATCACCGGATTCAAGCCTGGGTTACCGGACAAATCTTCGCCCAAGGGCGGCGCCCGGTCTTGGCGTTCGAGATGATAACCGACGACCAAACCCAAGCCTTAGGCGACGCCATCGCGCGCCGGCCCCGCGATGCCACCGGTCTAGGCGCCGCGCTCGGCTGGGAGCGGAGCGGCTGGCCCGCCTGGCGCCAATACCGGCCGATCGCCCAGGCGGCGCTTGACGCGGGGGCGCCGATCCTGCCCGCCGGCCTATCGCGACCAACCATTCGCGCGATCGGCAAGGAAGGCGCCCGGGCGCTGGGAGAGCGCCGGGAAAAACTCCTGGCGCTCGACAAGCCCATGCCCGATGAACTTACGAAGCCCCTGCGCCGTGCGATCGTCGAGGCCCATTGCGGTCAGCTTCCCGCGACCATGATCGGCCCCATGACCACCGTCATGCAGGTCCGCGACGCCCACATGGCGGGCGTTCTGATCGAGGGCGCAAGCATGGCGGGGCGCGACGGCGCGGTGCTGATCACCGGCAAAGGCCACGCCCGGCTGGATTACGCGGTGCCGTTTCACCTGCGGCGCCTGGCGCCGGGGCGGCGCATCCTGAGCATCGCCATGATCGAAGTCGCACCGGACGAAACCGGGCCCGCGAGCTACGCGGCGCGCTTCAGCGCCAAGGCGCTGCCCTACGATTTCGTCTGGTTCACCCCCTACCCCGAACGGGAACCCCCGTGCGAGAGATTCGCCGACCAATTGCGCAAGGCAAAGCAGCGCCACCAAAAACAGCGCGAGGCCGATTAGGGCCTGTTGACATTGACCTCGCGAAGCCACGCCGCTGCGTGCTAGTGTCGAGCCATGGAGTCTTTCGCGCAGATTCCCAAACCGCCGCCGGATCCGCCGCCCGAGCCCTTCCGCAAGCCGAACGGCGACGGTCAAGACCTGCCGGAGCCACCGCCGGTCCTGCCGCCGGTGCCGCCCTACGATATCCCACCCGAGCCGCCACCCGCGAGTTGATGCGGCGCGGCGGGATATGTATAGACTAGGGCCGGGGAAAATTTAGAAAATACGATTCTATTTTGGGGATGGGGGGTCGCCGGTGCTGCGCGCAATTAGCCTCGGTTTGGTACTTTTCGGCATCTGGCTACTAATTTCCGGGATCTACACGCCGTTGTTGATAAGTTTAGGCGCCGTGTCCTGTCTGGCGGTCGTCGGAATCGCCCATCGCATGGACGTGGTCGACCACGAAGGCCATCCGATCCACCTGGGATGGCGCGCTCTTACGTACTGGATGTGGCTGACGGTGGAGATCGTCAAGGCCAACATCGACGTCGCCCGGCGCATTCTCGACCCCAAGCTGCCGATCGATCCGGCCGTGGTCACGGTCAAGGCCAGCCAGGATTCGGAACTCGGCCATGTCATCTTCGCCAACTCCATCACCCTGACGCCGGGCACCGTTTCCATGCGGGTCGCCGAAAACACGATTCTGGTCCACGCCATCGCGACGGACATGGCCGAGGATGTCCAGTCCGGCGCCATGGACCGGCGCGTGACCGCCATGGAGGGTACTGTTCAAACACACCTAAAGGACGCCTCTTGATGTTCTTCGCGGCGATTCTGGCCATTCTGGTCACCATGAGCCTGGCCTTGACCCGGGCTCTCCTGGGCCCGACCGTTTACGACCGGGTTCTGGCGGTGAATTCCTTCGGCACCAAAACGGTTCTGCTGATCGCGCTGCTCGGCTTCCTGACCGACCGGCCGGATTTTCTGGATATCGGTTTGGTCTATGCCCTGATTAATTTCATCGGCACCATCGCGGTGTTGAAACTGCTCAAGTACGGCAACCTGGGCACGGCCGTACGGGAATTGGAGCGGAACCCGTGATGCAAATCCTGCTCGACACCCTGTCTTGGCTGCTTTTGATCGGCGGATCGGCCTTCGCGGTCATCGGCGCTGTCGGCTTGATCCGGTTTCCCGATGTTTATTCCCGTATGCACGCCGCCGGCATGACCGACACCCTGGGCGCCGGCCTGATTCTCGCCGGCCTGATGGTTCAAGGCGGTTTCACCCTGGTCACGGTCAAGCTGGCTCTGATCCTGGTCTTTCTGCTTTATACCAGCCCGACATCGACCTACGCCTTGGCTAACGCGGCCTACAGCCGCGGTCTTCAACCCTTGCTCGGCAAGCGCGATACCGGCGCGCCGCCGCCAAGCGCGCCGGAGACCGAGCCATCGTAAACCTCGTCGATATCGTTCTTCTGTCATTCCTGGTGGTCATGGCCGTTGGCATCGTGCGCCTGGACAACCTCCTCGCCGTGGTCATGCTGAGCGGCATATACAGCCTGATTTCGGCCAGCTTGTTCGTCACCATGGATGCCGTGGACGTGGCCTTTACCGAGGCCTCCGTCGGCGGCGGCATCGCGACCGTACTGATGTTGGCGACTCTGGCGCTGACCGGCGATACGGAAAAGCCGGGCAAGGGCAAATTACAGATCGTCCCTCTGGCCGCGGTCACGATTACCGGCGCGCTCTTGATTTACGGCACCCTGGACATGCCGAGTTTCGGCGACCCCATGGCGGCGATCCATCAACACGTCGCGCCGCGCTATATCGAGGAAGCGCCTAAAACCACCGGCATTCCCAATATCGTCACCTCGGTTCTGGCCAGCTATCGGGGCTACGACACCATGGGCGAATTGGCGGTGATCTTCACCGCCGGAATTGGGGTCATTTTGATCCTGGGTTCCGGCCGCCGGCGGGACGACTGAACCATGCCCATGATCCAACGCCATTCCATCCTGCGCGTCACCACCAAACTCTTGACGCCGTTCATTTTGATGTTCGCGTTGTATGTGCAATTCCATGGCGATTTCGGCCCCGGCGGCGGTTTCCAGGCCGGAGTCATATTTGGCGCCGGTTTCATTCTCTACGCCCTTATCTACGGTATCGAAGCGGCCGAGAAAGTCGCGCCCCCAGGGATAATCCGGGTGGTCATGACCCTCGGCCTGCTGCTCTATATCGGCGTCGGCTACTTCGGCATGTTCCTGGGCGGCGCCTTCCTTGACTACAACGTCCTGCGCCAAGACCCGGTTCAAGGGCAGCACTTGGGCATTACTCTGGTGGAGCTTGGCGTCGGCACGACGGTCGCGGCGACCATGATCACGATATTTTTCAGCTTCGCCGGCCGGATGCGGCGCGCGGGCCGGTCCGGGTAACGATGGATATACCCGGCCTCTTTAACTACTGGATCGTCATATTTTTGATGATGACGGGGTTTTACGTCGTCATCGCGCGCGGCAATCTGGTCAAGAAGATCGTCGGCCTGAACATATTCCAGACCTCGGTCTTCATTCTCTACATCTCCATGGGCAAGGTCGAGGACGGCACCGCGCCGATCGTCATCGAGGGCGCCAAGGGCGTGGGCGCGGTTTACTCCAACCCCTTGCCCCATGTCCTGATCCTCACCGCCATCGTCGTCGGCATCGCCACGACGGCGCTGGGCCTGGCCTTGATCGTCCGGATCAAGGAAGCCTACGGCACGGTCGAGGAAGACGATATCTTCGCCCAGGACGAAGCGGAATGATCGCGGCCAACTTGCCAGCTTTGCAAATTGTGCTGCCCTTGATCGCGGCTCCTTTGTGCCTGTTGCTGCGCCGTGGCAACCTGGCCTGGGCCTTGGCGCTGTTCGTCAGCCTGGCGGCCTTCGCCATCGCCGTGGCCTTGTTGACGCAGGTTCTGGACAGCGGCGCGATTTCTTACGAGCTCGGCGGTTGGGCGCCGCCCTGGGGAATCGAATACCGGGTCGATGTTCTGAACGCCTTCGTGCTTCTGATCGTCGCGGCCATAGGCGCGGTGGTGCTGGCCTATGCCCGCCGCAGTGTCGCGCAAGAGGTGCCCACAAGCCAGCATAGCGGATTCTATACGGCATTCCTGCTCTGCCTGACCGGCCTGCTTGGGGTGGCGATCACCGGCGACGCCTTCAACCTTTTCGTGTTCCTGGAGATTTCCTCGCTGTCGTCCTACGTGCTGATCTCCATGGGACGCGACCGGCGGGCCTTGACCGCCGCCTTCCAGTACCTGGTCATGGGGACCATCGGGGCGACCTTCATCGTCATCGGCATTGGCCTGCTCTATATGTCGACCGGCACCCTGAACATGGCGGACCTGGGCGCCCGCCTGCCCGCCATCGGCGCCAACCGCACGGTCCTTGCCGCCTTCGCCTTCCTGACCGTCGGCGCGACCATCAAGCTGGCCCTCTTTCCCTTACATTTCTGGCTTCCGAACGCCTATGCCTACGCGCCTTCCGCGGTGACCGCGTTTCTGGCGTCGACGGCGACCAAGGTTTCGATCTATATCCTGCTGCGGTTCTTTTTCACTGTCTTCGGCCCGACCTTCGAGGCCGAGGAAATCACCCTGAACAACTTGGTCGTTCCCCTGGCCACCATCGCGGTTTTGGTTTGCTCCACGGTCGCCATCTATCAAGGCAACGTGAAACGCATGCTGGCCTATTCCAGCATCGCCCAGATCGGTTACATGATGATCGGAATCGGCTTCGGCACCGTGACCGGCCTGACCGCGGGCATCGCGCACCTGTTCAATCATGCGGTCACCAAGGGCGGTTTGTTCCTGGTCCTGGGCTGCATCGTTTGGCGGATCGGGTCTTGCCGCCTCGGCGATCTGGCCGGTTTGGGCCGGCGCATGCCCCTGACCATGTTCGCTTTCGTCCTGGGCGGCCTGAGCTTGATCGGAGTGCCCCTGACCGCCGGCTTCGTCAGCAAGTGGGTTCTGGTCCAAGCCGCGATCGAACAAGGCAACTGGCTGGTCGCCGTGGCCATTCTGGCGGGTTCCCTGCTGGCGCTTATATATGTTTGGCGGGTGGTCGAGGTCGCCTACCTGCGCCCGGCGCCCGATAGCGCACCCGAGGCCGCCGAGGCGCCCTGGTCGATGCTGATCCCGGCCTGGATTCTGATCGGCGCCAGCATTTACTTCGGCGTCGAGACCTCCCTCAGCCTTGGGGTCGCGGAGGCGGCGGCGCGCTTCCTTTTGGGAGGCGCGGGATGAGCGGCAATAGCGCGATCCTCTTGGCCATGGCGATCCCCCTGGCCGGCGCCGTGCTGATCGCACTCAACGCCAAGCGCCCGAACCTGCGCGAGGCCATAACCCTGGGCACGGCGGGGCTGCTGTTCATCGATGTTCTGACCTTGCTGCCCGAGGTCGCCGCCGGCGGACGGCCCAGTTTCACCTTGATCGAAATGCTGCCCGGCCTGCCCCTGGCCTTCGAGGTCGAGCCCCTGGGCATGTTGTTCGGCCTGGTCGCCTCCGGCCTTTGGATCGTTAACTCGATCTATTCGATCGGCTACATGCGCGCCAACAAGGAACAAAACCAAACCCGCTTTTACGTCTGCTTCGCGGTCGCCATCGCCAGCACGCTGGGGATCGCTTTCGCCGGCAACATGATGACCCTGTTCGTGTTCTACGAGGCGCTGACGCTCAGCACCTATCCCCTGGTCACCCACAAGGGCAACGAGGACGCGCGGCGCGGCGGGCGGACCTATCTGGGGATCCTGCTTTCGACCTCCATCGGCTTGCAACTGCTGGCGATCCTCTGGACCTGGCAGGTCGCCGGGACGCTCGATTTCACCGTCGGCGGTATTTTGAACGGCAAGGTCTCGGGCCCGGTGGTCGGTATCCTGCTGCTGCTCTACATGTACGGCATCGGCAAGGCGGCCTTGATGCCCCTGCACCGCTGGCTGCCGGCGGCCATGGTCGCGCCGACGCCGGTCAGCGCGCTTTTGCACGCGGTGGCGGTGGTCAAGGCCGGCGTCTTCACGGTCATGAAGGTCGCCGTCTATATCTTCGGCATCGATTTTCTACGCGAGTCCGGTCACGGTCAGTGGCTCGCCTACATAGCGGCGGCGACGATCCTGATCGCCTCCCTGGTCGCCATGACCAAGGACAACCTCAAGGCCCGGCTGGCCTACTCGACGGTCAGCCAGCTTTCCTACATCGTGCTGGGCGCGGCCTTGGCGACATCCTGGAGTGTGATCGGCGGTTCCATGCACATCGCCATGCACGCCATGGGCAAGATCACGTTGTTCTTTTGCGCCGGCGCCATCTACACCGCCACCCACAAGACCGAGATCAGCGAGATGACCGGCCTGGGCCGGATCATGCCCATTACCTTCGGGGCGTTTCTGATCGGCGCGCTCAGCATCATCGGCCTGCCGCCCATGGGCGGTTCCTGGAGCAAGTGGTACCTGGCGCTGGGCGCGGCTGAATCCGGCCAGATCGTCATGATCGCGGTGCTGATGATCAGCTCCCTGCTCAACGTGGCCTACCTGATACCGATCGTGGCGCGGGGCTTCTTCCAGCCGGCGCCGGGACACGCGCATGAACCGGCCCAGGAACCAAGCTCGGCCGGCGCCGCCGCGGCGCCCCGGACCGGGAGCGCGGGCAAAATTCGGGAGGCGCCAACGTTGTGCGTCGTGGCTCTATGCCTGACCGCGTCCGGCTGCATACTCCTGTTCTTTTTCGCCGACCCCTTGTATCGGCTGCTAGAGCCGATCGCCGTACCCTGAGGAACCGCCGATGAGTGACTCCCACGAGCGGCCCGAACGCGAAGCCCACAAACCCTGGCTGTACCGGCGCGGCACTATCAATGGCGTTTTCTGGGGTTTACTTGGCCTGTGCCTGGTCTTGGGCCTGGCGGATTTATTCTATCACCGCCACACCGTCTTCGGCTTCGAGGCGTTCCCGGCCATTTACGGCATCTTCGGCTTCGTCTCCTTCGTCTTCATCGTCTTCGCCGGCATCGGCCTGCGTAAACTAATCATGCGGGACGAGGATTATTACGATGGCTAACTTCTCGCCCGGCTTGATCCTGATCGTCGGCGGATTGCTGATCCCGCTGATCCATGGCCGCGCGCGGCAGGTATTCATGCTCGCGCTGCCGCTCCTCGGCGCGATTCAGCTTTTTGGCCTGGAGCACGGACTGCACGGGCAAGTGGCGATCTTCGACTACACCTTGACCTTCGCGCGGGTCGACAAGCTGAGCCTGATCTTCGGCGCGATCTTCCTGCTCGCCAGCTTCTACAACACCATCTACGGCCTGCACGAAAACGACACCATGCAGCAGGTCGCGGCCCCGGTTTATGCCGGCGCGGCCATCGGCGCCGTCTTCGCCGGCGATCTCATCACGCTGTTTATCTTCTGGGAGTTGACCGCGATTTCCTCGGTCTTCCTAATCTGGGCGCGGCGCACCGCCAAGGCCACCAGCGTCGGTATCCGTTATCTCATTATCCAAGTCGGCTCCGGTGTCATTCTCTTGGCGGGGATCATCCTGTACGCAAACAAAACCGGGTCCATCGCCTTCGACCGTATCGGGCTAAGCGACTTGGCGTCTTGGCTGATTCTGATCGCCTTCGGCATCAAGGCGGCGTTCCCGTTCCTGCACAACTGGCTGCAGGACGCCTATCCGGAAGCGACCGTCACCGGGACGGTGGTGCTTTCGGCCTTCACCACCAAGTTGGCGGTCTATGCCCTGGCGCGCGGCTATGCCGGGACCGAGATGCTGATTTACGTCGGCATCGTCATGACGGCTTTCCCGGTGTTCTTCGCGGTGATCGAGAACGACCTGCGCCGGGTGCTCGCTTTCAGCCTGAACAACCAGGTCGGCTTCATGGTCGCCGGTATCGGCGTCGGCACATCGCTGGCGCTCAACGGCGCGGTCGCCCATGCCTTCGTGCACATCATCTACAAGTCGCTTCTGTTCATGAGCATGGGCGCGGTCCTGCACCGGGTCGGGACGATCAAGGCCTCGGAGTTGGGCGGGCTCTATCGATCCATGCCGGTCACGGCCGTATTCTGCATCATCGGCGCGGCCTCGATCTCGGCCTTTCCGCTGTTCAGCGGCTTCATCGCCAAGTCGCTGACGCTTTCGGCCGTGGCGGAAGGCGGCTATGTGGTCGCCTGGATCGTCCTGGTCTTCGCCTCCGCCGGCGTGCTGGAGCATTCCGGCATCAAGATCCCTTATTTCGCCTTCTTCGCCCATGACAGCGGCCTGCGCTGCAAGGAGGCGCCGGCCAATATGCTGATCGCCATGGCGATCCCCGCCTTCCTGTGCATCGCCATCGGTATTTTCCCGGGACCGCTCTATGCCTTGCTGCCGTTCCCGATGGATTACCAGCCCTACACGGCCAGTCATGTGCTCTCGCAGTTGCAACTGCTGCTGTTCGCCATACTGGCCTTCGCGGTGCTGGTGCGTAGCGGTCTCTACCCGAAGGAAATCCCCTCGACCAACCTGAATACCGACTGGATCTACCGCAAGGGCCTGCCCGCCCTGGTGCGGTGGCTGATGGCGGCCGGCAGCACGATCCGGCGCGGCGCCCTGTTCCGGGCCGAGTTTCGCTTGGAACGCTTCATCGCCCAGGTTTACCGCCACCACGGTCCGGCGGGCATCATGGCCAGGACCTGGTCGACGGGAAGCACGGTGCTCTGGGTCGCGGTGCTACTCGGCGTTTATTTGCTGGCCTATTTCTTGTGAGGCGCGCGGCCCAGGGCCATGACGCTGGCGCCCATGGCGGCCGAACCGAAGGTCACCGCCAGACCGAAGAACAGCAGGGTTAGGTAGAGCAAGCCATTCTCGTCCGCCGCCGCCAAGCCGCGCAGGCCGCCGATGTCGGTGGCGACGAGCAATCCGCCGAAAACCAAGGCGGCCAAGATTCCCACCGCCGCGTGCCGGGCCAGGAACCGGACGGCGGTCATGTCGGGGGGGCGCGGCTTGCTCACGCCAGGTCCTCGTCCCATGTCCCTTCCCCGCCCAGGGCCTTGACGATGGCGTCCAATTCTCCCGCGGCGGCGTCCAGCCGTGCCGCTTCGGTGGCGCGCAAGACCAGGCGGGTGCCGTAATTTCCTTTGCGGTTAAAAGGATAACTGCCCATTTCCACATCCGGATAGGCGTCTTGCAAAACGCCCAGGTCTTTCGCGACCCGGCTTTCCGGCAAGGCAACGCTGAGCGAGCGCGACAGAAGCGGCTTGCCGCCGACCAGGCGGTGCACGATGCCGTCGAACATGGCCTGCATGATGGCCGGAATACCGGCCATGACGAAGACGTTCTCGACCTGAAAGCCGGGCGCCGTGCTGACCGGGTTGTCGATCAAATCCGCGCCCTGGGGCGTATGCGCCATGCGCAGCCGGGCCTCGTTCAAATGGCCGGAGGGATAATGCGCCAGCAGGCGCGCATGGGCTTCCGGGTGCAGGCTCAAGGGCACGCCGAAGGCCTTGGCGACGCTGGCGGCGGTGATGTCGTCGTGGGTCGGGCCGATACCGCCGGTGGTGAAGACATAATCGAAGCGCGGCCGTACATAATTCAAGGTCTCGACGATGACCGCCTCGATATCGGGGATAACCCGGACCTCGGTCAAGCGGATGCCGATGTCGTTCAGACGCCGGCCTAGAAATGAGAGATTGGCGTCCTGGGTACGGCCGGAGAGTATCTCGTTACCGATAATCAGCACGCAAGCGGTGACCTGCTTATCCGTCATTACCGGTGTTTCCTGGCTTCAGTTCTGGCTGTAACCCTTGGCGCTCATGCAATCGCTATAGAGTTTGGAGCGGCGGTTCCGATTCGCGAAGGTATTCATCCGGCCCCGTATCTCCCCCATCCCTAAGCCTTGGGGATAAGCGTCGAAGGCGGCGCTGCTATCGGATTCCATCCGCTCGTCACGGGCGATCCGGGCCCGCGCGAAGCTGAAACAGGATTCCAAGTCAGCACGGTACTGGGCGCTATCGGTGTCAGGGGCGCGCGCCGGCGCCGGCGCGGCGCCGGAGGCCGAGCCCGTGTCCACGCCGGCGGGCGGCGGCGCCACGGACGTGGATTTCTTGGGGCCCGAGCGGTAAGGCTGCGCGCAAGCGGTCAGTGCGAAGCTGGCTAGAGCGGCGAGCGCGAGAAGCTTAAGCGGTCGGGATTGATATCGAGTCAAATCTCATGCCTTGGAATACGGTGAAAACGAAAAGCGCGGCAAAACGGCCTCCCTAAAACTGCGTCCTGGACCCCCAAGTTGCAAGCCCTAGGTAAGGGTTCAATTGAATGTTACATCGGGGCGGGGTAACACCGGGCCATGGACTTCCCCGATCCCCTGATTCGCGGCCGTTTGCTACGCCGTTACAAGCGATTCCTGGCCGATGTGGAGCTGGAGTGCGGCGCGGCGGTGGTCGCCCACTGCGCTAATCCCGGCTCCATGACCGGCCTGGCCGAAGCCGGCTGCGAGGTCTGGCTGTCGCCCGCCCGCAATCCGGCTAGAAAGCTCAAGTATTCCTGGGAATTGACCACTGCCGGCGGCCATCTGGTCGGGATAAACACAAGTGTCCCCAATGGCTTGGTGGCGAGCGCGCTAGAGGACGGGCGGATCCCTGAATTGGCCGGTTATCCGACCCTGCGGCGCGAGGTCCGCTATGGAAAAAACAGCCGCATCGATATCTTGCTGGAGACCCCCGGACGGCCGCCCTG
Organism: Kiloniellaceae bacterium; assembly: GCA_021776135.1. Classification (GTDB taxonomy): domain Bacteria; phylum Pseudomonadota; class Alphaproteobacteria; order Kiloniellales; family J153; genus JAJFGN01. The sequence goes on from JAJFGL010000030.1 coordinate 87,248, forward strand.
CTACGTGGAAATCAAGAGCGTGACCCTCAAGCGGGGCGCGGAAGCAGCGGAATTCCCCGATTCCGTGACCGCCCGGGGCACGAAACACCTGGAGGAACTTGCCCTCATGGCCGCCAAGGGCGCCCGGGCGGTCATGTTTTACCTGGTTCAGCGGCCCGATTGCACCCGTTTGGAAATTGCCGCGGACATCGATCCCGCGTATGACAAGGCCTTGAGCATAGCGCTCTCCCAAGGGCTTGAGGTCCTGTGCTATAGTTGCACCCTAAGCCCTAGAACCATTGACCTGGACCGCCGCCTAGGCTTCGCGCGCCAGGCCTAATTTCGACAGGACGACCCCTATGGAACATGGCCAACCCGCTAAAATGCCCGATCCCGAGGCCAACCGCATCGTTATCCACGGGGCGCCGGAGTTCGAAGCCATGCGCCGGGCCGGGCGTCTGGGGGCCGAGACTCTCGACTTCATCACCCCCCATGTGACGCCGGGGATCAGCACCGGAGACCTGGACCGCCTGTGCCACGACTTCATCGTCGAACGCGGCGCGGTGCCGGCCCCCCTCAACTATCGCGGCTTTCCCAAATCAATCTGCACCTCGATCAACCATGTGGTCTGCCACGGCATCCCCAGCGATAAGAAAACCCTGCGCGATGGCGACACCCTGAACATCGATGTGACCGTCATCCTGGACGGCTGGCACGGGGATACCAGCCGCATGTTTTTCGTCGGCGCGCCGGGCGTCAAGGCGCGCCGCCTGGTGGACACGACCTATCAAGCCATGATGCGCGGCATCGAGGCCGTGCGCCCCGGGGCGACCCTGGGTGACATCGGCCATGCCATACAAAGCTTCGCGGAAGGCGCGCGTTTCTCCGTGGTCAGGGATTTTTGCGGCCATGGCCTGGGGCGCATTTTCCACGCGGCGCCGAGCGTCCTGCATTACGGCAAGCCGGGCCAGGGCCTGACCTTACAAGAGGGCATGTTCTTCACCATAGAGCCGATGATCAACGCCGGGCGCTACGACGTGAAAATACTGGAAGACGGTTGGACCGCGGTAACCCGGGACCGCTCTCTCTCGGCCCAGTTCGAACACTCGATCGGGGTCACCGCGGACGGCTACGAGATTTTCACCCTCTCGCCCAAGGGCTGGCACAACCCACCTTACGAGGCCTGACGGCGCGGCTGGCGCATGACCAAGGACCAGGACAAGCCGCACTACCACGGCCACCGGGAGCGCCTGCGCCGCCGCTTGCTCGATAAGGGCGCGGCGACTCTGGCCGATTACGAGATTCTCGAATACCTGCTGTTCGGCGCCCGGCCGCGCGGCGATACCAAACCCCTGGCCAAGGCCCTGATCGCCCGCTTCGGCAGCCTGGCCGGTGTGCTCAGCGCCAACACCCAAGAATTGGCCAAGGTGACCGGCACCGGCGAGGTCACGATCGCGATCCTGAAAATCGTCCCCGAGGCGGCCCGGCGCATGGCCCTGGAAGAGATCATGGACCGCCCGGTACTCGGGTCCTGGGATCAGGTTCTAGCCTACTGCCGGATCGCCATAGGGCGCGAGAAGACCGAGCAGTTCCGCCTGCTGTTCCTCGACACCAAGAACCGCCTTGTCGCCGACGAAATTCAACAACGCGGGACTGTGAACCACACCCCGGTTTACCCGCGCGAAGTGGTGAAAAGAGCCTTGGAGCTGGACGCCTCGGCCCTGATCATGGTCCACAACCACCCCTCGGGCGATCCGACCCCCTCAAAGGCCGATATCGCCATCACCCGCCAGGTCCAAGCGGCGGCGGCGGAACTGGACATCGACCTGCACGACCACATCGTCATCGGCCGTTCAGGCCACAACAGCTTCAGGAGCCTGGGGCTGCTGTAGCAAGACCGCTATCCGGGTAAAAAATTTGCCGGCCTGGAAACGCTTTGATATAACCCGCCGCGCGCCCTTATATTTGGGTCGTTGTATTCTGAAGGCCGCTCCGGTTTTCTTGACCGGCGGTCCCTGGTCCGCGGTAGCTCAGTTGGTAGAGCGGGTGGCTGTTAACCACCATGTCGCAGGTTCGAGTCCTGCCCGCGGAGCCATTATAACAAGGACTTAGGCCACAAATCCTAAGTCCTTGTTTTATCCTGTCAGAGCTCGTTCTTGTAGAACACGCCGCCCTTGACGATGGCCTTGAAGTTCCGCTCCGGGTCTTGCATCAGCCCGATATCGTCCAGGGGGTTGCCGTCGATTATCAGCAGATCGGCGCGGGCGCCCGGCGCCACGACCCCGACCTCGCCGACCTCGTTGAAAAGCTCGGCCGCGTTGCAGGTGGCGGCGCGGATGACATCGATGGGTTTTTGGATTTCGCCGCGGATCGCGAACTCCGTCATTTGGTACTTGTGCATCGAACCGAGCAAATCGGTCCCGTAAACCAGTTTCACGCCGCTTCTGTGGGCGAGTTCGAGCGCCTTGGAGCCGGCGTCAAGAACATCGTAAATCTTGGCGTGGAGTTCTTTCGGCAGGCCGGCCTCGACCCCTTCCCGGGCCAGGGCGTGATAGGTCGATAGGGTCGGCACCAGAAAGGCGTCGTGCTTGCGGAACAAGGCCACGCTGTCCTCGTCGATCAGATTGCCGTGTTCGATGGAGCGCACCCCGCAGGCCAGCGCCCGGTTGACCGCGCGGGCGGTGTAGGCATGGGCCATGACGTAAATCTCCGCCGCCTCCGCCTCCTCGACCGCAGCCGTAATCTCTTCGAGGGAAAATTGCGTGCTGCCGATGCGGTCCGTGGGCGAGGCCACGCCGCCGGAGACCATGAGTTTGATCTGGGTCGCCCCTTTTCGGATTTCCTCCCGGCAGGCCCGTTGAACCTCGGCGATGCCATCGCAGATGGCGCCGACGCCGGAGCAACACAGGCAGCCTTCGAAGGCGTTTTCGCCCGGCGCCCGCATATCGCCGTGGCCCCCGGTCTGGGACAGGGCATGGCCGCAGAACAGGATGCGCGGGCCGCTCAGCAAGCCTTCCTCGACCGCGCGGGCGATACCGTGATCGGCGCCGCCGGCATCGCGTACCGTGGTAAACCCGCGCCGCAACATAGCGTGCATGATCTCCCCGGCCCGGGCGGCGACATAAGTGGGGGACAGGCGGGATATGGCCGCGAAATCCGGGCTTAGGGCGTTCACATGGATGTGGGCGTCGCAAAGCCCCGGCATCAAGACCTTGCCGCGCAGGTCGATATTCCGCGCCCCGCTTGACGTGATCGGACTTTCTGAAATTTCCTGGATCCGGCCCTCCGCCACCCGAAGATGCCGTTCCGCGCCTATTTCGCCGCCCAGGGTATCCAGGATCGACGCATTGCTGAAAATGATGTCTGTCATGATGGAATCGATACTGCCCTATCGAAGCCCAGGACTAAACCCCTAGAGCTTCGGCCCGTAGTTTTTGAACTTTTCGGACACGCGGGCGATTTCATCGTCTGAGAGAATGACCGGCTGGCCGAATTGGCGGCTCAAGAAATATTGGCGGGCTAATGTTTCCAACTCCGTGGCGAGCCAAAGGGCCTTAGCCAGGCTCGGCCCGCAGGCGATGGACCCATGATTGGCGAGCAGGCAGCACAACCGCCCCTCCAAGGCCCGCAAGGCGTTCTTCGACAACGCCTCCGTGCCGAAAGTCGCATAGGGCGCGCAACGGACCGTGGGGCCGCCAGTGGCGGCGATCATGTAGTGGACCGCCGGGATATCCGCCCCGGTAATCGCGATCGCCGTGCAGAAAGGCGGATGGGCATGGACCACCGCGCCGATATCGCGCCTATCGCGCAGGATATCGCGGTGAAAGCGCCATTCCGACGAGGGCTTGTGGGGGCCGGCCGGGGTTCCGTTCATATCCAGAAAAATAATGTCCTCCGGCACCATGGCGTCATAGGCGAGACCGGAGGGTGTGACCAGCAAGCCATGGCCCCAACGCACGCCGATATTGCCGGAGGTTCCCTGATTAATTCCGCGCCGGTCCATGGCCCGGCAGGCGTCGATAATTTCCTGGCGCATGGCGGCTTCGGCTTCATCCATGATGAGTCATATTCCTATCCACAGTGGCGCGGCCAAATTGTAGCGGCGGCCAGGCCGGTCAAGCTTGGCGATTTTCATGCCGCGGTCAACGGCGGGCCGGTTCCAGCGCCTTATACTTCATGACGGGAAGGCTATTTAAACATCGGCGCCATTTGGGTATGATTACCGCAAATAAGAAGACGGTCTGGGGGAAGTCGAAACAATTTACACGGCGCCTGGAAAGGGGAGGCTTGAGAAACCATGGCCAAGAAAGCGAGTAAAAAGAATAAGGCGGAAGCGCCCGCGCCCGGAGACCGGCGTGTGGGCGCCGATATCAAACAGGAAAAGCGCAAGATCCCGAATAAAATTTACGAAAAGGAACTCGCCAAGCTGCAGATCGAGTTGGTCAAGCTGCAGGAATGGGTGAGGACCAAGGGACTGAAAGTCGTGGTCCTGTTCGAAGGCCGAGACGCCGCCGGCAAGGGCGGCACGATCAAGCGGATCACGCAATCGCTCAATCCGCGCGTTGCCCGGGTGGTCGCCTTGGGCACGCCGACGGAACGCGAAAAGACCCAGTGGTATTTCCAACGCTACGTGCCGCATCTGCCGGCGGCGGGCGAAATCGTGCTGTTCGACCGCTCTTGGTACAACCGCGCGGGGGTCGAAAAGGTCATGGAATTCTGCACGGAAGAAGAGTACGAGGAGTTCATGCGCTCGTGCCCCGAATTCGAACGCATGCTGGTGAGGTCCGGAATCAAGCTGATTAAATACTGGTTTTCGGTCAGCGACGAAGAACAGGAACGGCGCTTTCAAGGCCGGATTGTCGACCCAACCAAGCGCTGGAAGCTGAGCCCCATGGACCTGCAGTCCCGCCAACGCTGGGCCGAGTATTCCAGGGCCAAGGACGTGATGTTCGCGCACACGGATATAAAACAGGCGCCCTGGTACGTGGTCGAGGCGGACGTCAAGAAACGCGCCCGCCTGAACTGCATCACGCACTTCCTTAGCCAGATACCTTACGAGGACCTGACGCCGGAGCCGATAAAGCTAGCGCCGCGCACCACATCTTCCAATTACGTGCGGCCGCCCAAGGAAGACCAAAACCTGGTGCCGGACTATTACAAGGACTGACCGCGTGGCGTGGCGTAAGGCGGGTTAGAGAAGGAGGGCTATGGTAGAACTTGAGTTACACGGCGCGGTTGCGGTCGTCGCCCTCGACAACCCGCCGGTCAACGCCCTGAGCGTTGCGGTGCGCCAAGGCCTTGCCGATGCCCTCGGCAAGGCCGCGTCCGATGACACCGTCAAGGCCATCGTTCTTGTTGGACAAGGCCGCTGCTTTTGCGGCGGCGCCGATATCCGCGAATTCGGCAAGCCGCGCAAGGCGCCGTTTCTGAGCGACGTCATCAATACGATCGAGGCTTGCGAGAAACCGGTTGTCGCGGCGATTCATGGGACCGCGATCGGCGGCGGTTGCGAGCTCGCCCTTGGCTGTCACTACCGGATCGGCGATACCAGCGCCCGTTTCGGCCAGCCCGAAATCAAACTCGGCCTCCTGCCCGGCGCCGGAGGCTCGCAGCGCCTGCCCCGCTTGATCGGGATCGGGCCGGCGCTTGAGATCATCCTGAGCGGCGACTATCTGGGCGCGCAAGAGGGTAAAGCGCTCGGCTTTTTCGATGCGATTGTCGAGGGCGATCCGACCCAAGAAGCGGTTCGTTTCGCCGAAGGTTTGCTGGCGGCGGGCAAGGGTCCGCGCCCAAGCCGCCATATGAAGATCGAGAAGGCGGGCGCGGAAAAGATTTTCGCCGCCGCCCGCGCCAAGGCGGCGAAGCGCGCGCGCGGGCTCATCGCCCCGGAACGATGTATTGCGGTGGTCGAGAGCGCCCTGACCCTATCCGTCGACGAGGGCCTCGCCCTGGAACGGAAATACTTCGACGAGCTGGTTGTTTCGGACCAGTCCAAGGCGCAGCGCCACCTGTTTTTCGCCGAACGCCAGGCGCGGAAAATTCCCGGCGTTCCCGCCGATACGCCGACACGGCCCGTGCGCAAGGCGGCGGTGATCGGCTGCGGCACCATGGGCCGGGGCATCGCCATGAGCCTGGCCAACGGCGGCATCCCGGTGACGGTTCTGGACCGGGACCGGGAAACCCTGGATGCGGGCCTGTCCGCCATACGCGATACCTACGCGGGCAGCGTTTCGCGCGGCAGCCTCTCGCAAGCAGACATGAACAGCCGCCTGGCGCGCATCGACGGAACCGCGGACTACGCGGATATCGGCGATACCGATCTGGTTATCGAAGCGGTATTCGAAGACATGGCGCTGAAAAAACAGGTCTTCGCCACCTTGGACGAGGTCTGCAAGCCGGGCGCCATTCTCGCCACCAACACCTCGACCCTGGATGTGGACGAGATCGCGGCGGCCACCGCGCGGCCGGGCGACGTTATCGGCACCCATTTCTTCAGCCCCGCCAATGTCATGAAGCTGATGGAAAACGTGCGCGGCAAGAAAACCGCGCCCGAAGTCATCGCCACGGTCATGAAGCTGACCAAGGATATCGGCAAGGTCGGCGCCCTAGTCGGCGTCTGCGACGGCTTCGTCGGTAACCGGATGCTCTATGCCTATACCCGGCAGGCGAACTTCCTGCTCGAGGAAGGCGCCCTGCCCCATGAGGTCGATAAGGCGATCTACGATTTCGGCCTGCCCATGGGCCCCTTCGCCATGGGCGACCTGGCCGGTCTCGACGTCGGCTACGCCGTGCGCCAGCACCGGCGCAAGACCAGCCCGTCGAACGAACGCTACTCGCCTATCGCCGACCGCATCGTGGAGATGGGCCGTCATGGCCAGAAAACGGGCGCCGGTTGGTACCGCTACGAGGATGGCAGCCGTAAAGCGATACCCGATCCGGCCATCGAGAAACTCATCGCCGGGGTTTCCGGCGAGCTCGGCATCCCACGGCGTAAGATTTCCAGCCAGGAAATTCTCGAACGCTGCCTTTACCCGCTGATTAACGAAGGCGCCAAAATTCTGACGGAAGGCATCGCCATACGCGCGAGCGACATCGACGTTATTTGGGTCCATGGATACGGGTTCCCGCGCGGGCGCGGCGGACCCATGTTCCACGCCGACCTGATCGGCCCCGATAGGGTTTACAAGGCCATGTGCGAGTTCCATGAGCAGCACGGCGACATGCTGCGCCCCGCGCCCTTGCTCGAAGACCTGGCCAAGTCCGGCAAGAAATTCGCCGATTACGCGTCCTAGGGAGTAACTATGTCCGAAGCCGTTATCGTCTCGACCGCGCGCACACCTATCGGCAGAGCCTTTCGCGGCGCCTTCAACAAGACCCACGGGGCGGTCTTGACCGGCCATGCGATCGAACACGCGGTGAAGCGCGCGGGCGTCGAACCGGGGGAAGTCGAAGACGTCATTATAGGCTGCGGTTATCCCGAGGGCGCGACCGGGCGCAACATCGCCCGCCTGGCGGCCTATCGCGCCGGCCTGCCGGTCACCACCTCGGCCACGACGGTCAACCGATTTTGCTCATCCGGGCTTCAGTCCATCGCCATGGCGGCCCAGCGCGTGATCCTGGACAAGGTGCCGGTCATGGTGGCCGGCGGGGTGGAATCCGTCAGCCTGGTTCAACCGCACCTCAACCGCCATGGCTTCGAAGAAGACTGGCTGATGAAACACAAGCCGGACCTCTGGATAGCCATGATCGATACCGCCGACATCGTCGCCAAGCGCTATGGCGTATCCCGCGAACACCAGGACATTTATGCCCTGGCCAGCCAGCAGCGCACGGCGGCGGCTCAGGAAGCCGGATATTTCGACGGCGAGATCGTGCCCCTGGCCACGGTCAAGGAAGTCAAGAACAAGGAAACCGGCGAAACCCACGATGAGGAAGTGACCCTCGCCAAGGACGAGGGCAACCGCCCCGGCACCAACATCGAAGGCTTGGCCAAGTTGCAACCGGTCATGGGCGAGGACAACTTCATAACCGCCGGCAATGCCAGCCAACTATCGGACGGCGCCTCGGCCTGCGTGGTCATGGACGCGAAACTCGCGGAGAAGCGCGGGCTCTCGCCGCTCGGTATTTTCAAGGGCTTCGCGGTCGCCGGTTGCGAGCCGGACGAGATGGGCATCGGCCCGGTCTTCGCCGTGCCCCGGCTGTTGCAACGCTTCGGCCTGAAAATGGACGATATCGATCTGTGGGAGCTGAACGAAGCCTTTGCCGTGCAGGTCATTTACTGCCGGGATAAACTCGGCATCCCCATGGAGAAACTCAATGTCAATGGCGGGTCGATCTCGATCGGCCATCCCTTCGGCATGACCGGCGCGCGCCTCGCCGGGCATATCCTGATCGAGGGCAAGCGGCGTAAGGCCAAGCATGCCGTGGTGACCATGTGCATCGGCGGCGGCATGGGCGCGGCGGGCTTATTCGAGGTGGCTTGATAGCCTACGTTGAATAGCCAAGGGTACGAGACTCACCATCAGTAAAATCCCGGCGGCTATGGTTTTATCCAGGTTGGTCCAGGGAATGAGCCCCCCGCCGGGCGTCGCCAGCAGTAATCCTGCTATTAGAATCGCGCCGCGAAGGGGCCATTGCAGGAAGGGCCGGCGCGTCAGATCGCCGAAGCCGGCAAGATAGCCTTGCAGGGCGCTGGCGATCAGGACGATTCCCGACAGGGCGAAGACGACGCTCAGGAGGATATGTTGCCACGGCGCTTTCAGAATAAAGGCCGTATCGAGAACGAAAAAGAAGGGCACGAAGTAGATAATACTGCCCAAGCGCATGGCCTCGAAACCGGTCCTCATGGCATTGGCATTCGCGATAGTCGCCGCCGCGTAAGCCCCCAAGGCGACCGGCGGCGTGATGTAAGACACCATGCCCCAATAAAAAATGAACAGATGAGAGGCCAAGGGATCGAGACCGCCCTGAACCAGGGCCGGCGCCAGCACGATGGCGAGAAAAATATAGGCGGCGGTCACGGTCATGCCGATGCCCATGATGAAACTGGTCAGCGCGCCCATGAACAACAGCACGATGGTATTGCCGCCGGCGAGAAACACCAGGTCGTTCACGAAGGTGCCGGCCATGCCGGTCACCGAAAGCGCGCCGACGATGAGGCCGACGCCGGCCAGGATCGCCGTGATTTCCGCTAACAGCAATCCGGTGCTAAGCACGAAATCTTTCAGCGCCGCCAAGTTCCAACGCTGCGGCGAGGTTATCTGGTTTATAACAATCAGAAGCAGGGTCGCATAAAATGGCGCCAGAACTTCGCGCTTCAGGTAAATCAGCATGACGATCAGCAGCACGAAGACGGCGATGAAGTGCCAGCCCTCGCGCAAGGTATCGCCGATGCGGGGCAGTTCCTCGCGCGGCAGTCCGGGCATTTTATTGCGCGCCGCGTGGGCGTCGATCTGTACGAAGAGCGCGAAAAAATACAGGGCCGAGGGGATAATGGCGGCGACCGCGATGGTCACATAGGGAATTTCCAGAAACACGGCCATGATAAACGCCGTGGCGCCCATGATCGGCGGCATGAGGACGCCGCCGGTCGAGGCGCAGGCCTCGACCCCGCCGGCGTAGGAGGCTCTGAAGCCCGTGCGCTTCATGGCCGGTATGGTCATGGCGCCCGTGGTCAGGACGTTGGATATGACACTGCCGCTCATGGACCCCATGAGGCCGCTGGCGAAGATCGCGACCTTGGCCGGGCCGCCGCGAACATGCCCCAGTAACGCGAAGGCAAGGTTGATGAAGAACGTCCCGCCACCGGTTTTCTGCAACGCGACGCCGAAGATCAGGAAACCGATAACAAGATTGGCCAGGGCCCGCATGGGAATACCCAGCACGCTCTCATTGCTCATGATATGATAAGCGGCCGTGTCGGCGAGGGACGATGGCAGGCCGGATATGGGGCCCGGCATGAGATCGGCTACCAGCGGGTAAAACGACACCAGCGCCACGACCACGAAGAGCGCCGTGCCGCCGGCGCGCCGCGTGGCCTCAAGCATGAGTATCCAAAAGACGTAACATGGATAGACGACATAATCCGGCGCCCCGAATTCCCAGCCTTTTTCGACAATCTCCTGGCTGTTCCACATGAAGAAAGAGGCCACGAGCAGGGTCGCGATAAACAACCCCCAATCGTAGAGGGGAACCTTGTCCGGCGGCGCCCGCTTGGCCGCGGGAAAGACGATAAAGACCATGGGGACGAAAAGAGCTATCAAGGCATATTGATAGTTATTGTCGAGGATCGTCAGTCCAATGAAAAAACCCAGGTTGAAAAATTGGTTCACGGCCAGGGCAACGCCCAGGACCGTGACAACCAGGAAACAGGCCTGCCAGGCGGAAGAAAGCCGGCGGTGACGGTTCCCCGCCTCCACCGGCTTGGAAGCTTCCGCGGACGCGCCGGTCACGGATTCATGCCGGCTCCCTTAAGCGCGGCCGCGCGGACCTTCAGCCATTCTTTCTTATAGGCATCGTCGTCGGCGATATTCATGGCTTTCATGGTGCCCCAGGCGGCGGCGAGCACGTCTTGACGCTTAATCAGGCCGTCATTGTGCTGTTGCATGGCGTCTGTCCAGGCGCCGGTTTCCTTCCAGTACTTGACCGCCGCCTCATGGTGGGGAACCGCCCAGGTAAAGGCCTGGCGCTCTAGCGCCCAGCCCGACAAGGCCGGCATGGCGTCCTTGAAGTCCGGATAGGCGGTATGAATCGCCTTGGTCAGGGAATAGACCAGGGCATCTTCCTGATTCGCCATGGTGATGAGGATTGGATAGGGGTAGCCGGCGCCTTCAAGCGGATTGTCCTTGGATATCCCGCCCGAGCCGATGGTGGCGGTGTGCTTCAGGAAATAGGGCGCGACCTTTTTAAGACGGTCCCAGCCGGCCTTATCGCCATGGGGAAGTTGCGGCCAGAAAATGCCTCGGGGACTCGCTTCCATCTTTCTGGTCGGGCCCGAAACCGTCGAGGCGAAAGCGGCGTCGGTCTGTCCGTTGACCATGCCTTTCCATGACGCCCCATAGCCGGGAAACTCAACCTTGGTGACGTCGTCCCAGGTCAAGCCGCCAAAGGCGAGTATCGCTTCCATGCCGATGTTGAGCGCATCGCTGCCGATCACATAGGACACGCGCTTGCCTTTGAGGTCGGCATAGGTCTTGACGTTGGCGTCCTTGGCGGTGCCTACCTGAAGATTGGCGTCCGAGGTCGCGGACATGAGGAGCCGCAACTTCATGGGCCCCCATTCCCGGGCCGCGAAGAGGGAAATGCCCTCGGAGGCGAAATAGGTCGCGCCGCCGTTGGCGACGAATTGGACCTTGCCGCGGCGCAGCGGCGTCAGCCGGGAAATATCGTTTTTCCCGGGAACGACGCGCAGACTAACGCCGTAGTTGTCCTTCAGGGCCTTGCCAATGGCGACGGACTGATTGTAGCCCGTCGTGCCCGTGTTATAGGCCGACCAGGCCAGCGTGGCGGGCAGCTTGACCTCGGCGGCGAAAACCTGCGCCGCCGCCGCGCCCGTCAGGACCAGCACGGCCGCGAAACCGCTAAGCTTTCCGAATCTCATGACTGTTACCTCCCTTAACCGTTATCTTTGTTATTGCTTCGTAGCACCCTTGCCTAGGGCCTGTTGTCGCTTGACTCGCGTTCTGCATATAATGATCGAGTTTGGCCTATATTTCCGGCCTATGTAAAGCAGTTCAAGGCGTTACATAGTTTGTTCAACGTGAACTTCGATCGTAGAACAGAAGATAACACTATCGAATACTACCTTCGAAACCGGCGCATTTACTTTTTTTGCTCGAGGTTTATTTGCCAAAAAATTCCTCCGCTCCCAAGCGCCGTGCCGGATTAAAGCCACTCTTGGAACCCGCGTCGGTTGCCATAGTCGGTGCATCGGACGACCCGGCCCGCATCGGCGGGCGGCCCCTGCGGTATATGATGGAGGCCGGCTTCAAGGGCGCAATCTATCCGGTCAATCCGAACCGCGCGACGGTTCAAGGTCTCAAAACCTTTCCGTCGATCCGCGACGTTCCGGAAGCGGTCGATTGCGCAATCGTCGCGGTGCCGGTGAAATTCGTTGTCGGGACGCTTGAGGACTGCGCCGCCATGGGCGTGAAGTCCGCCATTATTTTCAGCGCCGGTTTCGCGGAAACCGGAGCGGACGGCGAAGCCCTGCAGGCGCGCTTGAGCGAGATCGCCAAGCAAAGCGGTATGCGGATCCTGGGACCGAATTGCATCGGCGTCTTGAGTTTCAAAAGCCGCTTCTTCGCGACCTTTTCGAGCACCGGAGACGGCGGTTACACCGAAGCCGGACCCTTGGCCATCGTCAGCCAAAGCGGCGCCTATGGCACCCACCTCTATGCCGTCGCGCGATCCTGGGACCTGGGCGTCAGTCATGTCATCACCACCGGAAACGAGTGCGATATCGATGTCGCCGAGTGTATCGCCTGGGCGGCGGAGGCGCGCGAGGTCAAGGTCATCGCCGCCTATGCCGAGGGGATCAAGGACGGCCCGGCCTTGTTACGAAGCCTGGACTTGGCCCGGGCCAACAAAAAGCCGGTCATTTTTATCAAGGTCGGGCGCAGCGAGGAAGGCGCGGCGGCGGCCGCCTCCCACACCGCGTCCCTTGCCGGAGCGGACGAAATCTATGATGCGGTTTTCCGCCAGTACGGCGTTCACCGGGCCGAAACGACCGAGGAAATGCTCGATATCGCCTATGCCTGCACCGCCGGCATCTACCCCAGGGATAACAGAATCGGCCTCATGACCATTTCCGGCGGCGTCGGCGCGCTCATGGCCGACTATGCCGGCAAGCATGGCCTGGACGTGGCGCCCATGCCCGAAGCAGCCCAGGAAAAGCTCAAAGCCGCCCTGCCCTTTGCCTCGCCCCGCAACCCGGTCGATACCACGGCCCAGATGTTCAACGATCTGTCCTTGGTCGGAACTAATTTTTCGGCGATGCTGGATGAAGGGAAATACAGCATCGCGGTGGCGTTTTTCACCATCGTCGCCGCCTCGCCCTATATCGCCGATCCCTTGGTCAAGGAACTGGAATCGATACGGGCGCGGTTTCCCGACCGGCTGATATTTCTATCTCTCATGGGGCCGCCCGAGATCGTCGCGCGCTACCGGGACGCTGGCTACCTGACATTCGCCGATCCATGCCGGGCGATCGCCGCCGCCGCGGCCCTGGCCGGATTCGCAAGGAGCTTTGCCGGACGCTCAAGCGCCACGCCGCTTGACACCTCTTTGTGTAGCGATCTCCCCGCCCAGGCCTTGAGCGAATGGGAGTCCCGTGACGTGCTGGCGGCGGCCGGATTTCCCCTGGCCCCTGCCAGAATCGCGAACAGCGCCGAAGAAGCGGCAGAAATCGCAACGTCTTATAACTGTCCTCTCGCCATGAAGATCAACGGCGCCGGCATCACCCACAAAACGGAAATCGGCGGTGTGGAGTTGAACGTCGCCACGGCGGACCATGCCCGCCAAGTCTACGGCCTGCTCCACGGCCGGATGAAAAAGCAGACGCCCGCCGCACGGATCGACGGCGTGATCATGTCGCCCATGATCGCCGGCGGGGTCGAGACCATTCTCGGCGTGCAAGTCGATCCGGTCTTCGGCCCCGCGGTCATGTTCGGACTCGGCGGTATCTTTGTCGAAGTGTTTCAGGATGTCGTGTTCCGCCTGGCGCCCTTCGGCAAGGACGAGGCCATGGACATGATTTTGGGCATCGAGGGCGTCAAGATTCTACAAGGCGCGCGCGGCCGCCCGCCCTGCGACCTGGACGCCCTGGCCGGGGCGCTGGCCGCCCTGTCGCGTTTCGCGGCGAGCCATGGCGAAACCCTCGCCAGTGCCGACATAAATCCCTTCACCGTATTACCTAAGGGGCAAGGCGCGGTGGCGCTCGATTGCCTCGTGGTCCCGAAAGGGGCTCGCAGTAAGGAATCTTGAGATGGCCTTGGACCGGGAAACATTCGCGCAATTATTGGACACCATCGGACGTTTCGTCGAGAAGCGCCTGATCCCCTTGGAGGCCGAGGTTTCACAAACCGACACTATGCCACCCGCGCTTGTCGATGACATGCGCGCCTTGGGCCTCTTCGGCCTCTCGATACCGGAAGACCATGGCGGCCTGGGCTTGACGGTCGAGGAGGAAGTCCAGGTCATTATCGAGTTCGGCCATGCCTCGCCCGCCTTCCGTTCGGTGTTCGGCACCAACAACGGAATCGGCAGCCAGGGCATCGCGATCGACGGAACGGCGGCGCAGAAACGCAAATATCTTCCCAAGCTGGCCAGCGGCGAGATAATCGGTTCCTTCGCCCTGACCGAGGCGGACTCGGGCTCCGATGCCGCCTCCCTACGAACCACGGCCCGCATGGACGGCAATGTTTACGTCCTCAACGGTACCAAGCGTTTTATCACCAATGCGCCCAACGCGGGTTTATTCACGGTCATGGCCCGCAGCGATCCCGATAACAAGGGCGCCTCGGGAATCTCCGCCTTTCTGGTCGAGGCGGGCACGCCCGGCCTGAGCCTTGGGCCGCCCTACAAGAAAATGGGCCAGCAGGGCGCCCATGTCTGCGACGTGATCTTCGAGGATTGCCGGATACCCGCCGATGCCGTTATCGGCGGCGTGGAGGGCCGGGGCTTCAAAACCGCCATGAAGGTGCTGGACCGTGGCCGCCTGACCATATCCGGCATGTGCGTCGGCAATGCGGAGCGCCTCATCCGCGACAGCCTTGCCTACGCCATGGAACGCAAGCAGTTCGGCAAGGCGATCGCCGAATTTCAGCTTGTGCAGGCCATGCTGGCGGACTGCGAGGCCGAGGTTTATGCGGCCAAGTCCATGGTCCTGGATGCCGCCCGGCGCAAAGATGCCGGCGGAAAAGTCACCAAGCAGGCCGCGATCTGCAAATATTTCTGTTCAGAGATGGTGGGCCGCGTCGCCGACCGGGCGGTGCAGATTCACGGCGGCGCCGGCTATATGGCCGACTACGGCATCGAGCGCTTTTACCGGGATGTCCGGCTTTACCGTCTGTACGAGGGCACCTCGCAAATCCAGCAGCTCATCATCGCCCGCGAAATGATGAAAGAGGCCGCGCGGTGAAGGCCGCCCCTTGAAGCAGGGAATCCCATAAGACGGTATCTTGAGTAAGTGAAAGTTTGGATCGGCGGGATGCGTGCTTCAGCAAGCTCAGCATAAGGGTATTTCTTTGCGCCACACACGATTCACCCTCATCCTGGAGACCTTTGCACGAAGGGATAGATAGTGATTCGATGATTTTGTTAGTTCATTGATTGGAGCGAAGCATGACAGAGCGTCGAATTGGTCAGTTAGGCTGGTCTGATGGGGTTGTTATGAAGCGGGGTGCT